>NZ_RAWA01000420.1 GCF_003611675.1 Corallococcus sp. CA053C
GCCCGTGGGGGGCGGGGAGGCCTTGCCTTCGGACTCCTTGTCCTTGGAGCACGCGGTGAGGGCGAGGCAGAGGAAACCAATGGTCAGGAATCGGGTGCGCATGGCGGTCGCATCCTAGCGGCTTTCGACCCGGCCACGGCGTGCTAAAGAGTCCAGCCATCCCCGGAGGTTTTCCCTGTGACAACCGGACAGGAATGGCTGGTTGACGCGAGCGGCTGCGCGCCGGAACGGCTCAAGGACGCGCCCGCCCTGGCGGCCCTCTTCGAGGCGCTCGTCGTCGCATTGGACCTCAAGGTCGTGGGCCAGCCCCAGTGGCACGTCTTCCCGGAGCCCGGGGGCATCACCGGCCTGGCGCTCCTGGCCGAGAGCCACCTGGCCATCCACACCTTCCCGGAGCACGGCTTCGCCGCGCTCAACGTCTATTGCTGCCGCACCCGCGCCTGTCCGGACTTCGCCGCGCTGGCGGCCCGGTACCTGGGCGCCACGTCCTGCCGCGTGCGAGAGCTGTCGAGAGGGGTGGAGGCGTGACGCAGGGGGCGTGTCCGTCGTGTGGGGCGAGCGTGGAGTTCACCGTCGGTTCGGCGCAGGTGGTGGTGTGCGGCCACTGCCAGACGATGGTGGCGCGCACCGGCGTGGACCTGGAGTCCCACGGCAAGGTGGCCCGCATCGTGGAGACCGACTCCCCGCTGCGCCTGGGCCTGGAGGGGCGCGTCAACAGCACCTCGTACCAGCTCGTGGGCCACCTCCAGAAGGACCACGGCGCCGGCCCCTGGGACGAGTGGTTCGTGGAGATGTCCGACGGCCGCTCCGGCTGGCTCAGCGAGTCCGAGGGCGCCTTCCACCTGCTCTTCGAGGCGGGCGTGGAGGAGGGGCTGGAGCTGGACGCGCTCCACCCCGGTGACCGGCTGCGCCTGCGCAACCGCCCGCTGGTGATTGAGGAGCGGGGCCACGGGCGCGTGGTCGCGGCGGAAGGGCAGCTCCCCAGCGACGTGGACCCCACGCAGGACTCCTACTACGTGGACGCCACCGGCCCCCGGGGCCTGTTCGTCACGCTGGACTTCGGCACTCGCGACCGCGACCCGGAGATGTTCCTGGGGCAGAAGCTGGAGCTGTCGCAGCTGGGCATCCCGGCCAACGACCTGCGCCCGCGCGTGCGCAAGGCCACGCTGCAGCAGGCGCGCTGCACCCAGTGCAACGGCCCGCTGGAGCTGCGCGCGCCGGACCAGACGATGCGCGTGGCGTGCCCGTACTGCGGCGCGCTGCTGGACGTGCGCGACGGCAAGCTGGCGTTCCTCAAGCTGCTCCAGAAGCCGGACCTCCGGGCGGACCTGTCGCTGGGCATGAAGGGGACGCTCGACGGGGTGGAGTGGATCGTCATCGGCTACCAGGAGCGCTCGTGCGTGGTGGAGGGCACGCGCTACCCGTGGCTGGAGTACCTGCTCTACCACCCGACGCGCGGCTTCACCTGGCTGATGGAGTCCAACGGCCACTGGGTGTTCCTGAAGCCCCTGGCGGCGGGCGACGCGGACGTGGTGCCGCAGACCTCCGCGCACTATCAGGGCCGGCGCTACAAGGCCTTCCAGTCCGTCACCGCCGTCACCGACGCGGTGGTGGGCGAGTTCTACTGGAAGGTGTTCCAGGGCGAGACGGCGCGCGCCACCGAGTACGTCGCGCCGCCGTACTCCGTGAACGAGGACTCCACCGACAACGAGGTGACGTACACCCACGGCGAGTACCTCACGCCGGAGCAGGTGCAGGCCGCGTTCAAGCTGAAGGAGAAGCTGCCGGCGCCCCGGGGCATCGCGCCCAGCCAGCCGAACACGCGCCGCAAGAAGCTGATGCAGACGCTCGCGTGGACGGGCATCTGGGTGGTGGGGCTGCTCGCGCTGTCGGCCTTCCTCCACGCGCGGGCGCTCAACGCGCAGGTGCTGGACCTGCTGGTGAAGGTGCCGCGAGACGCGGCGTCGGGCACCCCCGCCTCCATGGTGTTCAGCGAACCGTTCGAACTCACCCGGGCGGGCAACGTCCGCGTGCAGGTGGCGATGACCGAGGCGCTCGACAACGCGTGGGTGGGCGTGCAGGGCGACCTGGTGAACCAAGAGACGCAGGACGTGGTGAGCTTCTACGAGGAGATCAGCTACTACCACGGGCGTGACAGCGACGGCTCCTGGAGCGAGGGCGGCAACAGCGGCAGCGTGTTCCTGTCCACGGTGCCCGCGGGGAAGTACGTGCTGCGCACCACCACGTCGTTCGACCCGAACCTGGGGCTCCAGGTGGCGACCCGGGGCGGCATCGGGTACCGGGTGACGCTGACGCACGACACGCCCAACGAGAGCTGGTTCGTCATCGCGCTGGTGCTGCTGCTGCTGTCGCCGGGGCTGTCGTTCATTGGCGCCAACGGCTTCGAGACCGAGCGCTGGAAGGAAAGCAACCTGCAGTAGGCCCGCGGTGAGCGCGGACGGAGGTGGACGATGAAGTACCTTGGCGGGCTGGTGCTGCTGGCCTACGGGTGGGCGACCTATACCGGTTGGGCTCCGTTCAGTGGCGAGGAGCGCGGCCGGGTGACGGGCGATGTGCGGCGCGGCCCCGGCGGCGTGCTGCTGTGGACCGGCGGATTCATGGGAGGCAAGTGATGCTGCTGTTGCTCGGAGTGGTGGTGACGCTGCAGGGCGTGCTGGCGAGCGTCATCTATTCGATCATCGGGCTGGCGGTGTTCGTCGCCGGCTTCTTCGTCATCCGGCTCATCCTCCCGTACGACGTGCACAAGGAGATTGAAGCCGACCAGAACACGGCGCTGGGCATCGTCATCGGCTCCTTCATCCTGGGCCTGGCCATCATCATCGCGGCGGCCATCAGCGGCTGAACGACGTGACGCTTTGAACAAGACGCTGCTCTTTCTCACCGTCCTCGTCATCGCGACGTGCGGGCTCATCTACGAGCTCATCGTCGGGACGCTCGCCAGCTATCTGCTGGGGGACAGCATCACGCAGTTCTCCACCGTCATCGGCGGCTACCTGTTCGCCATGGGCATCGGCAGCTACCTGTCGCGCTTCGTGGAGCGCGGGGTGGCACAGCGCTTCGTGGAGGTGGAGCTGGCGGTGGCGCTCGTCGGCGGCCTGTGCGCGCCGATGCTCTTCCTCACCTTCACGCTCACCAGCGTCTTCCCCGTGGTCCTCTACGGCAGCGTGCTGGCCATTGGCACGTTGGTGGGGCTGGAGATTCCCCTACTCCTGCGCATCCTGCAGGACCAGCTCAAGTTCAAGGACCTGGTCAGCCAGGTGCTGACGTTCGACTACCTGGGCGCGCTGGCCGCGAGCGTGGCGTTCCCGCTCTTGCTCGTGCCGAAGCTGGGCCTGGTGCGCACGTCGCTCCTCTTCGGCCTGTTGAACGCGGGCGTGGGGCTGTGGAGCACGTGGCTGCTCGCGCCCGTGCTCGCGAACCCCGTGCGCCTGCGCATCAAGGCCGTGGTGCTGTGCGCGGGGCTGCTCGTGTGCTTCGCGCTGGGGGACCGGCTCACCACGTTCTACGAGGACCAGCTCTACGCGGACGAGGTGGTGCACGCGACCAGCTCCCCGTACCAGCGCATCATCGTCACGCGCGGCAAGCGGGGCTTCTCGCTGTTCCTCAACGGCAACCTCCAGTTCGCCAGCATCGACGAGTACCGCTACCACGAGTCCCTCGTGCACCCGGCCATGGTGCGCGCGCGCTCGGTGGAGAACGTGCTCATCCTGGGCGGCGGTGACGGGCTCGCGGCGCGCGAGGTGCTGCGCTACCCGGAGGTGAAGTCCGTCACGCTGGTGGACCTGGACCCCGCCATCACGGGGCTGGCCACGGGCTACAAGGAACTGGCGGCGCTCAACGGGCACTCGATGACGCACCCGAAGATGCGCGTCATCAACACGGACGCGATGCAGTTCCTGTCGGAGGGCACGGGCTCCTTCGACGTGGTGGTGGTGGACTTCCCGGACCCCAACAACTTCGCGCTGGGGAAGCTGTACACGACGGGCTTCTACAAAATCCTGAAGAAGCGTCTGTCGCCGGGCGGGGTGGCGGTCATCCAGAGCACCAGCCCCCTGTTCGCGCGGCGCTCGTTCTGGTGCGTGGAGAACACGCTCAAGGCGGCGGGCTTCTGGACGCAGCCGTACCACGCGCTGGTGCCGTCCTTCGGCGAGTGGGGCTACGTGATGGTGTCGCAGGAGCAGCCCGGCCGGTACCGCCCGCTGCCGGAGGGGCTCACGTTCCTGGACGAGGACACGCTGGACTCCCTCACGCACTTCGCGCCGGACATGGCGCCGCTGCCGGCGGAGGTGAACCGGCTGAACAACCAGGTGCTGGTGCACTACTACGAAGAGGAATGGCGTCGGTGGAACTGACGCGGCGCGAGCTGGTGGCCGCGTTCCTGGGTGCCTCCGTCGCGAGCGCCTGTCAGCGCCAGCAGGCGCCCCGAGCGCCGGTGCCGGGCGCCATCGTGGACCGCGCGGTGGACACCGGCCACAAGCTGAGGGGCGGCCCGTTGCCGCGCGCTGAGACCTTCGAACCCGTGGACGTGCTGATTGTCGGCGCGGGCGCGGCCGGGCTGTCCGCCGCGTGGCGTCTCGCCAGAGCGGGCGTGAAGGACGTGCGCGTGGTGGAGCTGGAGGCGGAGGCCGGGGGCACGTCGCGCTCGGGGCGCAACAGCGTGTCCGCGTTCCCGTGGGGGGCGCACTACCTGCCGTCGCCGCTGGAGGACCGCGGGCCGGTGATGCGCCTGCTCCGGGAGATGGACGCCGTCACCGGCGTGGACGACGAGGGCCGTCCGTCGTTCGCGGAGGAGCTGCTCATCCAGGAGCCCGACGAGCGCCTCTTCTACCGGGGCCACTGGTACGAGGGGCTGTACCTGCGCGCGGGCGCGAGCGCGAAGGACCTGGAGGAATTGGAGCGCTTCGACGCGAGGATGAATGCCTTCGCCGCCGCGCGCGACGCGAAGGGGCGCAAGGCGTTCTGCGTGCCCGTGGCGCTCTCCAGCGATGACGCGGAGTGGACGGCGCTGGACGCGGTGAGCATGGCGCGGTGGCTGGAGGCGGAGGGCTTCCGTTCACCCCGGCTCAAGTGGTTCGTGGACTACGCGTGCCGCGACGACTACGGCACCACCGCCGAGCACGTCTCCGCCTGGGCGGGCATCTGGTACTTCGCCGCGCGGCAGAACGGCAAGGGCGAGCGCAGCGACGGGTTCCTCTCCTGGCCCGAGGGCAATGGCCGACTGGTGCGACAGTTGTTGTCGTCGCTGGGTCCGCGCCAGGTGGAAGCCAACGTGCTGGTGCACACGGTGGAGCCGGGGGCAGGGGGCTGTCGCGTGCAGGCGCTGGACGCTCGCACCGGAGCGCCCCGGGGCTTCCAGGCCCGGCAGGTGGTGCTGGCGTGTCCCCGCTTCGTCGCCGCGCACGTGGTGGCGCCGTGGCGCGAGGCCCGGCCCGCGTGGATGGACGCCTTCGCGTACAGCCCGTGGGTGGTGGCGAACCTGACGCTGTCGGGGCCGCCCGCGTCGCGCGGCTTCCCGCTCGCGTGGGACAACGTCCTTTACGAGAGCCAGAGCCTGGGCTACGTGGTGGCCACGCACCAGGCGCTGCGCCAGGACGAGCGCGGCCCCACGGTGCTCACGTGGTACCTGCCCATGGCCGGCGCGGACGTGAAGGCCGAGCGCAATAAAGCCCTCTCCGCCACGTACGGGGACTGGGAGGCGCTGGTGATGGCGGACCTGCTGCCGGCGCACCCGGGCCTGGGCGCGCTCACGCAGCGGTTGGAGGTGCAGCGCTGGGGTCACGCGATGGTGCGGCCCCAGCCGGGCTTCCTCTGGGGCGAGGCGCGCAAGGCCGCTCAGGAGAGCCTGGGTCAGCACCTGCACTTCGCGCACACGGACCTGGGCGGGATGGCGCTCTTCGAAGAGGCCAACTGGTTCGGGGTGCGCGCCGCGGAGCTGGCCCTGGCGGGACTGGGGCGCAAGGACGCCACCTGGCTTTGAACGTGGTTTCAGGAGGGATGGGCCCATGAAGGACAGTCGCTTCAGCCGGTCGGAGTTCCTCGCACTCACCAGCCTGCTCGCGGGCTCCACGCTGTTCCCGTCGCGGGCGGACGCGGCCCCAGCCTCGGATGGGGGCGTGGCGCCCGTTCGCGCCACACCGGCCACGGATGGCGGCGTGGTGGGGAGCGCGCAGCCCTCGCAGGCGGAGTACGAACAGCTGCGGCGGGGCTGCACCGCGTCGCTGTCCGCGGTCTCCACGGCGGAGGACGGCGCGGAGTACGTGCGCATTGGCGAGTGGATGCAGCGCCAGCACCTGTCCAGCGACGTGTACGGCAACGGCGACTTCGTGCAGGCGTTCGAGAAGCGCATCGCGGACCTGCTCGGCTTCGAGGACGCGTGCTTCATGCCCACCGGCACCATGGGCCAGCTCATCGCGCTGCGCATCTACGCGGACGCGGGCGGCCCGCGCACCGTGGGCGTGCACCCGTCGTCACACCACGTGCTGCACGAGGACGACAGCTATGCGGTGCTGCACCAGCTGCGCGCGGTGTACCTGGGCCCTTGGACGCGGCCGCTCCTGGCCGACGACGTGGCGCAGGCCCGGGAGGCGCTGGGCACCGTCAGCGTGGAGCTGCCGGTGCGGTGGCTGGGCGGGCAGCTCCAGACGTGGGATCAGCTCACCGCGCTCAAGCGCACCTGCCGCGAGCGCAAGGTGAAGCTGCACATGGACGGCGCGCGGCTGTGGGAGAGCCAGCCCTTCTACGGTCGCTCCTACGCGGACATCTGCAAGGGCTTCGACTCCGTCTACGTGTCCTTCTACAAGATGGTGGGTGCCATTGGCGGCGCGATGCTGGTGGGCGGCCGCGACTTCATCCGCGAGTCGCGCGTGTGGCGCCACCGGCACGGCGGCAACCTGTACCAGTTGGCGCCCTACGTGGCCTCCGCCGCCATGCGCCTGGACGCGGCGCTGGCCGCCATCCCGGCCCACGTGAAGCGCGCGAAGGCGCTCACCGCGCTGCTGGCGGCGGACCCACGCGTCACCGTGCTGCCGCAGCCCGTGCAGACGAATATGTTCCACGTCTTCCTGCGCGGCTCACCCGGGGTGTACAGCCGCCAGCGCGACCGCATCGCGCGCGAGGACCGCGTGTGGGTGGCGGGAGGCTTCGGACAGACGCGCGTGCCCGGCGTCGTGTCCACGGAGCTGCAGGTGGGTGAGGGGCTGGGGCGCATCAGCGACGCCGACGCGGCCCGGGCCTTCCTGCGCCTGCTCGAAGCGGCCTGAAGGGGCCGCTGGACTTCAAAGACAGCAACCGCTTCGCCGTGAAACAGAGACACCGTGCGTCAGGCCCGGTGTCCCTGCCAAGGCGTCAGGCCGCCTTCTTGATGCTGTACTCGGGCGCCTTCTCCTGGGCCTTCAGGAAGAACTCCGAGTCCAGCAGCATCGCGATGCGGCCCTTCTCGTCGTGGAAGGCGATGGGGCCGTGCGCGGTGAAGTGGACGAGCGACTCCTCCAGCGCGGTGGTGGCGGGGTGCTCGGCGCCCAGCGGCTCGAACTCGTAGTCACCCGCGCGGGTGGTGCCGTGGCGGTCCTGCGTGGAGCCGGAGAGGATGAAGATCTCCGCCGGGCCCAGGTGCTTGTGCGGGGCGAAGACGGCGCCCTTGTCCATCTTGAGGATCGCGCTCCACACGCCGGTCTCCGCACTCACGCGCAACAGGCGGTAGGCGGTTCCAGGTCCGAGCGGCTTCCACTCGAGATCCGCGGTGTGCACCAGGCCATCCATCATCATCGTCAGTCCGGACATGACATCCTCCAGGTCGGCCCTGCGTGTGTGTCGTTGTCCATGATAACGCGCAACATGGAATTCCTTGCAAGTTTGCCTCACGTGCAAGGTTGTCGTGTTTGACATGCCGCGCCCTCTCATGGCGTAGGGCGGAAGTTTCCACGACGGCTGTTCATCCCCGAGTGGCCCGGGTCGCATTTTCTGATCAGAAAGAAATCGCGCGACGGGTTCAGACCCACGTGGAAACCCGCATGGGAACCCTCGCGCCCATCCATACGCACGACGGGCACGTTTGGATCTCCCGGCGGTGACACATTCCTGGCGTGCTGTGTCTCAGGTCGCCGCTTCGTCTGGCGCCGCCGCGTCCTTCGCGGTCGCGTCGTAGGCCCTGCGAGCCGCCTCCACCTGTTCGCGGCGCGCGAGCGCCCAGTGGGCCAGGGCGTTGAGTGGCGTCAGCACGTCGCGGCCCATCTCCGTCAGCGCGTAGTCCACCCGGGGGGGAATGGTCGGGGTGACGGTGCGCGTGAGGTAGCCGTCGCGCTCCAGCCCGCGCAGCGTGGCCGTCAGCATCTTCTGCGACACCGTGCCGATGGCCCGGCGCAGCTCGCTGAAGCGCAGGCTGCCATCCGCCAGCATCACGATGACCAGCACGGACCACTTGTCGCCGATGCGGCCGAGCACGTCGCCGACCGAGCGACAGACTTCGGAGGGGAGGTCGAGGTGACCGAGTTTCATCCAGGTGCCTTCTTGAAGTGCGCGTCGGTTACCAACATATACACGCTCTCCTTTTGAAACCTACTCCCCGCGGAGCAGGTAGGTGGGTGGAGCATGCACGAGGCGCTGAAGGACGACGTGGTGCTGGTGACGGGTGGGTCCGGGTACCTG
>NZ_RAWA01000421.1 GCF_003611675.1 Corallococcus sp. CA053C
GTACACGAGCCCCGCCCCCACGAGCGCGATACACCCCAGGTCATGTCCCACGCCATACGGCGGCCGCCAGTTGCGGGACACATAGAGCATGTAGAGCTCCGCGGCCCCGCGCAGCCACATGGACACCGCGAACGCCCCCAGCACGATGCGCGCCTCGCCGGGCACGGACGCATCCAGCGCCACCAGCGGGCACACGAGGAACCAGAGGAAGACCGCGTACAGCAGCCACGCCAGCTTGGGTCCGGAGATGCGCCCGCCGCGCGCGCGCCCCGCGTTCTGCCGGCGCCGGAAGAACACCGCCGCGCCCGCGCACGCCATCAGGCACAGCACCAGCAACACGCGGGTCGAAGAAGAGAGCATCAGGAGGAGCGCGGCCGGGGTTCCCAGCACGAGAGGTTCGGGAGGGCACTTGTAGCGTGGATTGCCTTCGGAGGCGCACCGGGGGCATCGAGGCAGCCTGACGCAGCTGCCGAGCAGCCTCAAGAAACCCCAGTGACACAGTCCGGAGGAGCGTCTGTCGGAGCAGGCAGCGCCATGTAGTATCCGCCGCGAAGGCGGATGCCATGAGCGTTGAGACCCCGGCGGCGGCAGTGCCGCCCACCCCCCGCATCACCCTGTACGGCTGGGTCTTCCCCCGGTGGAACGACCCGAGGCTGCCCTTCGCGGCGCTGCTCACGCTCTACGGCGTGCTCGGCTTCACCTTCTTCGGCTTCAACCGCAGCCCCGGGCAGATGGCCTTCCTGGTCGTGTCCGGCACGCTGCTGGACGCGGCGCTCGGGTGGCTGCTCAAGCGGCAGAAGGTGGTGCCGCTCTCCGCGTACATCTCGTGCTGCTCGCTGGCGCTGCTGCTCAACTACTCGCACGCGAGCACGCTCTTGTGGCTGCCGGTGTGGCTGGCCATCGGCTCCAAGTACGTGCTGACGTTCCAGGGGCGGCACGTCTTCAACCCGTCGATGTTCGCGGTGGCGGTGTCGCTGCTCGTCACGCGCGAGCTCATCACCGCGGCGCCCGCGTACCAGTGGGCCAACGGCGAGGTGGCGCTGTCGGCCTTCATCGTGATGGCGGCGCTGGTGTTGTTCTTCTTCCGCGTGGGCCGGGGCTGGTTGGTGGTGAGCTTCCTCGGCTTCTACGCGCTCCAGACGGCGTTGCGCGCGTTCATCCTGCGCCACCACCTGCCGCCGGAGGTGCTCTTCCTGGGCACGCTGGGCGCGCCCTCGTTCTTCATCTTCGTCTTCTACATGCTCACCGACCCGGCCACGTCGCCGGGCACGCGCAAGGGGCAGGTGCTGCTCGCCCTGGCCATCACCTGCGTGGACCTGGTGCTGCACCTGAAGGAGAGCGTCTACACGTTCTTCTACGCGGCGCTCACCGTGGCCACCTGCCGCTTCGTGTTCATGCACGCCCGGGCGGCCTGGCGCGCGGGGGGCCGTGAGTCGCTGCGCCGGCTCTTGTCCCCGGACGTGCTCCGGCGCGTGGGTGTGGTGGGAGGGCTGGGGGCGGTGCTGGCCACGGGGCACGCGGTGATGGCCGCGCCCGGTGAGCGCTCGGCGCCGCTCGCGTTCCACCTGGACTCGCAGGACCTCGCGCGCGCGGGTCTGTCCTCCACGATGGGGCACACGCTGGAGGAATTGGATCCGCGCGTGGCCCACGTGGCCAAGTGGTTGGTGGCGGTGGGGGACGCGGTGGCCACCGGGGACTTCGACGGGGACGGGAAGCTGGACCTGTTCCTCACGCACCCGCTGGGGACGCCGGAGTTCCACGCGGGCCTCTACCGCAACCTGGGCGACCTGCGCTTCGAACGGGTCGCCGTGCCCGCGCTGGAGCGCTTCGCCACCCGCTACAAGCAGGAGGGGCTGGCGGGCGGCGGCACCTTCGTGGACTGGGATGGGGATGGAGACGTGGACCTCGCGGTGGCGGTGGCCTTCGGGCCGGTGCGGCTGTTGCGCAACACGCTGCGCGAGACGGGGACGGCGGGCTTCGAGGACGTGACGGAGGCAGCGGGCGTGACGGACCACGCGGTGAGCCTGGGACTCACGTTCCTGGACTACGACCGGGACGGGCACCTGGACCTGCTGGTGCTCAACGCGATGACGACGCACCTGCCGGACTACCCGACGCCCACGCCGCTCAACCTCTTCCAGCTCCCCGCGCCGGAGTACGCGGGCGACCGGCGGATGCTGCGCTTCATGCACGACGGCTGGCACGACGCGAACAACGGCGGGCACAACGCGCTCTACCGGGGGCGAGGGGACGGCACGTTCGAGAAACAGGATGTCGTGGCGCTGGGCCTGCCCGAGACGCATTGGTCGCTCGCGGTGAGCACGGTGGACCTGAACCACGATGGGTGGACGGACCTCTACGTGGCCAACGACTTCGGGCCGGACGACGTCTACCTGAACGAGGGTGGGCGCCACTTCCGCCACGTCGTGGGCAAGCGCTTCGGCGAGGTGGGCCGCGACACGTACAAGGGCATGAACTCGAGCGTGGGGGACTTCGACCGCAACGGGTGGCTGGACGTGTACGTGTCCAACGTGCACCACGCGCTCCAGGCGGAGGGCAGCCTGCTGTGGATGGTGGGGCCGGGCGAGGACCCCTTCGTTCCCAGCTTCAAGGACGAGGCGACGTTCCGGGGCGCGCTCAACGAGCGCCGCTTCGGCTGGGGCGCGGCGGTGGGGGACCTGGACGACGACGGGTGGCCGGACCTGGTGCAGGCGAACGGCATGGTGGACGCGCGCCTGGATGCTCCGCGGTGGCGCATTCCGGAGGGGCAGCGCAACGACTACTGGTACGTGAACCACAAGCTGATGCAGTCGGGCCCGGAGGTGCACACGTACGCGGACAAGTGGGGCGACATCCGGGGGCGCGTGCTCTATCCGAACGAGGCACGCCGCGTGTACCTCAACCTGGGCGACGCGCGGCCGGGGCACTTCGTGGATGTGGCGAAGGAGGTGGGCATCGACGCGCCGGACAATTCGCGAGGCGTGCTGATGGCGGACCTGGATGATGACGGGGACCTGGACGTGCTCGTCACCAACCAGCACGCGCCGGTGTCGCTGTACCGCAACACGCTGCGCGCGACGGCCAAGGACGCGCACTTCGTGGGGCTGTCGCTCGTGGGGGATGGCCAGCGCACGCACCGGAGCGCGGTGGGCACGCGCGTCGTCGTCTCCTACGAGGAGGGCGGGCAGCTCGTGGAGCAGGTGCGCGAGGTGGGGCTGATGGGAGGCTTCTCCGCGTCGGCGGATCCTCGCCTGCACTTCGGCCTGGGCCGTCATGCGGGGCCGGTGAAGGCGACCCTCCACTGGTATGGCGCGGAGCCGCAGGAGGTGACGTTGGAGGTGGATCGCTACCAGGAAGTGCGTCAGCCCGCCGGTCCCACGGCGCGGCGGGGGGGACGCTGAAGCGATGCTCTCCGCGATGAAGGGCACCACCGTGCGGCGCGAGCAACTGGACGCCGACACGCGGGCGCGGATGTTGGCGTTGATGCAGTGCTGCTACGTGGGCGTGAGCGCGGAGCGCTTCCAGGAGGACCTGGACGCGAAGCAGTACGTGTTCCTGCTGCACGCGCGGCGCACGGGGGAGTTGGTGGGGTTCAGCACGGTGCGCCTCGCGGAGGAGGGTGGGGTGGAGGTGCTGTATTCGGGCGACACGGTCATCCACCCGGACTGGTGGGGGCACAAGACGTTGCAAGTGGTGTTCGGCCGGCTGCTGCTCGCGCGCAAGCTGCGCAGGCCGTGGAGGCCGCTGTACTGGCTGCTGTTGTCGGGGGGCTACAAGACGTACCTGCTGGCGGTGAACTACTTCCCGCGCACGCACCCGAGACGGGACTGGGCGCCGCCGGAGGGACGCTCGGAGTTCCTGCACGGGCTGGCGACGCGGTGGTTCGGGGCGCAGTACGACGCGGGGCGCGGCACGCTGCGCTTCGACGGAGCGCACTACCGCGTGCGCGACGGCGTCTCGCCCATCGACCGGGACGCGGCGGGGCATCCGCACATCGCCTACTTCGCCGAGCGCAACCCGGGCCACGGTGACGGTGAGGAACTGGTGTGCCTGGTGGAGATCCGGGGCTGGGACCTGCTGCGAGCGCTGGGGCGCAGCGTGTGGGGACAGCTGCGCCGTGGCGCCCGCCGCGAGCGTGACGCTTCACGGATCCGCGTGGGGACGTGACGTGCTGACTTCGCGCGGGATGCTGACCGCGACGCTGGCGGCGCTGACACCCTCTGCCTTGCGCTTCCGTCACGCACTGCGCGAGCCGGAAGTGGCGCAAGCGGAAGGTCTGGCGCGAGTCCTGCGCGCGGTGGAGGGCACGGTGCAGGCGGGACGCATCGCGCACTTCGGATCCGTGCGGACCGCGAGGGAGTTCCAGGACGCGGTGCCCATCTCCACGCCGGACGCGATGGCAGGGGACGTGGAGCGCATCGCCCGGGGAGAAACCCGGGTGCTCACGCGCGAACCCGTGCTGCGCTTCGAACTCTCCGGGGGTTCCTCCGGCGCATCCAAGCCAGTCCCCGTGACACGCGGCCTGCTGGGCGAGTTCCAGCGCGCACTGGCGCCCATGCTGCACGAAGTGCTCCTGCGTCGCCCCGCGGTGCGCGAAGGACCGAGCTACTGGTCCATCTCCCCGCTCGGTCGCAGGCAGCAGCGGACAGCGGGAGGCATCCCGGTGGGCTCGGCGGAAGACAGCGCCTGGTTCCCGCGTCCATTGCAGCCGCTGCTCGCGCGCGTCTTCGCGGTGCCCGGAACCGTGGGGCAGGCGCCGCACGTGGAGTCCTGCCGCTACGTGACGCTGTGGTTCCTGATCCGCTGCGCGGACCTGTCCCTGGTGAGCGTGTGGAACCCCAGCTTCCTCACGCTGCTGATGGACGCACTGGAGCGACACGGAGAGCGGCTGGCGCAAGACCTGGAGCAAGGCACGCTGCGTCCTCCTGAGCACGACGCGGACGGCGTGCCCCTCTCCGGAGACACCACGGCAGGCTGGGATGCGCTCGTGCAGGGACTCCAGGGGACGCGCGACCCGGCGAGAGCCCACGCACTCCGCGCCGCCCTGCGAGAAGGCGTGTCATCCGCGCGCACGCTGTGGCCGAAGCTCGCGCTGCTGAGCATGTGGACGGACGCCCAGGCGGCGCACGCGGTGGACGCCGCCTGTCGCCGCTTCGAAGGCGTGGAGGTGCAGGGCAAGGGCCTGCTCGCCACGGAGGGTGTCATCACGCTGCCGCTCTTCGATGCACCCGCGCCCGTGCTCGCGGTGCGCAGCCACTTCCTCGAATTCGTGGAGCCGGATCAACCGAACGCACGTCCCCTCCTGGCGCACGAGCTGACGGCGGGCCGCACCTACGCGGTACTGCTCTCCACGTCCGGCGGACTGCTGCGCTACCGGCTGGGCGATCTCGTCCGCGTGGAGGGCTTCGTGCACGCGACCCCCTGCCTGCGCTTCATGGGCCGCGCGGACGCGGTGACGGACCTGGTGGGCGAGAAGCTCTCCGCCGCCCGGGTGACCACGGTGCTGGACGCCACGCTGGGCACCCCACGTCCCGCCTTCGCCATGCTCGCCCCCGAGTGGGGAACGCCACCGGCCTACCGCCTCTTCGTGGAACTGGAAACGGACGCACCGCTGGAACCCACGGCAGCGGCCGTGGAGCGCGCGCTGTGCGAAGGCCACCACTACCGCTACGCACGTGAGCTGGGACAACTCGGGCCGGTGCGTGCGGTGCGCGTGCAGCATGGAGCACGGCGCTACGAAGCCCGCTGCATCCAGCTGGGACAACGCGCGGGCGACATCAAGCCCGTGGACCTGCACCGTCAACCGGGCTGGTCCGACTGGTTCGCGGGAGCAACGCCATGAACGCACGTCATCCGATGAGCCCCCCTCACGCCCGCCCCGCGGTGGACCTGGAGGCAGAGGCCGACCTCGCCCGCTGTGGGGCGCTGAAGGACTTCTGGTACGTGGCGTGTCTCTCCACGGAGCTGCCCGCGAACAAGCCGCTGGCGCGCACCCTCTTCGGCACGGGGCTGGTCCTCTTCCGGGGACCGGACGGCGCCCCCACCGCGCTGCGCGACCGCTGCCTCCACCGCAACGCGCGGCTGTCGAAGGGGGACGTGTTCGACGGACGGCTGGGCTGCCCGTACCACGGCTGGGTCTACGATGCGTCTGGCGCGGTGGTGGAGATTCCGGCGCTCGGGCCGCCGCAGCGCGGAGAGAAGCTGGACGCGAGCGCCTGCGCGCACGAAGGCCTCAAGCCCGCGCCCTGCGACCTGGGACGACTGGCTCGCTTCCCCACGCGCGAGCAGGACGGACTCGTCTACGTCTACCTGGGCGAGGACGTGAAGCAGGCCCGAGCCGAGCCCTTCCGCGTGCCCTACTGGGGCGAGCGCGGCTGGACCGTCTACTTCATGGTGACGCGCTTCGCGAACGGCGTGACGAACCTGGTGGAGAACTTCATGGACGTGCCGCACACGTCCTTCGTGCACCGGGGCTGGTTCCGCAACCCCACGCGGAAGCGGGTGCCCTCCACGGTGAAGCGTCACGCGGGCCGCGTGCGGATGACGTACCTCCAGGAGGAGGACGCGCTCACGGGCCTGGGCCGCCTGTTCAACCCGCGCGGCCTGCCGCTGGTGCACACGGATGAGTTCATCGTGCCCAACATCACCCGCGTGGACTACCAGTGGGGTGACAGCGGCTTCGCCATCAACTCGCAGTGCACGCCCATCGGGCCCACGGACACGCTCGTGTACACGGCCATCAGCTACCGGCTGCCGGTGGACCTTCCGGGTGCGTGGGTGGGCCGCGCGCTGACGCCCTTCGTGCGCTGGTACACGCGCCAGGTCATCCAGCAGGACGTCGTCATCATGGAGACGCAGCGCCAGGGGCTCACGGACGGGCCCGGGGGCGGCGTGTACTCGGGCACGGAGGCGGATCTGCACCACGCGGACGTGGAGGCTTATCGCCGCTGGTTGCGCGAAGGGGCGCACGGCCCCGGGCCCGAGGACGCGGAGCGCGACGTGGTGTTCTGGGTGTAGCCCTCGCGCCTACGAGCGCCTGCCGGCGCGCGGATCCGCGGGGAGTCCGCCTTCTTCCTCGGCAGGGGACGCCCCGAGCATGACGAGGCCGTGCCCGCAGAGGAAGGTCGCCGCGAAGAAGGCGATCCGGAGCGACCCGGGCGGGGGCCGGAAGCCGGCGTGTGCCTGGAGCCACGCCAGCGTCTCCGGGGCGTTGGAGGCATGACACGCCACCGCCACCGCCAGGTAGACGCAGATGATCAGCACGCCCAGGAAGACGTTGGCAGGGGTGGAGATCCACCGGGCCAGGCCTCCCATCCGTTGAACCATCCAGGGGAACACGTACTTCTCCTGGAGCGCGCCGGTGAGGAGCCCCAGGAAGAGGGGCCCCACGACCTCGAACACCGCTCGGACTGCCTCTATCTGCTCAAGCCTGCCCATGGCCTCCGACGATGCCCGAGCAGTCCTGGTGGATCAACCCGTCGTGCGAACGGAGCTTCAGCCCATGCGCCGCAGGCCCGGCAGGTCCTCCGGACGCAACACCCAGCGCGGCGGCTCCGGCGGCGACGTGCGCGTGCCCACCTGCACGGCGGGGAAGCCCTCCACCAGCGCGTAGTCCGGGAACACCGCGTGCGCCTTCACCAGGGTGCCGGCGGCCACGTGACAGCCTTTGCCCAGGTGGCTGCCCTCGCAGAGGATGGCGCCGGGCTCCACCACCGTGCCCGCGCCCAGATGGCACGCGTGCAACACGCAGCCCGGGCCCACCACCACGCCCTCCTCCAGCACCAGCATGGTGTCCGGCAGCAGGTGCAGCACCGTGTTCTCCAGCACCTGCACCCGCGCGCCAATGCGCACCGGGCCGTTGAGGTCGCCGGTGATCTTCACGCCCGCGCCAATGATGGCGCCCGCGCCGATGACGACGTCGCCGGAGATCTCCGCGGAGGAGAAGAGGGTGGCGGTGGGGTGGACGAAGGGGTGGCGGTCGCGGAAGGCATACAGCTGGCCCATGGGTGCATCCTCGGCGCGGTCCCGCGCGGAAAAAGAGGTCAACGGCTGCGAGGAGAGGGTCATGTCTCCGCCCCGGCGCTGCTGCAGTTGGGCCAGGTCCTCGCTGGAGAGCACCCGCAGCACCTGCCCGGGCCGGCCGAACACCACCGACTGCTCCGGCACCACCATGCCCGGGGGCAGCACCGCGCCCTCTTGCACCACGCAGCGGTCGCCCAGCGTCACCCCCGGCATCAGGATGGCGCCGCCCCCGATGTCGCACAGGGCACCCACGTGCGCGCCGATGACGAGCGAGCGCGGCCCCAGGTGACTCTTCTCACCGATGAAGGCGGGACGCTCCGGTGTGCCCACCACCACCGCGTCCTCTCTCAGTGTGGAGGAGGCCCCCATCATCACGGAGCCTCCGACCGAGCGCACGACGGTGCCTCGGGAAATGACCGCCCCGCGCCCCACCTGGAGCGTGCCCAGCAGGCGTGCGGACGAGGCCAGCGTGAAATGCGGTCCCACCACGGTGGGCAGGGAGGAAGCGGTCGCTGTCGTGGGACTCATCGGGAATCCGCAAGCTACTCCTCGCCCCTTGGATCCGGTGTCACCCCCGAGCGCCACACCGCCGTCAGGCAGCGGACGCTCACCAGTGG
>NZ_RAWA01000422.1 GCF_003611675.1 Corallococcus sp. CA053C
CCGGCCAGACGACGACGGGCGGCGCGGGGGCCGGCGGCGGGGCCTCGGGCGCATGGGCACAGCGGACGGACACCACGGCGACGAGCAACAGGAGGAGCCGGTTCATGGTCCCGGGAGCGTAACGCCTGTCCACCTCCGGGAGGCGTGGATGTTCTCCGTTCCGAAGTCCACGACGACGGGCATTGCGGCCTCCCGCGATTCAGCGAGGATGCGCCCCATGTCCAACCTCCAAGGCAAGACCCTCTTCATCACCGGTGCCAGCCGGGGCATCGGCCTGGCCATGGCGCTGCGCGCGGCCCGGGACGGCGCCAACATCGTCATCGCCGCGAAGACCACCGACCCGCACCCCAAGCTGCCCGGCACCATCTACACCGCCGCCAAGGAGATCGAGGCCGCGGGCGGCAAGGCCCTCCCCTGCGTGGTGGACATCCGCAACGAGGAGCAGATCCACGCGGCCGTCGCCAAGGCGGTGGAGACCTTCGGCGGCATCGACATCCTCATCAACAACGCCAGCGCCATCAGCCTCACCGGCACGTTGGAGACGCCGCTCAAGCGATTCGACCTGATGCACGGCATCAACACGCGCGGCACCTTCGCGTGCTCGCAGGCGTGCTTGCCGTACCTCAAGAAGTCCAAGAACCCACACATCCTCAACAACTCGCCGCCGCTCAATATGGAAGCGCGCTGGTTCGGGCCCCACGTCGCCTACACCATGGCGAAGTTCGGCATGAGCATGTGCGTGCTCGGCATGGCGGAGGAGTTCAAGGACGAGGGCATCGCCGTCAACGCCCTCTGGCCCCGCACCGTCATCGCCACCGCCGCCGTGCAGAACCTGCTGGGCGGTGATGACACCATCAAGGGCAGCCGCTCGCCGGAGATCATGGCCGACGCGGCCTACGCCATCCTCACCAAACCCAGCCGCTCCTTCACCGGCAACTTCTGCATCGACGAGGACGTGCTGCGCGGCGTGGGCGTCACGAACTTCGACAAGTACCAGTCCGTGCCCGGCGCGGAGCTGTTCCCCGACTACTTCATCTGACCGTCCGCAACCTCACCGGGGCGCATGGGTGCGCCAGGAGCAAGGCCCTCATGCCCCCGCGCAAGCTGCTCAGACACCTGGTCTGGTTGGAGTCCTTCACCGCCGCCGTGGAGGCGGGCAGCATCGACGCCGCCGCGGAACACCTGGGCGTCGCGCGCTCCGTGGTGAGCGAACACATCCGCGCCCTGGAGGAGGCCCTCGCGGACGGCGCCGCCCTGCTGGAGCGCGGCCCGGGACGCAGGCTGCAACTGTCCGCGCGCGGCGAGCGCCTCTACGCCGGCACCCAGACGCCCCTGCACCAGCTGGACATGAAGCGGCTCATGGACCTGGCCCGCGTGGAGCCCACGCTCCGCCTGGGGCTCAACCCCACCCTGTCCATGTCGCTGCTGGGCGGCATCGCGCAGGACGCGGCCGCCACCGACCTCAAGCTGGTGGTGGGCTTCGGCGGCTCGCACGAGCTCGTGCGCCAGGTGCAGACCCGCCAGCAGGACCTGGTGCTGGACTTCACCCCGCTGCCTCCGCATGACGGCGTGGAATCCGAGTCCCTGCTGCGCATGCCCTTCGTGGTGCTCGCCGGCCCCGACTCCGCGCTCGTCCACGCGCACCCGACCGCGCGGGCCCTGGATGTGAAGGACCTGCAGGGTCAGCGCTTCGTGGACTGGTTGCGCGACGACCCGTACGGCGGCGCCAACAGCGCGCGCTTCGCCGCCCACGGCGTCACCGTGGAGGAGGTGGGCCGCGTGGAGAGCTTCCTCCACCTCTACGAATTGCTGCGCGCCTACCGCGCCTGCTCCATCGCCCCCGACGTGCGCCCCACCCAGCCCTTCCCCACCGACATCCATGCCTGGCCCCTGCGCGAACAGGAGCCGCAGGTCGTGGAGGTGGTGGCCCTGTGGCCCTCCGGCGGCCTCAGCCCCGGCGCCCACACCGTGCTGGACGGCCTGCGACGTCGGCTCCAGAAACGGCGATAATCCGACGAAGACGTCGTTTTATGCCGGATTTCCGTCCGCCGCTGACATGGGTATCTTCCAGGTGTCCTGTTTCTCTCGAAGGAGCCCCCCCTGTGACGACCCCCACGGAACGGACGATTGCCCGCCTGCCCGCCCACCTGCGCCGTTACGTCGTGGCCCAGGACTACGCGGCCTACACGCCCCGCGATCAGGCGGTGTGGCGGCACATCCTGGGACAGCTGCGCGGGCACCTGCGGGACAAGGCGCACCCCGTCTACCTGGACGGCCTGGAGGCCACGGGCATTGGCGCGGAGGCCATCCCCAGCCTGGATGAGATGAACGAGAAGCTGTCGAAGCTGGGCTGGTCCTGCGTGGCCGTGCGCGGCTTCATCCCGCCGGCGGTGTTCACGGAGCTGCAGGCGCTGGGCGTGCTGGCCATCGCGGCGGACATCCGCACGCACGAGCACATCCAGTACACGCCCGCGCCGGACATCGTGCACGAGAGCGCGGGCCACGCGCCCATCATCGCCAACCGCCGCTACGCGGAGTACCTCAAGGCCGTGGGGCTGGTGGGGTTCAAGGCCATCGCCAGCGTGGAGGACCAGGCCGTCTTCGAGGCCATCCGCAACCTGTCCGTGGTGAAGGAGGACCCGACGGCGAGCGACGCGGAGATCGCGCACGCCCAGGCCCGCCTGGAGGTCGCCAATGCCAGCCACCGCTACACCAGCGAGAGCACCCGCGCGAGCCGCCTGTACTGGTGGACCGCGGAGTACGGGCTCGTGGGCGACCTGGAGCGCCCGCGCATCTACGGCGCGGGCCTGCTGTCCAGCATCGGCGAGGCGAAGCACTGCCTGACGTCCAACGTGAAGAAGCTGCCCCTGGGCGTGGCGTGCGCGGACACGGACTACGACATCACCCGCATGCAGCCGCAGCTCTTCGTGGCGCGGGACTTTGAACACCTGTTCGAGGTGCTGGCGGAGTTCGAGTCCACGCTCGCGTGGAAGCGCGGCGGAGACCTGGGCCTGCAGGAGGCGCTGCGCGCCCGCACCGTGAACCACCTGGTGCTCGCGGACGGCCGCGAGGTGACGGGCAAGGTGGTGAAGCTGCTGCCGGCCGTGAAGGACGTGGCCCCGGGCCTGTCCACCTCCCTGGCGCGGCTGGAGGGCCCCATCCTCACGTCGCGCCATGGCCACGCGGACGGCAAGCCGTTCAACGGCGCGGCCCTGGTGGCCTTTGGCGAGGGCACCCTGCCGGAGCGCGGCAACTTCCGGCTCGCGCTGGACAGCGGGCTGGTGCTGGAGGGCTTCGCGGTGGGCGGCGGTGAAGTGATTGGCCTGCGCGGGACGCTCGCGGGGCGTGAGCTGGTGTTGCCGTCCATGGCGCGCCTGTACCTGACGGAGCGGCTGCCGTCGGTGGCGGGCGGCCCGGCGGATCCGGGCGCGTGGGACCGGTGGTTCGGGGAGCTGGATGCCTTCACCGCGGGCGACGGCGAGGCGCAGGCCCGCGAGCGCAAGGCGCTGGCCCTGCACCCGTCCCTGGCGGAGCTCTACCGGGAGGTGCGCAGCCTCCGCGAGACGGGGCAGCTGTCCGCCGAGCGGCTGGAGCAGATCGCCCACGCGTCCAGCGACTTCCCGTCGGACTGGCTGCTGCGCGCCGAGGTCGCGGAGCTGCGCGGCGAGGTGCCCCCGCAGCAGCGCGTTGCCCACGCCTAGCATGAGACTGGACGAGCAGGGCCGCGAGGTGTCCTTCGAGGAGCTCTCGGAGCGCTATCGCGGCCATGACCTGTGGGACTGGTTCCTCGAGACGCGCACCCTCGTCGACACGGAGGTGCGCCCGCGCCTCATCGAGGGAAGCCTCGACACGTCCGAGGACGTGGAGACCGGGGAGGGCCCGTGGGCGCTCATCGTCGACGGGGACCTCGTGACGACAGGGGACGTCCTCCTCACGACGGGGGACTACGCCACCAGCACCCTCCTCGTGACGGGCCACCTCCGCGCGCGGAGCCTCGAGTACGCGACGAGCGCGCGCGTGGTGGTGGACCGCGACCTCACCGCGTCCGGAGTCATCGTCGGCACCTGGGGGACGGACGGAGCGGTGCTGGGCGTCGGTGGGACGCTGACAGCGCGGGCGCTGCTGTTGGATTCACACACGCCCGTCTGGGCGAACGCGGGCGGGCCGCGCTCCGTCCCCGAGGCCTTCCGCACCCTCATCGTCGGCGGCCGGGGCTGGCAGGAGTTCAAGCCGGACCTCGACTGCGGCGACATCGAGCGACACGAGCAGACCTACGTGCCCGAGGTGCTCACGCGGGGCATGCTCGACCACGCCAAGGCGCTGGAACATGCGCGGCGCGGCGGCAGCCCCTTCCTTCCTGAAGTGGAGCGGGCGCTGCGGGAGAAGAAGGGGCTCTGATCCTGGAGCTGTAGCCGCGCCCCACCTCCTCACGCCCCCTGTGGGGTCTCATGCTCATCGCGAGGATGGCCATCATCATCCTCGGCCGGTGAATGAAGAACGGGCCGCCTCCCCACCAGGAAGCGGCCCGCTCGTTCAATGCCTCTCAGAAGCCGGATGCGCTGGGAGGCGTCCGCTCAGTCCTTCGTGCAGACGACGTCGTCGACCTGGAGGTGGTCGCGGTCGGCGGAGCTGCGGCTCGGATAGAGGAGCAGGCGCCAGTCGCGCACGTTGCCGGTGAAGCGGAAGAACACCGGCTGCCACGCGTCGCTGTCCACGGCGACGAAGTCGGTCTGCGCGCTCCAGCCGCCGCTCGAATAGGTGCGATGGCGGATGCTGCCGTGGCCTCGTACCCGATACGAACAGGAGTAGTTTCCGCTCGGGACGTTGAACTTCTCCAGGGAGAAGCGCTCGGCCACCTGGATCGGGACCACGAACTGCAGCGCCCTCGCGCCGCCGTGCACCGCGGTCGTGTAGGGCACGAGGCGCGTGGGCTTGATCTCGGTGCCCGGGTCGGAGACGCCGTTGTCGATGCCGTACCAGGAGTCGGGGATGTAATGGTCCCCGTAGTAGGGGATGGAATAGGTGTTCCAGCTTTCAAACCCACCATTGCGAATGATGTTCGAGGGGTGGGCGGCGGAGACGCAGCGCCGGGTTGCCGGGTCGCAGGCAGGCAGCGCACCGCGACAGTCGTAGGTGGTGAAGCAGGCCCCTTCGGCCAGCTCGCACACGCCCGTCGTCGGGTTGCAGGTCGTCGCCGGGTTGCTGCAGGTGACGCCAGCGCAGGGGTCGCCCGCGACGCAGAGGTGCGTGGCGAAGTCGCAGCGCGGCGTCGCCGGGGTCCCCGCGCAATCCGCGTGACGGGTGCAGCGATCCGCGGCGACCACACAGGTGTGGGTGTCATCACAGGTCTGCCACTCGCTGCAATCCGCGGCGTCCTGGCAGCGACCAGAGAGCGGCTCGCAAGTCGCGGTGGTGTTCACGCAGCGTTCCCAGACCTCGCAGCTGACGGCATCACACGGCTCGTCGGCCCGCACGCAGCGCACATCGTCGAGGAAGAGGTGCTCCCCGCTGGTGCTTCGGACGCTGAAGATGAGCTCGAAGGTATCGAAGACGTCAGCGGCGAGGTTGAAGCTGTACGACAGCTTCTTCCACTCCTTGCTGTCGACCTTGGTGTAGGCCGAGTAGGAGGAGTAGTCGTCGTCGAAGAAGGCGTTTCGCACCTCACCGGTGCCCCGCGCCTGGTAGGTGCAGGCGTAGCGGCCCGCGCGCATCGACTTCGCCAGGGTGCTGAAGCGCTGGTGCGTGGTTGAAGTGTTGGTCAGCCGGGCCGCGTTCGCGCCTTCAAAGGCATTCGTCGTCACCCGACCCACGCCGTCGGCTGAGATGTTCGACGTGCTGCCGTACCACTTCGCCGGAAGCGCACCGGGCCACTCTTCGAAGCCCCAGTTGTCGATGACGTTCCCCGCGGGAACCTCACCTGCGTCGGGCGTCCCGGAACCTGCATCGGGCGTCCCGGAACCTGCGTCCGGCGTCTCATGGCCTGCGTCCGGGGTCTCGACGCCTGCGTCGGGCGTCTCATGGCCTGCGTCCGGGGTCTCGACACCTGCATCGGGCGTCTCGTGGCCCGCGTCCGGCGGCTCGTGGCCCGCGTCGGGCGTCCCGGCGCCTGCATCCGGCGGCTCGGCACCTGAATCCGGCACGGACTGGCCGGCATCAAGAGTCACCTCGGGATCCGAATCACCGCAGGCGGCCACCAGGAGCAGCAGCGAAGCCAGACACACTCGAAACAACGTCACAGCGAGCCTCCGTTTTCAGGAAATGTCCGCTCGTACCACACTTCCCCCTGGCTATGGGCGTGACGGGGAGTGCTGATGTGGACGGAGCCAGGACGCGAAACAGGAGACCCGCTTCGTGCACGGCAAAGAAAAGGCCTGGCAACCGGGTGAGGTTGCCAGGCCCTTGAACATCGAATGACGGAAGCCTGGAGGACTACCGGACGATGTTCACCGCGGTGTCATCGATGAAGAAGCTCGTCTTCAGCGACGAGTCCTCCGTGCCGTTGAAGTAGACGCGGATCGTCTGCCCCTTGTACGCGGCCAGGTCGAACGTCCGCTGCACGTAGGCCGTGCCCTTGTCCAGGTTGCTGTAGGTGGCCAGCGTCGCCAGCACCGTGCCCGCGCTGTTGCGGACCTGGATGGCCAGCTTGTCGTAGGCCGTCGAGGTCGTCGTCTCCGACGTGGTGATGAGCGCCCAGAAGCTGAGCGTGGCGCTGCACGCCGTGGAGGGAATGGTGATGTCCTGGTAGGCGTACTCGGTGAGCGTGCTGCCGTAGCCGTTCAGGAAGGCCTTGTACGTGCCCGTGCGCGGCGCGCTGCCCGTCGTGGTGCCGTCGATGACGCCCGCCGAGGTGGTCCAGCCCGTGTTGCCGCTCTCGAAGCCCGCGTTGACCAGGAGCTGCTCGGAGATGGAGCAGGTGCCCGTGCCGTTGTTCACCGTCACCGACACCGTGGTCGACGTGCCGATGTTGTTCGCCGCGTCATACGCCTTCGTGGTCAGCGCGTAGGTGCCGTTGGCCACCGCCGTCGTGTTCCACGCGATGCTGTACGGCGCGGTCGTCGCCGTGCCCAGCAGCGAGGTGCCCGCGTAGAACTCCACGCGCGACACGCCCACGTTGTCGGAGGCGTTGGCGCTCACGCTCGCGGTGCCGCTCAGCGTGGCGCCGCCCGCGGGCGAGGTGATGGACGTCGTGGGCGGGGTGGTGTCACTGCCGCCGCCCCCGGTGATGAAGAGCGTGTACAGCAGCTTGTTGGGCGAGCCGGTCCCCGGGCTGGTGACCTTGTTCGGCGTGGCGTTGTTCACCAGCGCGTCACGCACCTGCGCGGGCGTCGCGGAGGGGTTGGCGCTCAGGTAGAGCGCCGCGGCGCCGGCCACGTGCGGCGAGGCCATGGACGTGCCGCTCATCGAAGTGCTCGACGTGTTGCCGGAGTTCGAGGCCGAGGTGATGCTCGAGCCCGGCGCGAAGATGTCCACGCACGTCCCGTAGTTGGAGAACGACGAACGGGCATCGCTGCTGGTGGTGGAGCCCACCGTGATGGCGTTGGGCGCACGGGCCGGCGAGTAGTCGCAGGCATTGTCGCTGTCGTTGCC
Organism: Corallococcus sp. CA053C; assembly: GCF_003611675.1. Classification (GTDB taxonomy): domain Bacteria; phylum Myxococcota; class Myxococcia; order Myxococcales; family Myxococcaceae; genus Corallococcus. The sequence continues at coordinate 7,588 of NZ_RAWA01000422.1, forward strand.
GGCGGCGACCACCGTCGTGACGCCCGCGGCGATCAACCGCTCCGTCGCATCATCGATGGCCTGGATGCCGACATCGCCCAGGCTCATGTTGGCGACCGCCGGCTTGATGTGGTTGGCCGCCACCCAGTCGATGCCGCCGATGACCTGCGCGTCGTTGCCATAGCCCGTGCAGTCGAGCACCCGCACGCCGTGCAGGGTGACCTTCTTCGCCACGCCCCAGGTCGTGCCGCCCACCGTGCCGGACACATGCGTGCCATGGCCGTGGCAGTCCGTGGGGTCGCTGTCGTTGTCGATGAAGTCGTAGCCGTTGCCGGTGCGACCGGTGAACTCGGTGTGCGTCAGCCGGATGCCGGTGTCGATGACGTACGCATGCACGCCGGTGCCGTCGACGTTGTAGGTGTAGGAGCTGTTGCGCGGCAGGTCCCGCTGGTCGATGCGGTCGATGCCCCAGGTCGCGCTGGTCTGCGTCGCCGACAGGTGGATCAGGCCGTTCTCCTGCACGTACGCCACGCGAGGGTCGGACAGCAGGCCACGGGCCTCCGCCTCGCTCATGGTCGCCAGGAAGCCGTGGATGCTGTGCTCATAGGTCCGCAGCACCTTGCCCCCGTTGAGGGACACCAGCTCCCGGGCGATGTTCGCCGCCCCCTGCTGCCGGACCTCCTGCGTGGCGTCACGCAGGACGACGATGTACTCGCCGGGGATGGCACGCTCACGGCGGAGCAGCTGCGCCGTGTGACCGAACTGCTCGCTGTCGGAGTCCTGCGCCTCGGGCATCGGGCCGCATGCCGCAGCCAGCAGGGAGATGACACTCACCGCCTGGGTCAGTTTCAGTTTCATTCGGCCTCTCGGGGAACGTGCGGGCACCGGATTTGAAGCCCTCGCACTGACCGTGGAATTAGCTTTTCTGGATAACACGGTCAACGCGGCTTTCACGGAGTAGTCCGCCAGCCAAAATGCCGGCGCCATTCGCCCGGGCGCAACAAACAACTCCATCCTCCGACAATGTAGGCAAGTCCCCCGCCGCCCCACTCGGC
>NZ_RAWA01000423.1 GCF_003611675.1 Corallococcus sp. CA053C
CTCCATCACCAGCGGAACCGCCCCACCCGCCCCCACGGGGATGAGCGTGGAGCGCTCCAGGAACTGACCTTTCTGGACCATGTCGCCACCTTAATCCGCCCTACCCGGAGCGGCCGGACCGTCTTCCCGTCCGTCCTCCCTCTGACGGACTCGCTACGCGGCGCGTTACACACATTCGGGGGGCCCCTCGCAACTTTTGGCGGCTTGCGGTGAGAATGGATCAACGTCTCAAGCTTTCCTTCCCCCCTTCAAGTCATCCGCAGGAGCATCAAGCCATGGGAACCATCGGGAGCGGCCGCAACTCCATCAACAACGCCACGCGCACCACGGCGACGACGCAGACCAACGCCACGCCGGCCGTCGCGAAGCAGGCCCCGGTGGCGACGCCCAAGGCGGCCAACCAGGTGAAGGACGGCTTTGACGCCCGCGCGACGAACAGCGCGGTGCGCACCGCGGCCCCCACGGGCGTGTTCACCGCTCCCGCGGGCTCCAAGGACAAGGTGTTCGACGGCAAGCTGGTGGGCGCCGGCGGCCAGACGTTCGACGCCAGCACCCCGCTGAACCAGGTCCCGGCCTACACGCCCAAGAACAACCCGAACGCGCAGGGCACCGTCATCTACGTCAACGGCATCAAGACGGACAAGGCGGGCCAGGAAGAGACGCTGCAGGTCCTCGCGGACAAGACGGGCATGCGCGCCATCGGCATCCACAACGCCACCGAAGGCATGGTCAAGGACCTGGCCCAGTGCGTGGGCGACAAGCTGGGCAAGGGCAAGAACCCGGCGGTGGATACGCTGGCGGACACCGTCTACAACGAGCTGAAGGCGGGCCGGGAGATCCACCTGATGGCGCACAGCCAGGGCGGCCTCATCACCTCGCGCGCGCTGGGTGACGTGGCGCGCCGGATGCGCATCGAAGACGGGCTGTCCCCCGCGCAGATCGAGCAGAAGCTCTCCAAGGTGCAGGTGGAGACCTTCGGCGCCGCGGCGGCCACCTACCCGGACGGCCCGCAGTACGTGCACTACATCAACAACAAGGACATGGTCCCCGGCATCGTCGGCCTGGGCACCAGCGGCACCGGCCCCCTGGACCTCATCCGCCACGCGGGCAAGGACGCGAAGATCCACTACTTCTCCGACAAGAACATCTTCACGGGTGCGCACAACATCAACGACACGTACCTGAACCAGCGCGTCCCGTTCGATCAGGCGCGCGCCGGCAATTTCTAAGCCGGAGGGCTGTGCTATGACTGCACGTATGACGCTCGAAGAAGCCCAGCGACTGGTGCAGTCATTCATGAGGGCCCACGGAGACACGGAAGGCTCCGGGCTCAACGCGAAGGGATTTGGCGGCGCCGCACTCGGCGAAGCGCAGGTCTACTTCGAACACTCCGCGGACTCGGGGGCGCTGAAGTGCAGCGCCCTCATCTACCGCTTCCGCGACGCGCCCCGCGCGGGCGTCATCGACGGGTTCCGTGACGAAGAGAAGCGCGGCACGGACACCGGCGGCGGCAAGGTGGACTACGAGACCGAGAGCAAGAGCCTCTTCCTGAGCCGCACCTACGGGGTGCTGCCGGCGGAGCAGCAGTTCAAGGACGACCTCGACCGATTGCTGGAAGCGAGCCTCACCTGGGGCGAAGAGGTCTTCAACCGGGTCGCGGATCGCGTCGTCCCCGCGAAGTGATCACGCCATGAGTCGCTCCCTCTCCAGCGGACTGCAGTGGCTGCTGGCCACCATCGGGATGGCGCCTCCTGCGCCTCCCGCGGGCGGGCCCATGACGCGCGAGGCAGCCCGGGCGCTGGTGAAGTGGTACCTGCAGACGCAGGGTGCCGGCATCACCGAGGGCCTCAACGCGGAGGGCTTCGGAGGCGCGATGAACGGCGAAGGGCAGTACGCCTTCGAGCACATCGAGTCCCCCCCTTCGCTCAAGGCCAGCGCCCTCATCTACCGGTTCCGCGAGCCGCCCAAGCCCGGCATCATCGAGGGCTTCCAGCAGCAGCAGGCCGAGGGCACGGACACCGGCGGAGGCACCGTCGACTTCGAGCCGGAGAGCGGAAGCCTCTTCCTCAGCCGCACGTACACGGTGATGCCCGAGGGCCGCCAGTTCACGCGCGACCTGGAGCAGCTGGGCAACGCCAGCGTCGTCTGGGGCAAGGACGTGCTGGACCGCGTGGCGCACCGCGTGTTCGGCACCTGAAGCCCCGCGCCGCGGGAAGGCGCCCCACCCCGGGCGCCCCCGTCCGCAGGAGGCTTCGCTACACCGCCTGCATCACGTAGAACTTCAGGTACTTCCCTTCCGGGAACTGCAGGCGCACCGGATGATCGGGTGGCTGGTAGCGCTCCTCCACCAGCGCCAGGTCCACGCCGGCCTTGAAGCCCGCCTCGCGCACGGCGCCCATGAACATGTCCCCGTTCACGCGCGCGGAGCACGACGCCGTGGCCAGCAGGCCGCCGGGACGCAGGAGCGCCAGGGCCTGCCGGTTGAGGGACGCGTAGCCGTCAATGGCGGCCTCCACCGCGCGCTGGCTCTTCGCGAAGGCAGGCGGGTCCAGGATGATGAGGTCGAACGTCCGGCCCTCCTCTTTGAACGACTGGATGATGGTGAAGACGTCCGCCGCGAGGAAGTCGTGCTTCTCCGCCGGCAGCCCGTTGCGCGTGAAGTTCTCGCGCGCGAGCGCGATGGCCTCTGGGTCCTGATCCACGGAGAAGACGCTCTTCGCCCCGCCCAGCGCCGCGTTCACGGAGAAGCCGCCGCTGAAGCTGAAGCAGTTGAGCACCTCGCGCCCCTGCCCCAGCCGGCGGATGAGGTGCCGGTTCTCACGCTGATCCAGGAAGAAGCCCGTCTTCTGTCCGCGCCAGGCGTCCACCAGGAAGATGGCGCCGCGCTCGCGGATGGGGATGAGCTCCGGCGCCTCCTCGCCCCAGAGCATGCGTCCGGTGCCGCGCCCGTCGTCCTCCTCCACGTCGTCGCGGCCCACCTCGTCACGGCCGAGGATGCCCTTCAGGCCCGGGACTCCCGCCTTCAGCGCCTCCACGATGAGGGGCCGGTAGGGGGTGAGCCCCGCCGAGTACAGCTTCATCACCGCCCAGCCCGCGTACAGGTCCACCACCACGCCGGGCAGCCCGTCGCCCTCGCCGTGGATGAGGCGGTAGCTGTCCGTGTCCTTCAGGTCGATGAGCGCCGTGCGCGCGGCCAGCGAGCGCTGCACCCGCTGCGTGATGAAGCGCGAGTCCACCGTCTCGCGCGAGTCCCGCGTGAGCACGCGCACCGCGATGGCCGAGTGCGGATCATAGTACCCGCGCGCGACGAACTTCCCGTTCTCCGTCAGGTCCACCACGCTGCCAGCGGGGATCCGCGGCGGGTGCTCCAGCGCCTTGCGGAACACCCACGGGTGGCCCGCGCGCAGGTGACGCCCCAGGCCCCGGGCCAGCTCCAGCTTCACGACATTCACGTTGAGACTCCTCGACTGCGGGACGGCCGGCGGCGGGCAAGGAGGGCGCGTGCCAGCTCCTCGAATCCCCGCCCCTCGGGCGCCCGGGTGATGAAGGCCGGGGGCGCGTCGATGCGATCCAGCACCGCGCGCACGTTGGCCACGCCCACGCCCAGCTTGAACGCCTGGAACATCGGAGCGTCGTTGAAAGAATCCCCCGCGTAGACGTACCGACCGTCCCCGGGGTCCAGCGGCTCGCCCCAGGCCACCTTCGCGAAGCGGCGCGACGCGGAGAGCTTGTCGAAGCGGCCCAGCCAGCAGTTGACGTGCACCGACGAGCGCACCGCCGTCACGCCCCGGGCCCGCAGCAGCGCTTCGATGCGGGAAGCCCCCGCGTCCCCCAGGCGGGCCTCCTCGTTGTAGTCCACTGCCAGGTCCACTTCCGTGTAGCGGCTGTCCACCGACAGGCGCGCCCCGGGCACCTGGGCCAGCACGCTTCGCACCTCCGCCTCCAGCCGCGCGCGGTTCGCCAGCCGCTGGGCGGGCGGCTCCAGGTACACCTTGCGCAGCTCGCCCTTCTTCCCCTTGAGGAAGAACAGCCCGCCGTTCTCCACGATGACGCCGTCCACGGGGAGCTGCCGGGCCCACGCCTCGCCCCACCCCGCCGGCCGGCCGCTCACGAGCACCACCTTGAGGCCAGCGGCGGACAGCTGTTCGAGCGCCCGCACCGTCTGACTGCGCAGCTTGTGGCCGGTCGTGAGCGTGCCGTCCACGTCGGTGAAGACCCCGCGCACCCGGGACAGGTCCGCGGTCCTCAAGGGGCGCGGCTCCGCGACCTTCCCCAGGCCGGTCTTCACATCACGTCCAGTTGCGCGAGCTGCCCCTGGAACGACTCGATGGTGGCGCGCAGCTCCGGGCCGGTGAGCGTGGCGAGCTTCAGCTTGCGCGCCTTGCGCAGGAACGCGTCCATCGTCGCGTCGCGGCCGTAGAGCGACTGGGCGCTGACCGCGGCCTCCGCCAGGGCCTTCGCCGACGCGACCGGATCCTTCGTCGACTGCGACAGGGCGCGCTCCAGGCGCACGCCGCACGCGGCCCAGACCTCGCGGTCGTGGAGGATGAGCAGCTGGCGCTGGTTCACGGAGGACAGGCTGCGCACCAGCGCGTCCAGCGCTTCCGCCACCGTCACCAGGTCCTGCCGGTCCGGGGCCGTCTGGATGGCGAGCGCGCCCACCTCCGCGCGGGCCTCGACGATCTTGCGCTTGTCCTGCGCGCGCAGGTTCCGGTACGCGGCGGTGCGGCCGAAGGCGTCCAGCTCCGTCTGGAGCTGCTGCGCGTTCCACAGCACCTCCTCCGGCTTCGCCTCGCGCACCTTGGCGAGCCGCGCCGAGACGATGCGCGACAGGTCGGACGTGATGGCCCGCACGGTCACCGCCGCCTTCACCTCCGCCTCGTAGCCCGGCACCACCTGGGCGCGGGACACCTCGCCGAAGGCGCTCGCGGTCTCGAAGACGAGCTGGCTCATCTGTTCGCGGTAGTTGGAGCGGAAACGTTGGATTTCCGCCAACAGCTGCCAGCGGTCGCTCACCACGGCCGGGTTGCGCATGGCCTCGCCCAGCTGGGTGATGCTCTGGGCCAGCTTCGCCATCCCCTCCTGGAGCAGGGCGGGCACGTCGCCGGGGCCCTTCCGGGCCGCAGGCGCGCCTCCGGGGGGCTGGCCGGGGAACTGCTCCCGGATGACGTTGAGCAGCGCGTTGACGTCCATCACCGTGTCGCGGATGACGGGCGCCATCTCCTCCCACAGCGACAGGTCGGGGCTGGCGTCGACGACGGGCGTCTCGTACTTCACCAGGTCCAGGTCGCTCAGCCGCAGGATGGCCTGAGCCGCGGCGAGGTACACCGCCCTCAGCCGCGCGGAGAAGGCGCGGTCGGGCAGTGACTGGAGGATTTCTTCGAGCCTCGGGGTAAGTGAGGCCGGCGGGGGATTCTCGGCGGCAGCGGACACGTTGACCCCACTCTATAACTCGACATCGGGTCCGGGGAGTTCTAGCAATCGTCCCGGGCCAGAAGGGCGGCCGGGGAGCCGACGGAGATGATCCAGGTCTGTCTGTGGGAGGACGGGAAGGCGGTTTCTGGGGGCGAGGAGCTGTTCGACCGCCCGGGGCCCAAGTGGATCGACGTCCTGGAGCCGGACGCGGAGGTGATGGGCCGCCTGGCCGAGCGCTTCCAGCTCCACCGGCTCGCGGTGGAGGACTGCCTGCACCTGGATCAGCGGCCGAAGCTGGAGGAGTACCCGTACCACCAGTTCATCGTGCTGCAGGGCTTCACGTGCGGGAAGGAAGTCACGGAGCTGACACTGCACGAGCAGCACTTCTTCCTCGCGGAGGACTGGCTCATCAGCGTGCACCAGCTCCGGCTGCCCAGCCATGACGCCGTCCTGCGCCGCGTGAAGGACGACCCCGCGGGGACGCTGGGCCGGGGCGTGGACGTCGTCCTCTATCTGCTCGCGGACGCGCTCGTGGATGCGCAGTTCCCCATCATGGATGACTTCAGCGACGAGCTGGAGGACCTGGAGGACGCCATCTTCGCGGAGCCGGACCCCGAGCACCTCCAGCGCATCTTCCAGCTCAAGCGCTCGCTGGTGACGCTGCGCCGCGTGCTGTCCCCGCAGCGGGACGTGGTGGGCATGCTGTCGCGCCGGGGCATCCCGCAGATCCACGAGAAGACGACGCTGTACTTCCGCGACGTGTACGACCACCTGGTGCGGCTGTACGAGCAGATCGACGCCAGCCGCGACGTGGTGGGCAACGTGATGGACGGCTACCTGTCCATGGTGGCCAACCGCACCAACGACATCAGCAAGCAGCTCACCATCTTCGCCACCCTCTTCCTGCCCCTGTCCTTCATCGTGGGCTTCTTCGGGCAGAACTTCGACGAGCTGTCAGGCAACGGGTGGTACTACGCCATGTGGGCCACCATGCTGGGCTTCCCGCTGGGGCTCATCGGCTGGTTCAAGTACAAGAAGTGGCTCTGACGCCGCACCCGCACCGGAGCACCTGGGAGGACGCATGCAGACGGTCGCCGTGGATGGAATCCCGCTCCACTACCGGGACGTGGGCCAGGGCTTGCCGGTGTTGCTGCTGCATGCCTTCCCGCTGGACGGCGCCGCGTTTGAGCAGCAGGTGGCGGCGCTGTCCGGGCGCTACCGCTTCATCGTCCCCGACCTGCGCGGCTTCGGGCAGAGCCGGCGGGGGGAAGGGCCCACGGAGATGCGACAGCTGGCGCAGGACGCGCTCGTGCTGTTGGACGCGCTGAACATTGACGCGGCGGTGGTGGGCGGGGTGTCCATGGGCGGCTACGCGGCGATGGCGCTGCTGCGCGAGGACGCGGGCCGGGTGCGCGGGCTGGTGCTGGTGGACACGCAGTGCACCGCGGACGACGACGCCGGCCGGGAGAAGCGCGAGGCCACCGCGAAGCAGGCCCTGTCCGAAGGCACGCCGTCCGTCGTCCAGGGGCTGGTCCCCAAGCTCGTGCACGCGGGGCCGGACTCGCCGGTGGGCCGCGAGGTGATGGCGATGGGCCTCGCCGCGTCGCCCCAGGCGATCGCCGCCGCGCAGCGGGGCATGGCGTTGCGGCTGGACAGCAAGGACCTCCTCGCGCGCTTCGCGGGGCCCACGCTGGTGGTGGTGGGCGAGCACGACACCGTCACGCCCGTGGCCAAGGCGAAGCAGATGGTGGACCTGGTGCAGGGGGCGCGGCTGGAGATCATCGCCGGCGCCGCGCACCTGCCCAACCAGGAGCAACCGGAAGCCTTCAACGCGGTGCTGGACGCGTTCCTCGCCTCGCTGTCCTGACCGTCGTCCCCTTCATTCTCGAAACGGGAAGTGCGTGATGAAGAAGCCCCCCGCCCCGGAAGCGATGTACCTGCCGGACGTCGAATCCCACGTGTCCGACGGCCCCTACGGACGGATGATCGCCGGGATGAAGGCCACGGGCGCCACGCCTCCGGGCATCTGGCACCTGTTCGCCTTCAAGCCGCGCATGACGGACGCGCTGTCCGCGTTCACCCACGAGGTGATGCGCGGTCCCTCGCCGCTGTCGGCGGGGCTGCGGGAGCTCATCGCCGCGTACACGTCGCGGCGCAACGCCTGCGTCTTTTGAACGGGCTCCCACGCCGCGGTCGCGGCGGAATTGCTGGGCAGCACGGAGCACGTCCAGGCGGTGCTGGACGATGTGGCGACGGCCCCCATTCCGGAGGCCGAGAGGGCGCTGTTCGCCTTCGTGGAGAAGCTCAACGACGCGCCCGGAGACGTGCGCCGGGAGGACGTGGAGCACTTGAAGGCGGCGGGCTGGTCGGACGAGGCCGTCTACGACGCGGTCTCCGTCTGCGCCCTCTTCAACTTCTACAACCGGTGGATTGACGGCACCGGCGTCCAGGGCATGGCGCCGGAGATGTATGAGAAGTCCGCGAAGCGGATGGCGGCGGGAGGCTACCTGCCTGGACCGCCCGCCCGTGGCCCGCCGCCGCCATCGTCCTCCGGCGACGGCGAACCGGAGCGTTGAGCCTTCCGGCGGGGGCCGCGCATCAGGGGTTGCAGACAGCCTGGTCGCCCTGCACGGTGCACGACGAGCAGGCGTCGGTCTTCTTCAGCACGCCCCCCTCGCACAGGAGCAGCGACTTGCCGTCGGGGGCGCAGCCGCCACGGCCCTCGGCGGCCAGGGCGCAAGCGTCGTTCTCCAGGTTGAGGGACGTGTCGCACCGCACGCTGTCCGACAGCTCACGGCAGCCCAGCGGCCCGCGGCACGCCAGCGCGCGCCACTCCCCGTTCCGGCACTCCAGCGCCTGCGCGTCGTCCTGACACACGTAGTCCCCACCGTCACAGGAGTCACCCGAGCCCGGCCCGCCACAGCCGGAAAGGAGGAAGAAGCCAAAGGACACGAGCGCGAGAGAAAGACGGTTCATGGGTGGTGGCGACTCTTCGCGAGCGGTTTTTCGCTGTCAACCGCCGCCGAGCGTCTCCCGGAAGTAACGTCGGAAGTTGCCACCCATCACACGTTCCACCCACGACTCGGGGTGTCGCCGCAGCAGCGCTTCCGTGAGCAGGGGAAGGTCCGTCACGTCCCGCATGCCCTTCGGCAGCGCCACCATGCCGTCGTAGTCGGAGCCCACGCCCACCCCCTCCTCCCCCATG
>NZ_RAWA01000424.1 GCF_003611675.1 Corallococcus sp. CA053C
GGGAGGCGTGGGGTGGGCGAATCCATCCACCCTCCGCCCGCGCAACCCCGTGTGATGTCTGGGAAGGGGGAGGTGGACGAAAACATCCACCCCCTGGGCTTCGCGGCCCCGGCTTCAGCGCTCGGTGAGGCCGTGGCGGCGCATCAGCTCGAAGAAGGCGCGGCGGTGCTTGCCGCTCGCCCGGGCCGCGGCGGCGATGTTGCCGGCGTGCGCCACGAGCGACTCCTCCAGGTAGGCCCGCTCGAAGGCATCCACCACGCGGCGCTTCGCCTCCTGGAAGGGCTCGCGCGCGGAGGCGGCTGAGGGTGCTGCGCCGGCCACGGCGGGAGGCGGCTCGCGCTTCGGCTCCGGCAGGAGGGGCAGGTCCGAAACGTCCACCCGCGTGCCTCCGTGCGCGCACAGGAGGAAGCGCGCGCAGTTCTCCAGCTCGCGCACGTTGCCGGGCCACGGGTAGGCGTACAGCCGCGCCAGCGCCGCGTCGGAGAAGGTGACGGTGGGCCGGCCGTACTCCGCCGCGTAGCGCAGGAGGAAGTGCTCCAGCAGGGGCGGGATGTCCTCCGGGCGCTCGCGCAGGGGCGGCACCTCCAGCGGCACCACGCGCAGGCGGAAGAAGAGGTCGAAGCGGAAGTGGCCCGCGCGCGCCTCCTCCAGCAGGTCCGCGTTGGTGGCGGCGATGATGCGCACGTCCGAGTGCTGCATCCGCGACGCGCCCAGCGGCCGGTACTCCTTCTGCTGGATGAAGCGCAGCAGCTTCACCTGCGCGGCGAGGGGCAGCGCGTCCACCTCGTCCAGGAAGAGCGTGCCGTGCTCGGCCTCGGCCACCAGGCCCTGCGTGCGCGTGCGCGCGCCGGTGAAGGCGCCGCTGCGGTGACCGAAGAGCTCGTTCTCGAAGAGCTCCGCGGGCAGCGCGCCGCAGTTCACCGGGATGAAGGCATGCGCGGCCCGTTGGCTCCGCTCATGGATGCGCCGCGCGTACAGCTCCTTGCCCACGCCACTGGGCCCCTGGATGAGGACCTCCACATCATGGGTCGCCGCCGCGGAGACCATGTCCAGCAGCCGGACATGGGTGCGGCTTTGACCGAGGATGTCGACCATGCTTCACCCCCCGTGAACCCTGACGGTACGCCAGTGAGGCACCCTGGATTCAAGAAATCAGGGGCCCTCCGTGTAACGCCAGCGCCAACGTTCATTCCCGGGCGGGGAGCGTGCCGCAGTGCTTCAGGGGCTTGACGCGCCCGGGGAGGTGGGCACCTTCAGCTCCCCGGAGATGATGCGGGCCTTGAGCGCGTCCACCGTGCGCAGCGCCTCCGCCTTGCCCTGGAAGTCCAGCCGCACGGGGGCCAGGCCGATGCCGCCCTCCTTCAGCCCGAGCGACAGGTTGCCGCCCGTGAGGCGTCCCTGGCGCTGGTCCCGGATGGCCTCGTACACCACCAGGTCCACGCGCTTGAGGACGGCGGACAGCACCGCCTGCGGCGCCAGGTGGGACGGATCCGAGTCCACGCCAATGACATACACGGACCGTCCCGCGTCGCTCGCCTCCTTCACGGCCTGGATGGCGCCCAGCCCGTCCACGCCCGCGGCGGCGAAGAGGACGTCGGTGTTCTTGAGCAGCAGGTCCTGCCCCACCTGCTTGCCCAGGGCGAAGTCGGTGAAGCTGCCGGTGTAGTTGACGAGCACCGTGGCCTTCGGGTTCGTCGCGGCCACGCCCGCGCGGAAGCCGGCCTCGTAGCGCTTCACGAGCGGGATCTCCATCCCGCCCACCATGCCCACCCGGCCCGTCTTCGTCACGAGGCCCGCCAGGGCGCCCGCGAGGAAGCAGCCCTCCTCCTCGCGGAAGACGACGGTGCGCACGTTGGGCAGGGAGAGGGGCCGGCCCTTCGCGTCCAGCAGCGGGCTGTCCACCAGCAGGAAGGGCAGCTTGGGGTTCTTCCGGGCCACCTCCTCCACGGCGTTCTCCAGCATGAAGCCCACGCCCATCGCCAGCGACACCTGCTGTTCGGCGAGCAGCTGGAGGTTGGGCTCGTAGTCCTCGGCCACGCGGCTCTGGAGGACGATGGGCGTGATGCCCAGCGGGCTCGGGCGGTCGGGGTCGGAGGCCTGCTGGTAGCCCCCTTGCGTGTACTGGAGCCCCGCGGCCCACAGCTCCAATCCGCGCAGCGCGGAGTCGTTGAAGGCGTGGTCGCCCCGGCCTCCCAATCCCAGCACGAGGCCGATGGTGGGCTTGGAATCCGACGGCTTCGGCGGGGCGCCCTCGCTCCCGGCGGGGGAGGGCGCTTCCTTCTTGCAGCCGGAGGTGGCCGCCAGCAGGCACAGGGCGAGGCAGACGACGCGGCGGTGCGGGCTCATGGGACCGTCACCTCTACCATGCGTCTACCGTGCCCCGGGCCTGCTCCCCGGCCGGGCGGGAGCGTCACGGGCGGCCCCTCCTCTCAAGAGCGTCCTCCCTGGAAGGTGGGTACCGGGCTACAGCAGGGAGATGCTGGGCGTGATTCCGTCGGAGGGGACGCCATGGCCGAGCTGGCCATCGGCGTTGTAGCCCCAGGCCCACACGGTGCCGTCATCACGCACGGCCAGCATGTGGTCGCCTCCCGCGGCGGCCGAGATGACTCCGCCGCCCAGGCCCTGCACCTGCCCCGGCGCGAGCGGATTGGACGTGGAGCCATTGCCCAACTGCCCCCAGTCGTTGTCGCCGCCGGCCCACAAGGCACCGGTGGCGCTCAAGGCCAGCGAGGTGTTCCCGCCGCCGGCCAGCTCCACCAGGCCCGTCATCGCGACCTGCGCCGGCCGGGTGCGGCTGTACCAGCCACTGGCGAGCAGCAGCGTGCCCGTCCCGCCGTCGCCCCAGGCCCACCCGGTGCCATCGAAGCGCACCGCCAGCGAGTGCGCACGGCCGGCGGCCACGCTCACCACCCCGGTCAGTCCCTGCACCTGCCCGGGCGTGTAGCGACGGTTCTTGAAGCCATCCCCCAACTGGCCCCCGTTGTTGCCGCCCCAGGCCCACAGGGTGCCATCGGAGCGCACCGCCAGGGAGTGCGAGCCACCCGCCGCCACCTTCACGACGTCACCGAGTCCCGATGCCTGCACCGGCGTGGCGCTCTCGTAACCGGCGCCAGGATTCCCAAGCTGCCCGTCGTAGTTGGAGCCCCAGGCCCACACGGTGCCGTCGGAGCGCAACGCCAGGGCGTGGCCCCCTCCCGCGGCGATGGCCGTGATGCCGCTCAGCCCCGCCACCTGCGCCGGCACGGCGCCGCCGTTGCCCCACTCCCACACAGTGCCGTCGAAGAGCAACGCCAGCGAGCGCTCGCCACCCGCCGCGACAGCCATGACGCCACCGAGCCCCGACACCTGCACCGGCGCGGCCCGGCGCGTGGTCGTCCCATCCCCGAGCTGGCCGGCGAAGTTGGCGCCCCAGGCCCACACGGTGCCGTCGTACCGCAGCGCCAGGGAGTGGGACGGGGCCGCCGCCACGAAGGACACATCGCTCATCCCCTGCACCGCCACCGGCAGGAGCTGCCGTGCGGGCGTCCCATCTCCCCGCTGCCCCAAGTCGTTGTTGCCCCAGGTCCACACGGTGCCATCGGAGCGCAGGGCCAGGGCGTGGTCCCGCCCGGCGGCGGCGGCGGTGACCCCCGTCAACCCCTGCACCAGCGCGGGGGTGGTGCGGCCACTCTTGGTGCCGTCGCCCAGTTGTCCGCCATCGGCGTTGTAGCCCCAGGCCCAGACGGTGCCATCGGAGCGCACCACCAGGGAGAACCCGCTGCCCGCGGCCACGTCCACGGCTCCGGTCAACCCCTGCACCTGCACGGGCGAGGTGGGCGGGAACGGGGCCATGGAGACGTACGCGTTGCCCCAGGCCCACACGGTGCCGTCGGGCTTCACCGCCAGCACGTGATCCTCGCCCGCGGCGACAGCCGTGATGCCACTCAGCCCCGGCACCTGCACGGGGGTGGAGGAGGAGGTGGTGGTGCCATTGCCCAGCTGGCCAGAGCGGTTGTCGCCCCAGGCCCACACGGTGCCGTCGAAGCGCAGGGCCAGGGACAAATCGAAGCCCGCGACCACGGCCACGGCTCCGGTCAACCCCTGCACCTGCACGGGCGTGGAGGAGGAGGTGGTGGTGCCATTGCCCAGCTGGCCAAAGGAGTTGCTGCCCCAGGACCGCACGGTGCCATCCGCCATCACCGCCAGGGCGTGAGTCTCGCCCGCGGCCACCGCCGTCGCCCCCGTCACCCCTTGCACCTGCACGGGCACGGTGCTGAACGTCGTGGAGCCATTGCCCAACTGGCCGCTGCTACTGTCGCCCCAGGCCCACACGGTGCCGCCAGAGCGGAGCGCCAGCGAGTACTCCCGGCTCGCGGCCACCGCCGTCGCCCCGGTCAGCCCCTGCACCTGCACGGGCACGGCGCTGTTCGTGGTGGAGCCATTTCCCAACTGCCCCCGGGCGTTGGAGCCCACCGCCCACACGGTGCCGTTCGGACGCACCGACAGGGAATGCTCCCATCCCGCGGCCACGCGGGCGCGCGGCCTCGTGCGCACGATGGGCGAGCCCACCGACGCCTCCTCGACGGAATCCCCCGTCGCGGGTTGGCCACAGCCCATCGCGAACCACAGTCCGAGGCAGACTCCCAGCCATCGGTTCATCCGCTGCTCTTCGCTTCGTTGCATGCATCGCTCCTGGTGTGGTCGTCCATCCGGTTGCATTGGCACGGAGCCGCTGCGCCGAGTCCATGGACGGACGCGGTCGCCAACGGGCGTTGGAATGCGGGTCTGGCGCCTCCGCGACGAGGGCTCCGGACGTAACCGGGCTTCGGTTTATTCTCGGCCTCGCACCCAGTGCCTCCCGTCGAGCAGGGGGCCATGGTGAGCACCCAAGTGGTGCGTTCACCGCTTGAGACCGCCGGGCCCAGCTCACGGGCCATCCCCGCACCGCCCTGGACAGCGACGGCCCGCCGGGGACGGCGAGCCGCTGAGGCCGGGAGGAGGGGCTACGGGGGCGTGCAGGTCTTGGTGGCCCCGCAGACCAGCTCGAGCTCGCGGTCGCAGTCCTGGTTGCCCACGCACTCCGCGCCCGGCGGGCAGTCGAAGCCGCCGCCGCCCTTCATCCCGTTCACCTTGAAGATCGGGTCCGCGACCTGCTCCGTCATGGCCTGGTTGCCAATCGAGCCCTTCAGCTTGTGGGTGAGGTCCACGACGCTCGCACCCGAGGCGACCGAGGCCTGGACTTCGAACGGATCCGGCACCGCGTTGATGGCGGTCTGGATGACCACGGCGATCTGTGCCGCCGAGGTCCCGCCCGAGACGACGACGGCCCGGGCGGCGGGGTTCTTGAGGGCTCCGTTCCTATCGATCTCGAAGATGACGGGCGGGTTGATGCCATCGCTGAGGGTGAAGGTCTCCTCGTCCTTCAGACCTGAACTCGCCGGAGTCGTGATGGTGCCCGTGGCCTCCTTGAGCGTCAGCACCTTGCAGTCGGCGCTGCAGGAGCCGCAAGCCAGGGTGTTGCCGTCGTCGCAGGCCTCGTTCGCCGCGTTCGAATCCTTCACGCGATCGCCACAGACGTTGCCGACGAGGTTGAGGACGGTCTGGCAGTCGTCGCTGCACCTCTGGCAGCTCGCGGTGCCGTAGGGGCACGCGGCCTCGGTGGTCTTGTTGCCGTCGTCGCAGGCCTCGTGGGCCAGGTCCACCACGTTGTCACCGCACACGTTCCCCTTGACCGGCACGAGCGCCTTGCAGTCATTGCGGCACACGTTGCAATTCGCGGTGCCGTAGGCGCATGAGGTCTCGGTGTCGGTGTTGCCGTCGTCGCAGACCTCGTTCGCCGAGTTCGGGTCCTTCGCGCCATCCCCGCAGACGTTGCCGACGAGGTCGAGGACCACCTTGCAGTCGGCCTTGCACTTCTGGCAGCTCGCGGTGCCGTAGGGGCACGCGGTCTCGGTGGTCTTGTTGCCGTCGTCGCAGGCTTCGTTCGCCGGGTTCGGGTCCTTCACGTTGTCGCCACAGACGTTGCCCACGCGCGACAGGACCTCCTTGCAGTCGAACCGGCACACGCTGCAACTCGCGGTGCCGTAGGCGCAGGCGTCCTCGGTGGCGGTGTTGCCGTCGTCACAGGCCTCGTTCGTGGCGTCCTTCGCGTTGTCGCCGCAGATGTTGCCCAGGAGGTTGAGGACGGTCTTGCAGGTGTTGTTGCACCGCTGGCAGCTCGCGGTGCCGTAGGGGCACGCGGTCTCGGTGGCGGTGTTGCCGTCGTCGCAGGCCTCGATGTTGTTGGGGCCGGAGACGTTGACGTAGGTGTCTCCGCAGACGTTGGGCTTGCAGCTGTCGAGGCAGTCGTCGTCGCTGCGGGAGTTGCCGTCGTCGCACTGCTCCTTCGCCGCGGTGTTGGTGACGCTGTCGCCGCAGGCCACGGGCGTGCAGTCGACGTCGCAGACGGCCGAGTTCGGACCGTCATCACACTGCTCGTTCGCCGAGGTGTTGAGGAACCGGTCACCGCAGGCAGCCGGCGTGCAGTCGGAGTCGCAGGTGAGGGAGTTGCCCCGCGTGTCACACAGCTCGCCTGCCGTGGTGTTGGGGTAGCCGTCGCCACAGAAGGCGATGGTGCAGTCGGCGTCACAGGTGCTGCTGTTGACGGGACCCGGGTTGTCGCACTGCTCGCTGGCGGAGGTGTTCACGACGCCATCGCCACAGGAGCGTGCCGTGCAGTTGGCATTGCAGGTGGCTGACTCGCCCCCGGTGTCGCACTGCTCGCCGGCGGTCGTGTTGAGGATGCTGTCGCCGCAGACGCGCACCGTGCAGTTGGCGTTGCAGGTGGCGGACTCGCCCCCGCTGTCGCACTGCTCCTCGCCGTCGCGGACGCCGTTGCCGCAGCCTTCGGCCGAGCGGCAGTCCGCGCTGCACCCGTCCTTGCTGACGTTGTTGCCGTCGTCGCAGATCTCACCCTTCACGGCGTCGATGACGGAGTTGCCGCACGTCTCGTCGGACTTGCAGTCGGAGCTGCACCCATCGCCGCTCAGGTTGTTGCCGTCGTCGCACTTCTCGCCCTTGGTGGTGTCCTGGTAGCCATTGCCGCAGCTCTCCAGGGAGCGACAGTCGGCGCTGCACCCATCGCCGCTGACGGTGTTGCCGTCGTCGCAGCGCTCTTCCTTGGTGGGGTCGGTGTAGTCGTTGCCGCACACCTCGGTGGACAGACAGTCGGCGCTGCACCCGTCGCCGCTCGTGTTGTTGCCGTCGTCGCACTTCTCGCCCACGGCCACGTCCAGGATGCCGTTGCCGCACACCTCGCTGGAGAAGCAGTCGGCGCTGCACTTGTCGCCGCTGACGGTGTTGCCGTCGTCGCACTTCTCGCCCCGGGCGAGGTCGACGATGCCGTTGCCGCACACCTCGCCGGAGGCACAGGTGCGGTTGCAGCCGTCGCCGTCGAGGATGTTGCCGTCGTCACAGGCCTCCCCGCCCTGGACGATGCCGTCGCCACAGTCCGTCGGGATGCAGACGTCCTGCTTCGCGGCGCACTGCTGGCCCGCGGGACAGACGAGCCCCGAGGGGCAGTCCACGGTGGCGGGCTCGAAGCAGGCGGAGAGGAGCAGCAGCGGCGCGGCCAGCAGCACCCACAGGCGCGCCAGGGAGGAACCGCCGGGGAGCGGGGATGCGAAGACGCGAGGCATGGGGTGACCTCTCAGAAACGGAACGTGGCCAGGGCACCGCCCGAGCCGCCGCCAAGAAGGGGAGTGACATCCACGGTCACCGCCTCCTCCTGGCCTGGGTCGATGCGATACGGCTGGGGTTGATTGAGGACGGCCAGCACCGCGCCGGTGATGAGGGCCGCGCCGCCCACGGCGTACCCGGCGAAGGCTCCGCGCTGCATCAGGTTGCCCTGGGAGCGCTGGTCGGCGACCTCGGTGGGCGGCACGCAGCCGCCGCACTCGGCGATGCCGGATTCGAACGCGCGGAAGCGGTCGCGGGACTGGAGGTGGAGGAAGCCGCTGCCGCCCGCCACGGCCACGCCCGCGCCCATCACCAGCCAGGGCATGGCGGCGGACCAGCGGCGCTTGTAGCGGATGAGGTCGTCGGAGGTGAACAGCTTGAGGTCGAGCTTCGTCGTCTCGCCGGGCAGCAGGGTGCGGTTCTGGTCGCTGGGCAGGAAGCCGTCCAGCGACGCGACGACGCGGTGCGCGCCGGGGCGCACCAGGCCCTCATAGCGCCCGGGGGCCACGAAGAGGCGCTGGCCGTCCATCGTCACCGTGGCGCCGGCCGCGTCGCAGGAGATGTCCACCCGCGCGAGCTGCTTCTCCACGAGGGTCTTGTAGTTGCGGGCGTACTCGAACTTCTCGTTCTCCAGCGGCTCCGGGCCGTAGCGCAGCGCCGCGATCAGGTGCTCGTGCACCTCCAGCGGCTGGTCCAGGTTCATCAGCGCCAGCGCGAGGTTGTAGTGGATGGCCGGGTGGTTCCAGCGCGCGAGCGCCAGGCGGTACTTCTCCACGGCGCGCACGAAGATGGACTCCTTGAGCAGGGCGTTGCCCTCGCTGAACTGCACGAGCGCGGCCTCCTGGTCCTGCTTCGAAACCCCGTCCGCCCACGGGCGCCCCGCCGAGGCCTCCAGCACATTGCCGGCCTGCTCCTGCTTGGG
>NZ_RAWA01000425.1 GCF_003611675.1 Corallococcus sp. CA053C
GCTCATGTCGGTGCACTCACCAGGGGTGCTCAGCTCTTCCTTTCCCTGCAAGCTCAACCCTGCCCACGGTGCTGGCGGCCGCTCGGCCTCCAGCACCTTTCTTCAGATAATTAGGGACACCCCCTAGAGACGCGCCTAGTTCTCCGCCAGGCTGAAGGCGGACACGCGGCCATCCGGGATGAGCGACACGCTGTAGCGGTACGTCACGGATCCGAACCGCACCAGGTACGTGTAGACGCGGTCATCGCCCACCACTTCCCGCTTCGCCAGGACCAGCGGGCCCGCCGGCCCCAGGCCCTGCAATATCGACTGGTAGTGCGGTCCGGCCTCGCGCACGAACCACCACGGGACGAATTCGAACTCCGCGGGATTCCACGTCCCGGCCCGGGTCTGTTCGAGCAGCGTCGTGAGCCTGGCGGTGACCTGCGGCTCCCGATCCGGAATGGGCGCGAGCGGGGGCTCCGCGAGCGCGGGATTGACGAGCTCCGCGATGCCTTCCACGAAGGCCGTGGGGTCCGCCCGGTTGATGTTCGCCAGCACCACGATGGAGAGCTCGTCCCCGAGGAAGCGGGAGTAAGCGGTCCTGAAGCCCTGCCACGCACCGGTGTGCTGGTGCAGCGGCTTGCCGTTGCGCTCCAGCAGCTCCCACCCGAAGCCATAGGGCTGCGAAACCCCGCTGTTGAGCTTCACGGGCGAGAGGATCTCCCGCCAGCTGCTCCGGCTCACGAGCGAGCGCTGCTCCACGGCGGCATCCCATGCCAGCATGTCCTTCAGCGAGAAGTAGAGCGAACCGTCCCCGGTGGTGTTGAGGGACGGCGAGACCCAGCGCGGGTTCTTCACCACGCCGCCGGACACGCGGTAGCCGGCCGCGCGGTTCGGAATCACGTCGTCCTCGCTGATGCCGCGCGCCGTCTTCATGTGCGCGGGCTTGAAGACCTGTTCGCCCAGGACGTCGATGTAGAAGGTGTTCGCGACCCGGTTCACGAGGAGGCCCAGGAGCACGTAGCCGGAGTTGCTGTAGCTCCACCGCAGCCCCGCGGGGAACTCCAGTGGCAGCGCGTAGATGAATCGGGCGAACTCCTCGTCCGTGTAGTCCTTGCGCTCGTCCAGCAGTCCTTCCAGGTCCTGGATGCCCGACGTGTGCGTCAGCAGGTGGCGCACCGTGATGGGGGCCCAGGTGGAGGGCGCGTCGGGGAAGTACTTCGTGATGCTGTCGGACAGCGCCACCCGGCCCGCCTCCACCTGGAGCATCACCGCCATCGCGGTGAACATCTTCCCCACTGAACCAGACTGGAAGAGGGTGTCCGTCCCGACGGGAACCTGATGCTCCAGGTTCGCGAAGCCATACCCCTTCGCCAGCACGACCCGCCCATGGCTCACCACGCCCACGGCGAGGCCGGGCACGTTCTGCCGCATCTGCTCCGCGCGCACGAAGGCATCAATCCGCTCCCGCAGCGAGTCATGCGCGGCGGCGGGACGGCCCGTGAGCAGGCCCAGGGCAAGGACGACACCGGCCGAGAGAGGTTCCAAGGGGTTGGGCATGGGGTTTCCTGGCACCCACGCCGTCATGAGCTGTGGGCTTCATCCAGGAGCCCCCGACCGCGCGATTGATGCAGGCCTCTTTCGCGGAGGGCTCCTTCTCCAGTGCATCGAGGACGCTCAGGGGTGGTAGGGGTAACGCGCCAGCACCTTGCCTTCAGGTGAGACGGCGTACAGTTCGAACTCGTCGAACCCGAGCACGGTCCCTGGAGCCCATCCGCACTTGTCGGGCCGCGAGTTGATGCGGACGAAGTACATCCCCCGCTCTTCGCCAACGATGACCTCCAGTCCCCTGGCTGAGAACGCGCAGCTCTTGGCGTACTCCTTGGGATAGCCGGAGAGGACCCGCTGCATCGCTGCGTGTGCGGCGAGGACCGCAGGGCCATCCAGGGTCGCCAATGGCTGAAGGTCATCGGGCCATTGGATCCCCTCCGCGATGATGGGCTTCCTGGCGATTCCACCATCGACTACTGCCTTGCCAGTTCCCGCATCCAACGTCCCCGCGTCCATCCGCGGCGCGGAGACACGCGAGCCAGCCTTGGGAGGCGCGGTCGCTGACGTCTCGACTCCACCGTCCTGAAGGAGCGAAACAGCGAGGAGCAGGTGATGAGGCTTCAGCATGGGCACCTCCCTGGAGGAGACAGGGGCCTTCTACCACTGCATCTCAGGTTCGCATTCCGGAGGACCACCTCGTGGGCTCAGCGGACTGGGTGGCGCGCCCGGCTGACAGGTCGATACGGCGTCCCAACCGCGACGCTCTTCGATCCACTTGAACATCCGGCCCGCCGGGTTCCACCTGTAGAAGCGGGGCGAGTCCTGATGTCCCGTCGCGAGCCAACCCCATGCAGGAACCAGTTCGCCACGAGAGTCCTTGACCAGCCTCCCACTGGGAGTAGCCCCATAGGTCACGACCACCCAACCACCCTGCTCCAGCTTCATCGCGGGAAACACCTTCAGGTCGCGACTGCTGACCGGCGTTCCGCAGGGATGATTGTGGGCGAATCCGAAGATGGGCATGTCGCGCCTGAAATCCTCATCGTCCACACCGCCATACGCGGGCATGCAAGCACCCTGCTCATCCACGAACCCTCGAATGGGCCACGAGACGCGCCAGTCGTGCGGAGTTTTGTAGAAGGTCACGCAGTACTCGACGGCGTCTCGACGCGGCCGCTTCGAGTTCGGGTCGCACGCATCCGCGGCACCTGGCAACGCCATCAACGCCTTGAGGGCGGGAAGCACCAGATCGTCCGGGACCATCGCGGTATCCGAGAGGACGATTGGAACATCCGGGTGCCTCCAGGGTCCGGGAGCTACGGCCAACTTGGGATCGCCCTCCAGATAGGGCAGCTCTGTTCGCAGGTAATAGAGCCTGGAACTCGCGCAGGCCCATGCGGTGATGAGCACCAAGGGAATCGCATGCCGCACGGGAACCTCCATGTCGCCTCACATCCCGACGGCACATCCTGCCTCACCAAGGGCGGCCCACGAGCCACTGCATCGCGCCCCGCTGCTCAATCCCGTGCGCCGGACTCCTCCGGCCGCGCCGGGTACAGCACCTGTCGTCCTCGCAGCTCCGCGAAGGCCGTGAGTCGGTGCGGCTCCACGCGGGTGGGGCTCGTGATGTGCATCACCAGGACACCCCTCACCCAGAGCGCATCCGCCACCAACGAGCGATGGCAACGCCAGCGCAGCGCCTCCGCGCACATCAGGGCCACCGGTCCACGAAGCGCCACCTCGCGCAGCGCCTCCAGGCCCTGCGCGAACTCCTCCGTCAGCATGTAGTCCGCGTAGCCGCGAAAGCTCAGGTTGCGCCAGGCCGCATTGGGCGAGTCCTTGCGCGCACGCCGCAGCCCGCCGAGCGCCGCCAGGTGCAGGTGCTCCACCCCCGCCCGCTCCAGCGTCTTCCCCAGCACGTCCACGTTGAACTGCGGGTTCGTGCGCGAACGCGGCACCGTGCGGATGTCCACCAGCGTCCGCACGCCGTTCGCCCACAGCATCTCCACCAGTTCCTCAACGGTGCGCGTGGAGTGGCCCAGCGCGAACACCTGGATGCCACCCCACCCTCGCGCCCGCCTCGGCATCTCCATCGCCGGTGCTCAGGCCCGCTGCGCCACCAGCGCCACCAGCGCGATGCGCTCCACATCCGCGTAGGGCGCCTTCTCCAGCTCCTCGCTGAACACGTCCGGATCCAGCTCCGCGTAGGACACGTTCGCGAGCGGCGCGCTCCGCCACACCCGCTCCAGCGCGGTGCGCAGCAGGTCCTCACCCTCCACCACCGGCGTGCCCGTGTAGAGGACCAGCGTTCCTCCCGGCTCCAACCGGTCCACGCTCTCCCGCACGATGCGCACCGACAACTCCGTGCCGTACGCGCCCCCACCGTTCCGGTACGTGCGCCCGTCCGTGTCCGCCAGATACGGCGGGTTCGCGGCAATCAGGTCAAACCGTCCGGAGACATCCCGGAGCAGGTCCGAGCGCACCACCTGGACCGCCCGCGCGCCGTTCAGCTCCGCGTTGACGCGCGCGAACTCCAGCGCCTCCGTGCTCAGGTCCGCGAGCACCACCTCCGTGCTCCGCCCCATCAGCGACAGGCCCCCGGCCCCTGAACCACACCCCAGGTCCACCACGCGCCGGAACGTGCCCGGCACCCGCTGCAACAGCGAACAGAACCGGTACGTGTCCGGTCCAAAGAACACCGCGTCCTCTTCCACCGTGGGCCACGCGGAATGGACATACAGCCCCGACCCCAGGCTGGAGAACCGCACCCGGCTGCGCAGGAGCCCGTCGTCTCGGGTCTCCAGCTCCCCCGACTGCTCCAGCAGCTCCTGCAGCCGGGAGCTCAACACCCCGCGAGCGAACGGCCGGCTCCACCCGAACACGTCCCGCGTCGAACGGGCCTCCCTCGCCTCCGGCCGCGCGTTCACCCGCCGGTGCGTCTCCGGAGTCACCGTCGTGAAGGCATGGCCCTCGGCCCGCAGCGCCTGTCCCAGCGCGACCAGCGCCCTGTGCCCGCCGTCCAAGTCGCCCCCTTGAAGGTCCAATCCCTCCAATGTTGGACGTGCGCCAGCGCCCGACAAGGCGACCGCGCTCAGGGGCTGGAGGACGGGGAAGCGCCGAGCAGCGCCTGCACGCCCGGCACCTCGGCCACGAGCAGCAGGAAGTTGTGCAGGATGCGCGCGGTGGCGCCCCAGATGACGTGCTCGCCGTGCGTGTAGAAGTGCACGTCGTGCTCCAGCCCCTCCCACGCGTGGCGCTCCACGCGGACGATGGCCGGATCCATCAGCCGCGCGAGCGGCACCTCCAACACCAGGTCCACCTCCATCGGGTTCGGCACGTACTGGCCGTCCCCCGGAATCACGCCCACGTAGGGACGGATGCGGTACGAGGACGTCGTCGGGGTCTCGTCCAACTGGCCCAGCACCCGCACTCCGCCGCGCGCGATGCCCAGCTCCTCTTCCGTCTCACGCAGCGCGGTCGTCAGCGGCGTGCCGTCCCGGGCCTCCTGGCCGCCACCCGGGAAGGCGTACTGCCCGGCGTGCGTGCGCAGGTGCGCCGGCCGCCGGGTGAAGACCACGTAGGGCACGCCATCCCGTTCGAACAGGGGCAGCAGCACCGCCGCCTCGCGCAGCGTCCGGCCGGGCAGCTCGAACGACCGCGCCGGGCGCCCTGTCAGCCGCTCCTCCAACGCCTGGAACAGGCCCTCCACGCGCACGCCTTCCGCCTTCCTCAATCCGTGACCTGCTTCTCCACCGGCGGATTCTTCGGCGCGTCCGGCGTCGACAGGTTCTCCACACCCGACATGGGCTTGAGCACGCTCGCCTGCAACAGCCCCAGCAGCAGCACGCCCAGCGCGATGCGGTACACCACGAACACCAACGTGGTGCGGCGCTTCAGGAAGTTCAAAAGCCACGCGATGGCCCCCATGCCCGACGCGAACGCCACCAGCGTGCCCACCACGAGCGCCTCCGTGGACGGCCGCGTCGTCGCTTCCAACAAATGCTTCAGCTCGAAGATGCCCGCCAGCGACGTCGCCGGAATGGACAGCAGGAACGAGTAGCGCGCCGCGTCCTCGCGCTTGAGCCCCAGCGACAGGCCGCCCGTCAGCGTCGTCCCCGACCGCGACGAGCCCGGCACCAGCGCCAGCGCCTGCCACAGGCCAATGAGGATGCCGTCCCGCCACGTCATGTCCGCCACCGTGCGCGTGTGCGACGCGCGCTTCTCCACCACGAACAGCACCACCGCCAGCACGATGAGGCTGAACGCGATGACGTAGAGCGACCGGAACTGCGTCTCGATGACCTTCTTGAGCGCCAGCCCCAACAGGCCGATGGGCAGCGTGCCCACCAGCACGAACCACGCGAGCCGCGACTCCAGCGTGCCGAACGGCTCGCGGCGGGCGAGTCCCTTGAAGAACGCTCCCACCAACGAGACGATGTCGCGGCGGAAGTAGATGAGCACCGCGGCCACCGTGCCCAACTGGATGATGGCCGAGTACGCGGCCCCCGGGTCGGGCCAGCCGAACAGCTCCGGCGCGATGCGCAGGTGCGCGGTGGAGCTGATGGGCAGGAACTCCGTGAGACCCTGGACCAGACCCAGGACGATGGCTTCGAGGAGGCTCATAGGGGGCGGTGCGCCAGGGATATGCCCTGCCTCCCTGCCCCGCAAGCGCGAAGGTTCCCCACCCTCGCGCCTGGGTCCGCCACCCGACCGTCCGCCTGCGGAAACCCGGGTAGGCTTGGCGCCTCCATGCCGCCCGTGCCCCTGTGTCCCTGCTCCTCCGGCCAGCGCTACCGCCAGTGCTGCGCGCCCTTCCACAAAGGCGAGGCCGAAGCGCCCGACGCCGAGCGCCTCATGCGCAGCCGCTACAGCGCCTTCGCCCAGCGCGACGCCGCCTACCTGTGGAAGACGCTCCACCCCGACCACCCCCTGCGCGCCCGGCCGCAGGAGGACGTCATGCGCGAGCTGCGCGCCTTCGCCCAGGCGCACCAGTATCCGGGGCTCACGGTGCTGGGCCACCAGCCTCCGGACGCGTCCGGCCTGGCGCGCGTCCTCTTCTTCGCCCGCGTCTTCGAGAAGGGCCGGGACCAGTCCTTCGTGGAGCGCTCCGACTTCCGCCATGACGGCACGGGCTGGCGCTACCTGGAGGGCGTCCTCAAGCTGCCGCGCGACCTGCCCATGCCGCCCGAGTCCCTCACGCTCGACACCTTCCCCGCGGACTGACGCGCGAAAAGGAAATCCCCCGTCAGGATTCCGGCGGCCCAGCGTCAGTCGGTGTGCTGCCCGGCCGGAGAGGCCCCACACGCCCTGGTACAGCCCCCTTCACGGGGGGCTGCGGTTCGAATCCGCCTTGGCCCGGAAGGGTCAGCCAATCCGCGGCTTCTCCACTCGGGCAGCACCCTTTCCTCCTCCTTCAGTGCGCGGACGAAGCGTCCAGGTCGCGCGAAGAGAGGTCGCGGTCGCCGTCCTCTCCCCCCGGCGCGCCATCCGCCCCGAGTGACACGATGACCGGCGTGCTCCGGTCCAGCGTGTACACGTAGTCATGGCCCCACGGGTCCTGCGGAAGCTTCGGGAGGATCTGCTCGTCCACCAGCGCGCGCAGCCCCGTGGCGGTGTCCGGCAGGCGGCCCTTCTTCACGGTGTACAGCTGCAGGGCCTGCCCGAGCGCCCCGAAGTCCAGCCCCACCCGCTTCTCCTTGGCGGTCCCAAACTGTCCCAGGACCGACACGCCGACGGCGGCGGCGATGAGTCCCAGGATGGTGATGACGACCATGATCTCAATCAACGTCATGCCGCGCTGACGCCGCACCCGCGACCTGCTCTTGTCCATGTCTGTCTTTCCGACCCGGCGCCCCACGCGCCGGTTCCTGGAAGGGCGCGGCCCGCACGCGGGCACCCTGCTCCTTCCGGAACGAGCGCAATTGCAATCAGCGCGCCTGCGCGCTCCTGACGCGTGTCACAGGGCGCGGCGCCGTCCCCACCGGACAGAATGACCGGCACGCCGCATCGCCGCGGTACACGGCGTCAGTCGACCCGCGCTTCACGTCGTGCGGCTCGTCGTGCGGCTCGTCGTGCGGCTCGTCGTGCGGCTCGATGATGCGCAGGGAACACGGCACCTGATGATGCGACCATGACTCGACGAGCGGATGCGGATCGTGACTCGGGCTCTTCGTCATGCCCTCTGTACACGACGCCCGCGAGTCCGGGCCTTCCGCCGCTCAGGCATCCTCGGGCGTGTGCGCCACCAGCCACCACGGCGCGTCCCCGCCGCTCAGGCATCCTCGGGCGTGTGCGCCACCAGCCACAACGGCGCGTCTCCGCACTGCACGAGCAGCTCGTCCCCCTGCCGCGCCAGGAGCGTGCCCGGCGCCGCCCGCGGATCCTCGCCCCGCCACGCGCGCGTGCGCTGCACCCGCACCCACCGGCCCTCCAGCACCGCGCGCGCGTCGCCGTTCCCCTCGCGCCACGCGGCGAAGCGGCACGCGCGCACCTTCAGGTGCACGGCCCGCGCGGTGTCGCTCCAGTCGATGTCCCGATACGCCGAGTCGAAGAAGGGCGCGGGCGTGGCCTCCGCGTCCGACTGCGGCTCACCCACGTCGCCCCGGGCCACGCGCTCCAGCATCCACGGCAGCAGGCGCCGCGACGCGAGCATCATCTTCTCGAACAGCGTCTCCTCCGTGTCCTCGTCGATGACGGGGAACGTCCCCTGCACCAGCACCGGCCCGGTGTCGAAGCTCGCGTCCATGCGGTGGAACGTGAGGCCCAGCTCGCGCGCGTCGTCGCGCAGCGCCCAGCCCAGCGGACACGGGCCCCGGTAGCGCGGCAGCAATGACGGGTGCACGTTGATGGCCCCGCGCGGCGCCACCGCCAGCACCTCCGGCGTCAGCTTCCACGGGAAGAAGAAGGCCAGGAGCAGGTCGGGCTTCAGCGCCGCCAGTTGGAGCGGCAGCCGCGCGCGCTCGCCCACCCGCAGCACGTTGAGTGAGGGCGTCGTGGCGCCGAACAGCGCCTCCAGCTCCGCCCACCCCTCCATGTCCAGCGG
>NZ_RAWA01000426.1 GCF_003611675.1 Corallococcus sp. CA053C
GGGATGGAGGAACAAGGGTGGCGGGGGCTGTTCGCCGCGGTTCTCCTGGGCCTGCCGGCGGTGGCGGGCGCGGAGCCGGTGGACGAGGCGGCGCAGGTCTCCACGGAGGACGGTGAGGGTTCGACGGAGTCACTGGACGGCGCGGTGGCGCAGGCGATGCCCACGGGCGCGCAGGGGCCGGTGATGGGCGCGCCGGAGCAGGTGGATGATCCGAGCGCGCCGGTGCCGGACGCGGCGGTGCCGGGCGCGAAGAAGCCCAAGAAGAACAAGGGTCCCAAGGCGGACACGCTGGGCGAGGCGCCCGACGAAGCGGACCAGACGGACGACAAGGACAAGCAGGCGCAGCGCATCCGCGTGTTCGGCCGCGTGTACGCGCAGGCGAGCGCCGACGAGCGGGAGAAGTACGAGCGGTCGCTGGGCATCGAGTCGGCGCGCGTGGGCGTGGCCGCGTCGCTGCCCAACCTTGAAGCGGAGGTGAGCGCGGACCTCGCGTCCAAGTCGATCCTCAAGGACGCCTTCGTGCGGCTGGCGGACGACGCCAAGCGCCTGCGGCTGTACGCGGGCCGCTTCAAGTCCCCCTTCCTCCAGCGCTCGCTGGAGTCGTCGTGGACGCTGCCCCTGCAGGGTCGCGGCCTCGTGGAGGACTACCTCACGGACACCAACGGGCTGGGCGGCCGGCGTCTGGGATTGATGGGCGAGGTGCGGCTCAAGGAGGCCTGGGGCCTGAAGCTGTCGGCGGGCCTCTTCGAGGGTGGCGAAGGTCCCCAGGGTGAGCGGCTGAGCGAGGACGGCGCGGCGCGCCTGAGCGTGCGGCCCTTCAAGTTCCTCACCGTGGGCGCGAGCACGTACCTCACGCAGGTCATCGACGGGACGAAGCGGCACGCGACGGCGGCGGACGCGGAATTGACGTTGTGGGGTCTGTCATTGACGGGAGAGGTGGCGACGGGCCGGCTGGCCTTGGGACCGTTCATGTCGCAGTCGGTGCTGGCGTATTGGACGGTGCCGGTGGGGCACGAGGGTTGGGCGGTGCAACCCGTGGTGGGCGCGGAGGCGTTGCAGTTGCAGGGCGGCATCCAGGCGCAGGGGCACGCGGTGACGGGGGGGCTCAACATCCTGCTGGCGGATTCCTTCAAGGCACAGGTCCAGGCCGAGCGCGCGTTGCGGCCCGGGGACGTGGAGCCCGCCCTTGAGCTGTCATTGCAGCTCGCCACCCGCTTCCGGTGAGGAGACACGATCATGCTCTCGTTCGCTGAAGGCGAAGTCACCAAGTTGCGCCGTGAATTCAAACGCGTGCTGGACGGCACCGACGCCGCGGCGGTGTGCGCGCGGCTGTCGCAGGAGTTGGGCGGGTGCCTGCCGCCGCCCACGCGCATCGTGTCGGTGTACTTCGACAAGCAGGGTTATCCGCTGGCGGAGCGCGCGATGCTCACGCCGGACAACTGTCTCAAGGTGAGGACGAAGGAGTACTCGCCGGACGTGGGCGCGGGGGGCCGCGAGCGCGTGGTGCTGGAGGTGAAGCGCGAGCGCGGCGGGCTCACGCAGAAGCGGCGCGTGTGGGTGCCTCGCGCGGAGCTGGGCCGGGCGATTCGCGGGGGCGTGAGCCTGTTGCCGCTCATCGCGGGCGGCAGCCTCGCGCCGGTGCTGGCGGTGACGTACCGGCGGCACGTGTATCAGGTGTCTCAGTCGTGGCGGGTGACGGTGGACCGGAACATCGGGTTCCACGCGGTGTCGCCGGAGCTGGCGTTGTCGCCCACGGCGCTGACGGTGGAGCGGCTGGGGCTTCCGGCGTGGGAGGACTCGCGGGTGGTGTTGGAGGTGAAGCACCTTGGGGCGGAGCTGCCCGAGTGGCTGGCGGCCCTCAATCCGGGGGGCGCGCCGGCCTACAGCAAGTTCGCGGAAGGAATGGCGAGGGTGCATGCCTTCGCCGCTGCAGGGGTTGGGGTTGCAAGGGGATAGGTCACCGTGTTCATCGATTTCGAAGGCATTGACGGCAGCGGCAAGACGACACTTTCCAACCTGCTCGCCGCGCGGCTCAAGCGGCTGGGCTACAAGGTGGCGCATGCGCGGGAAGGCGGCGAATTGCAGTCACCCACCGCCCGCCGCATCCGGGAGCTGACGCGCGACGCGCGCCTGCTGGAGATGGGCCCGCGCGCCGAGTTCTTCCTCAACCTGGCGCGGGATGCGCAGCAATTGGAGGAGGTCATCGCGCCCGCGCTCGGCCGGGGCGAGGTGTGCATCACCGACCGCTACCTGTATTCGCAGCTCGCGCTGACGGGCGGAGGCCGGGGCCTGAAGGAAGACGCGCTCCTGCCGTCCTGCGAGCTGGCGTCGCAGGGGCTGTGGCCGGACCTGGTCATCCTGGTGGATGTGGATCCGGACCTGGCGCGGCTGCGCAAGCGGCTGGGCAAGCTGCAGGGCGGGCGCGCGCAGGACACGGACAGCCGCAAGGGCCTGGTGGGCGCGGGGCTGGCGGTGCGCGTGCGCGAGGCGTTCCTGGAGCAGGCCCGGAGGGATCCGCGGCGGTGGATCATCCTGGAGAACAATGATCAGCCCCTGCGCGTGCTGGAGCAGCGCCTGGTGGAGGCGGTGGTGGCGCGGCTGGAGGGTCGCGAGCAGCCGGTGCAGCGGCTGGTCCCCGCCCCTGCCCTGCCGCTTCCGGGCGTGGCGACGGTGGACGACGTGGAGGCGCGCTTCTTCCATGCGCTGGACGCGTTGGAGGCGCGGGAGCCGCAGCTCGCGGCGTGGCTGCTCAATGGCATCCCGGGGCTGCCCGCGCACCAGCGGCGGCTGGCGTACGCGGAGCGGCTGCCGGGGCTCGTGGCGCGCAGCCTGACCGGCCTGGATGACGACACGGCGTGGACGCTGCGCGAGGTGCTGGCGGCGAGCGTGCCGGTGGACGTGGCGGAGGGGCTGGGGTTCGTCACCTCTCCCCGCTCGCATGCGCTGCGGCAGCGGCTGTACGCGCAGGCACCGCAGGCGGTGCTGGCGGGGCTCAAGCGCCAGGACTCGCCCGAGGCGTGGGCGCTGCGCGAGCGGGGCATGAAGGACGGCCACCTCGCGGACGTGCTCGTGGGGTTCGCGGGCGTGGACGGCGAGGAGTCCTGGGTGGTGCGCGAGGCCGGCATGCAGCGCAAGCTGTACGCGGAGGTGGCGCGCAGCCTGGGCGGCCTGGCCACGGAGCGCGCGGACGCGCTGCGCGAGGTGCTGGTCAAGTACGACCGGCTGGCGGTGCTGAAGAGCACCACGGGCCTGGAGACGCCGCTGGCGGTGGGGCTGCGCGAGCAACTGGAGAAGAAGGCGCTGAAGCTGGTGCTGCGTTCGCTCAGCGGGGTGGACTCGCCGAAGGCCTGGGCGATGCGCGAGCGGGGAGCGCTGCTGACGAAGGAGGCGCTGGATTCGGTGGATGGGATGGATGATCCGCGCGCGTGGAAGCTGCGGGCCTCGGCGGCGCGCCGGTGGCCGGCGACGGTGGTGTCCTCGATGAAGGGGCTGCCGCTGGTGGCGGAGACGCGGGCGCTCCTGGACCGGGTGCTGGAGGAGCAGGCCGGGAAGCTGCCGGTGTTGCGCAACGCCTATGCGGTGGTGGCGCAGGCCCGGGCGATGGAGCAGGCGGCTCGCGGGGTGCGGCCCGCGGTGGAGACGTCCAGGACCGAGCTGGGACGGCAGGAGGCATGACGCCCATGGAAGGTCCGTTCGGGGCGGTGTTCCAGGAGGTGGAGCGGGAGTTCCAGTCGCTGTCGATGGCCTCGGTGCTTCCCCGGCTGCTGGCGGCGGCGTTCATCGGAGCGCTGCTGTCGTCGCGGCCCTGGCGGCTGGTGATGGGCAAGCCGCTGCCGAAGTCGGAGATGGTGCAGGCGCAGATCCTGCTCTGCGCCGCGGCGGCGGTGATCACGGCGGTGATTGGGGACAGCGTGGCGAAGGCGTTCGGCCTCGTGGGGCTGGGCGGGTTCGTGCGGTTCCGCTCGGGGCTGAAGGACCCGCGCGACGCGGCCATCCTGTTCCTGGTGATTGGCCTGGGCATGGCGTGCGGTCACGGCAACCTGGTGCTGGCGAGCGTGGGCACGGGGTTCGTGATGGTGCTGCTGCTGGTGCTGGACCTGTTCGAGAAGAAGGAGAAGCCCGCGGGGGTGAAGCAGCGGCTGGTGTTGTCGGCGCAGTCGGACGACCTGGTGGGCGCGGAGGCGACGCTGCGCAAGGCGCTGGGCGAGCGCAACGTGATGGTGAGGAGCTGCGCGTTGGACTTCTCCGCGCGGCGGTTGGAGTTCGAGGTCGAGGAGCCTGAGCCCGGGACCCTGGCGGCGGCGCTGGGACGGACGGAAGGCGCGCCCCTGCGGGGGCTGCGGTGGACGGCGGTGAGCGCGAAGGGCGCGCGGGAGGAGATGGCATGAAGTTCAGGAAGCTGGCCGCGCTGGTCGCGGCGTGTGGAGCACTGGCGGCGTGTGGTGGCGGAGGCAGCAGCCTGCCCACGGGGGACAATCCGGGAGAGGCCACGACGAACCCGGACGGTTCGGTGGACCTGCCGGGGAGCGCGGTGGATCCAGACGGGACGAAGCCGGATCCGAAGGCCGAGTACACCTCGCTGTGGCCGCTGACGCAGGGCTCGACGTGGACCTATCGCATCACGGACCCGGTGAACGGGGTGTTCAACAAGACGGTGACGGTGCTGGGCCCGGAGACGGTGCCAGACACGCAGATGACGGCGGTCAAGGTGCACAGCAAGCAGGACCGCACGGCGACGACGGGCACGGTGTACGAGGAGAACTCGTGGCAGCTGGAGCTGACCAACGGCCTGGTGGTGCGCCTGCGCGAGGAGGACCTCACCGACGGCCTGCGCACGAGGGCGACGACCTGGTCCCCGGCGATGATGAAGTCACTGGCGACGGCGCCGGCCTCCGTACCCTGGGAGCACCAGGACGCGGTGCGCGAGCTGATCACCTATGACGCGGGCGGCACGGAGGGGAAGGATCCGACGTACGTGTGGAAGGTGCTCGCGAAGGACGTGACGGTGACGACACCCGCGGGCACGTTCACCAACGCCATCAAGGTCCAGCGCGACAAGCTGAACAAGAGCGGCGAGGTGAAGGAGGAGAAGCAGCGTCTGTACTGGCTCGTCCCCGGCGTGGGCAAGGTCCGCGAGGAGGGCGAACGGACGGAGGAGCTGGTTTCGTCGGATGTGAAGAAGCCGTAAGGGATTGATTGAGGTGGGACTGGGCTGGAGGGCTGTTGGCGCCAGCCTCTACGCCTCAATCAGTGACGGGGCTTCTTCGGCTTGCCTCGCACCTCCAACTGCTTGCGCGTCCTCTCAATCTCCGCGGCAAGCACCCGCTCCTTGGGCAGCGCTGTCTGGTACTCGGCTGCGAGCACCTTGTTCGGCAGCCCCTCCAGCGCGTACTTCGCCACGGCACTGTCCTTCTCGGCGCAGAGGATGAGCCCCACCGGCGGGTTCTCGCCGGGCAGCGTCCAGTGCTGGCGCGCGTAGTTGAGGTACAGGTGCATCTGTCCCGCATCCGCGTGGGTGAATTTCCCCAGCTTCAGGTCGATGATGACGAGGCAGCGCAGCCGACGGTGGAAGAACAGCAGGTCGAGGCGGTACCACGCATCCCCGACCCGCAGCCGCCGCTGGCGTCCCACGAAGGTGAAGTCTCCGCCCAGTTCCAGCAGGAACTCCTCCAGCTTCTCGATGAGCGCGGCCTCCAGCTCGCTCTCGGAGTACTCGTCCTTCAGACCGAGGAACTCCAAGACGTAAGGGTCCCGCACCTGTTCTTCCAGCGAGACGGCATCCTCGGGCTGGGCTACCGCTCCTTTGCGGAGCACCTCGGCCTTGTTCCGGGAGAGTGCCGTGCGTTCGTAGAACTGGCTTCCAATCTGCCGGTCCAGTTGCCGCACCGTCCATCCTCCCCGCAGCGCCTCCGCCTCGTAGAAGATCCGGGCCTCTCGTTTGCGCACGGACAGCAACCGGACGTAGTGGGACCAAGGCAGTGGGAAGCGGGAGGCCAGAGGGAAGGTGCTTTCCACCTTCGCCAATTGTCCAGACGATGTCTGGACAATCGACTGGCCGGGTTCATCCGCAGGTCCCGGAGTCGAAGCCGGCAGACAGTCCCGATACGCGAGAAAGAATGCCCTCATCTGGAAGAGATTGGCGCGGCCGAAGCCCCGGCCGAAACGGCTGCTCAAATCTCGTGACAGTTGGAGGACCAACTCCTCTCCATAACCCGCACGTGCCGCCCCACGCTGTTCCTGCTCTACCAAACGGCGTCCGATGGCCCAGTAGGTCGCCGTCATGACGGCATTGACGGAGCGCGCGGAGGCATATCGCGCGGCCTCCACCAGCCGCGACAGGTCCGCGAGCACCTCGTCGTAGCTCGGCTCCTTCTGCGACTCCTTCGTCTTGCGTGGCACGGCGCGCAGCGTGCCCTTCAGGCAGCGCGCAGACAAGGGCGCGCGTCATGCTGCCGCAGCCTCTCGAGGAGTTCGTGTCCTCGCACTACTGAGACTCAGGCCGCCGCGCTGCCGTACGACACGCGCAGGCCCTGATGCGTCACCGTGATGAACGGGCGCCCCATCCAGCCGCAGTGCCGACAGACCGCGTTCGGACCCCTTGCCGTGACCTTCACCGGCAGGTCCGCCTCGCACACGGGGCACCCTTCAGGGATGGTGTACTCGCGGGTTTCGGAGTGGACTTCGGTCATTCTTCACGGGTAACGCAGCGGCCGGGTCCTGCAAGCCGGGCACCCCGACACCGTGAAGGCCCGCCCTGCAATGCCTGCCCGTCTGCCCTGCGGACCACCCCAGCGAGCACCCGCGCTCCTGCCATCTGCCTGCGGACTCTTTTCTGGATGAACGTTTGGCCATGAACGGTTGCGGTCCGGTCCCGAATGTCTCGGGCCGGAGGATTCATGGACCGGACGAAGTCTCTATCGCTCGCTGCCCTGGCTGCCCTGCTCGTCGTGGGGTTCGCTTCGGGTGACGCGCTCGCCCTGCCGCGGGATCCGTATCTCCAGCGCGTGGGGCCCGACACGGCGACGGTGGCGTTCCGGCTCGCGGCGAACTGCTCCGCGGCCCAGGTCCGCTATGGCGTGGGGGACACCAACTCGGTCGCTCGCTCCACGGCCACGGCCCGCATCCATGCCGTGGTCCTCACCGGCCTGACTCCCGGCACCACCTATACGTACTCCGTGGATGCCTGCGGTGAGACGACCCCCGCGAAGACCTTCGGCACCGCTCCCGTCCCGGGCACCCGACGCGTGCACTTCGCCGCCGTGGGCGACTTCGGCACCGGGGGCAGCGACCAGAAGAAGGTCGCCCAATCCATGCTCACGAACCGGCCCGACCTGTTCGTGGCCCTCGGCGACAACGCCTATGCGTCCGGCACCGAGGCCGAATTCCAGACGAACCTCTTCGCCCCCATGGCCGCCCTGCTCGCGCAGGTGCCCATGTTCGCCACCCCCGGCAATCACGAGTACGTGACCAACGAGGCCCAGCCCTACCTGGACAACCTCTACCTGCCCACCAACAACGCCGAAGGCTCGGAGCGCTACTACTCCTTCGACTGGGGCCACGTGCACTTCGTCTCCATCGACTCCAACTGCGCCGTGGGCCTGGCGTCCGCGTCCAAGTGCACGCTCGCCGCGCAGAAGGCCTTCGTGGAGAAGGACCTCGCCGCCACCACGCAGCCCTGGAAGGTCGTCTTCTTCCACCACCCGTCCTGGTCCAGCGGCGAGCACGGCTCACAGCTCACCATGCGCCGCCAGTTCGGCCCGCTGTTCGAGAAGTACGGCGTGGACCTGGTCCTCACCGGCCACGACCACGACTACGAGCGCAGCAAGCCCATGCTCGGCGACGCCGAGGCCAGCAAGACCGAGCGCGGCATCCCCTACCTCGTCGTCGGCGGCGGTGGCGCCACCCTGCGCGCGTTCGCCACCTCGCGTCCGTCCTGGAGCGTGCTGCGCGATGACGCGGCCCACGGGTTCCTCGACGTGGATGTCGTGGAGGGCACCCTCACCGCGAAGCTCGTGAAGACGGACGGCGGCGTGCTCGACAGCTTCTCCCTCACCAAGCAGCTGCCGGCGCCGCCCGAACAGCCCCGGGGCACGCTGAACGTCAGCGTCGACAGCGCCAGCGGCGCCGCACCCCACAAGGCCACGTTCGTCGCGACCGCCTCCCAGCCGGACACCACCGTCGCCTGGGACTTCGGGGACGGCACCACCGCCCAGGGCGCCCAGGTGGACCACGTCTACGCCCAGGCCGGCGACTACACCGTGACGGCCACCGCCACCGCCCAGGGCGCCGCGCCCCTGACGGCCACCACCCAGGTCACCGTGACGGCCAGCGGCACCCCCACCCCGGGGACCGGCACGGACCCGGGCACCGGCACCGCGCCGGGCACCACCGACCCGCGTCCGGGGGTCCCCTCGACGCCGACGACGCCCGGGCTCTCCCCCGGAGAGGGTGACGAAGGGCAGGGAGGCGGAGGGTGTGCCGCCGGCCCCTCGGCTGCCCTGATTCCCGCGGCCGCCGTCCTCATCACCGGCCTCGTCCGCCGTCGTCGCCGGAACCGCTGACCCTTAAGC
>NZ_RAWA01000427.1 GCF_003611675.1 Corallococcus sp. CA053C
TCCCCGACGGGCTCGGGGGCATCACCGAACGCCTGGAACGGGTCCACCTGCCCGCCCGCGGGAGGGGCAGGCGGGAGAACGGCCGGGGCGGGCGTGGGTTCACGCGCGACCCGGAAGGTGTTCTGACATTTGGTGCAGCGGACCTTGACCCCTTTTTCCGTCACCTTCTCGTCGGGGATCTTGAACCGCGTCTGGCACTGTTCGCACTGGACGATCATGAGGTCGGGCCGGGGGGAGTCGGAGCATAGGCCTGGCGGGCGGACACGGCGAGTCGGACCCGGGCAACTTGCTCGCTTCCGACCCCTTTGATACGAGGTTCGCCCCTTTGGAACTCAAGTAGTAAACCAGTAAATGCCAAGGCGCAGCCGGGGTCGGAGACGACAGACATGAGCGAGGCCGAGCAAGCAGGCGCTCCCAGCAGCAAGGAGCCGAAGATCATCAAGCGCTACACGAACCGGAAACTCTACGACACCGTGGAGAGCCGGTACGTCACCCTTGATGAAATCGCCGCGATGATCAAGGAGGGAACCGAGGTGCGGATTGTCGACAACCGCACGAAGGAAGACCTGACGTCGGTCACCCTCGCGCAGATCATCTTCGAGGAGGAGAAGAAGAAGAACCAGATGCCGCTGTCGGTGCTGCGGGAGATCATCCGGCACCCTGGCGAGTCCATCTCCGGGTTCATCCAGAAGGAGGTCACGCCGCGCGTGGCCTCCATCCGCGAGGAAGCCGAGCAGCGGCTGGACAAGCTGCTGCGCCGCGAGGACGGCACGCCGGAGACTCCGACGGAGGCTCCCGCCGCCACGGCGGTTCCCACCGAGGCCAGCCCCGCGAGCCTCAATCCGGCGGAGCTGCTCAAGGCCAGCCAGCGCGCCTTCGAGGACTTCCAGCGCCGCATGGACGAGCGCGTGAAGCACGTCGTGGAGAACCTCACCGGCAACCTCCCCGCCCTGGGCCGCGACATGCAGGCGCTCACCCAGCGGCTGGAAGAGCTGGAGAAGAAGCTCGACGCCGTGGAGAAGGGCGACAAGAAGGACACCAGCGCTTCCTGAAGCCCTGGTGAAACCTGACGGTGAGGCCTGACGCCCGCGCAGCCTTCCGCCGGGCGTCGCTTCAGGCCACCTTCGGCAGGGCCCGCTTCCGCTTCGTCGGGGCGGGCCCGCCGTGGATCTCCGCCGCGATGGCCGCGAGCATCCGCGCGCCCGGGCTCCGGGGCGCGTACTCCCAGATGGTCTTCCCGTGGCTCTGGGCCTCGTCCACCTTGACGCTGTAGCCCAGCGGCGTGGCCGCGAGCGCGTCCGGGAAGTACGCCCGCAGGCGCTCCAGGATGGCCGTCGCCAGCGCCGTCTTGCGGTACAGCGTGGGCACCACCTTGGTGACGCGCAGGTCCGCGCGCCCCTCGGACTCGCCCACCTGGCGCACCGTCTCCGCCAGCTCCGCGCACCCGTCCAGCGCCAGGTACGTCAGCGCCACCGGCACCACCACCTCCGTGGCCGCCACCAGGATGTTGCGCGTGGTGAGCCCCATGGACGGAGGCGCGTCGAACAGCACCACGTCGTAGCCCGCCGCTTCCGCCTCCCGCATGCGGTCCGCCAGCCGGTGCGCGCGCCGGGGGTCCTGCGCCACCACCACCGGGAACTCCGCCATCTCCTTGTAGGAGGGCACCACGTCCAGCCCGGGCACGCCCGTCGGCTGCACCACGGACGCAAGCGATACGTCCGGCTGCGTGAGCAGGTGGAACACGTTCCGGGGCAGCGTGCGCACGTCCAGCCCCAGCGACTTGCCCGCATGGCCCTGCGTGTCCAGGTCCATCAGCAGCACGCGGCACCCCTGCTTCAGCGCGAGCCACGCGGCGGTGTTCACCGCGAGCGTCGTCTTGCAGGTGCCGCCCTTCTCGTTGATGAACGCGATGCGCCGCACGGGCCTGGGCATGGGGAAGGGCCCGCTTCGCTACTTCTTCTTCGAGGTCGACGTCGCGGTCGCGCTTGAGACGAGCGTGTCCACCTTGCCCTCGACGGAGGACAGCAGCTTCTCCAGGTCATCCACCTTCGAGCGCAGCTGCTCCAGGTCCGCGGTGGACGGCAGGTTCATCGCGGACAGCGCCGTGCGCAGCGCCGTGTCCAGCGTCCCCTTGGCCGCGAGCGAGCGCGACACCAGCGACTGCACCGCCGCCACGAACTTCTCGTTGGAGAGCAGCTGCTGCGCCAGCTTGCCGACGCGCTCCTCGCCCGTCTCCACGAGCTTCTTCATCATCGGGTTGTTCTTGAGCATGGATGGAACCATTCAGGTGCGGACCCGCCTGCCACCGCGCTCGCGGGCAGCGGGACGTCTGGAAAGAGACGCCGCACTCTGGGAGGGGCCAACGCGACGTGTCAAGCAGGGGAACAATGGCGGTTTCCCCCCGTGGACTCTCGTTGACTCTCCGGGGGGCCATCCCTACGGTTCGCGCGCCCTTATGCCCGGACTGCTCGACAAACGTCTCTGGATCGTCTCCGGCAAGGGGGGCGTGGGAAAGACCACCATCGCCGCCGCGCTGGCCCTGGCCTCGGTGCGTGCGGGGCGCCGCACCCTGGTGTGTGAAGTGAACACGCAGGAGCGCGTCAGCCGCTTCCTGGAGCTGCCGGAAGCCGGCCCGGAAGTGAAGAAGCTGGAGGAGAACCTCTGGGCGGTGAACGTGCGCCCGCATGAGGCCATGCGCGAGTACGGCCTCATGGTCCTGCGCTTCGAGACCCTCTACAAGACGGTCTTCGAGAACCGGCTGGTGCGCTACTTCCTGCGCTTCATCCCGTCGCTGCAGGAGCTGGTGCTCCTGGGGAAGATCCTCTTCCACCTCCAGGAGAAGCTGCCGGACGGCCGCTGGAAGTACGAAACGCTGGTGCTGGACGCGCCCGCCACCGGCCACGCCATCTCCTTCCTGAGCGTGCCGCAGGTGCTGCTGCAGACGGTGCCGCCGGGGCCCATGACGCGCGAGGCGCTCAAGATGCGCGACCTGCTGGTGGACCCCACCGTCACGGCCGCCATCCTGGTGGCACTGCCGGAGGAGATGCCGGTGAACGAGGCGCTGGAGCTGCACAGCGCGCTGCGCGACCGGGTGCACATCCGCACGCACGCGGCGGTGCTCAACCAGGCCTTCCCCCAGCGCTTCACGGAGGCGGACCTGGAGGCGCTCGCGGACCGGCCGGACCTGCGCAAGGTGGCCCAGGCGCACCATGACCGGGCCTCGCAGGCGGTGCTCGCGGGCACGAAGCTGGAGCGCAACCTCCACGCGCCGGTGTACACGGTGCCGCGGCTGTTCGTGCCGCGCTTCGGACGGGACGCGGTGGAGACGGTGCTGAGCCATCTGGAGTCGCTGGTGAAGGGAGGCGTGGGAGCATGACGGCGCTGCAAACGGCGCTCGCGAACAAGCGCGTGCTCATCTGCGTGGGCTCTGGCGGCGTGGGCAAGACGACGGTGGCGGCGACGCTCGCGCTGCGCGCGGCGGTGGATGGACGCCCCAGCATCGTGTGCACCATCGACCCGGCGAAGCGGCTGGCCAACTCGCTGGGCCTGTCGGGCCTGGGCAACACGGAAGCCGAAGTGCCCGCGTCGGTGCTGGAGCCCCTGGGCGTACACCCCAAGGCGGCGCTGCACGCGATGATGCTGGACATGAAGGCCACCTGGGATGACCTCATCACCCGCGTGGCCCCGCCGGATCAGCGCGAGCGCATCTTCGCCAACCGCTTCTACCAGTCCCTCTCCACGGCCCTGGCGGGCAGCCAGGAATACATCGCCATGGAGAAGGTCTGGGACCTGCGCCGGCGCAGCGACTATGAGCTGGTGGTGCTGGACACGCCGCCCACCGCGCACGCGCTGGACTTCCTGGACGCGCCCAACCGGGTGCTGGACTTCCTGGACAACGAAGCGGCCAAGTGGCTCCTCACGCCCGCGCTGAGGGCGGGCAAGGTGGGCCTGTCCCTCTTCAACCTGGGCGGCAGCTACGTGACGCGCGCGCTGTCGCGCTTC
The DNA here is from genome assembly GCF_003611675.1 of Corallococcus sp. CA053C. Taxonomy (GTDB): domain Bacteria; phylum Myxococcota; class Myxococcia; order Myxococcales; family Myxococcaceae; genus Corallococcus. The sequence goes on from NZ_RAWA01000427.1 coordinate 4,003, forward strand.
ACCGGCACGGAGATGCTCCAGGAGCTGTCCAGCTTCATGGTGACGCTCTCCTCCATGAACGAGGGCTTCCGCGAGCGCGCGCGCGGCGTGCGCGAGCTGCTGGAGGACCCGACGACGGGGTTCGTGCTGGTGACGAGCCCCAACCCGGAGCGCCTGGACGAGGCCATCCACTTCCACGGCCTGCTCAAGCAGAACCGCATGGAGATGACGGCCATCGTGGTGAACCGCGTGCACCCGGTGCCCACGCCGGAGCTGTGGAAGGACGCGGCCACGCTGACGCCCACGCGCCGCGCGAAGGTGGAGGAGACCCTGCGCGAGCAGCAGGTGCTGGCGCAGCAGGACCTGGAGGGCATGGCGCAGCTGCGCGCGGCGTGCCCGGGGACGCCCCTCATCCAGGTGCCCCGCTTCGGGCTGGACGTGCACGACCTCACCGCGCTGTGGAACACAGGCCGCTATCTCCTGGGCGACGACGTCCTCGCCTGAGCGCCCTCCCCCACTCCGGGTGACAGAGCGCGGGGCCCCACCCTGCATTAGACTGGCTCACGGCGAAGGCGGGCTGGGGAACCCACCGGGTCTCCCGGATGTCGAAGGGCCGGGGTGAACGGGTTCCGGACGGGAGCAGGCGCATGGACGGCAGGAAGCGGATGGATGCAACCGGAGGCGCCCGGCGGTGGCTGTGGGTGGGCATGCTCGGCCTGGGCCTGGGGCTCACGGGCTGCCGCACCACGGGCGCGGCGACGAAGCCGGACGGGACGCCGAACAAGCAGGTGGTGGCGTTCGACCCCGTCACGGTGACGGCGGACCTGGAGCTGGACCGCCTCAACGACGAGGAGCTCTTCGCGGGCGGCACCTCCGCCTTCGCGGCCAACGACTTCAAGCAGGCGGCGCGCTACTTCGGCCGGCTCGTGGACTTCCACCCGAACAGCCCGCACCGCCGGCAGGCGCTCTACAACGCGGGGCTCGCGCACCAGCGCCTCAAGGAGTGGGACGACGCCTACGGGCGCTTCTCCGAGCTGGCGGAGCCGGCGAAGGGCCAGGGCGACGCGCTGGACGCGTCCTTCCGCGTGGCGGAGACGCTCTACCACCTGGAGCGCTACGACGAGGCCACCGCGATGCTGGCCACGCTCGCGGCGCGCGAGGACCTGAGCGCGGGCCGCCGCATCGAGGCCCAGGTGCAGCAGGGCATCTGCCAGGTGGAGTCCGGCCACACCGACGACGCGGAGGCCACTCTGCGCAAGGCGCTGACGGCCTACGACGCCCTGCCGGACAAGGCGGAGGTGGAGGACTACTTCCCCGCGCAGGCGCACTTCTTCGTCGGGGAAATCTATCGGCTGCACTACGAGGCGGTGAAGCTGGAGGCCAGCCGGGGCAGCGACGGGCTGGCGCAGGACCTCAACTACAAGGCGGAGCTGCTCCTGTCCGCGCAGGGCCACTACCTGCGCTCCATCCGCGTGGGCAACGGCTACTGGGCCACCGCCGCGGGCGCGCAGATTGGCGCCCTGTACGAGAACCTCTACGAGCACATGGTGAACTCGCCCACGCCTCCGGAGCTCAACGCCGAGGAGGCGGGCGTCTACCGCCAGGAGCTGCGCAAGAAGATCCGCGTGCTGCTCACCAAGTCCATCAACATCTACGAGCGCACCCTGGAAGCGGCTGAACGCATCGGCTCGCAGAACGCCTTCGTGGACCGCACACGCGAGAGCCTGGAGAAGGTGAAGTCGCTGCTGCTCGCGGACGCGGACTCGGAGACAGAAGGCCCCTCCGTGACCATGCCCGCCTCCAACGCGGGCCCGCACCAGCCCTGAACCGGACAGGCCCCGGCTGGGCACGGGGCCCTCGCCGGGCGTAGCCTCGCGGGCCACCGCCCATGGACCCGCTCTTCACCCCGGAACAGCTCGCCGAGATCCACGCCTACCACCAGCCCTATTACATCCGGGCGGCGGTGGATCCGCTGGTGCGGCTGGGGCTGAGCGTGCTGCTCCTGGCCGTGCTCGTACGGCCCGTGTACCGGGGGGCCACGGTGGCGGCAGCGGCCCTGGAGCGCAGGTTCGGCTTCCTGCGCACGGCCCCGGTGAGCCGCGCCTTCTTCGCGGCGATGGACCGGCTGTGGGGTGAGAGCGGCTGGGGCGCCGCCATCCTCTTCGCGCTCTTCATCGACCTGGCCACCCAGCTGCTCTACGCCCCCGCGAACGTGTGGTTCTTCTACGTGCTGGAGCACCGGCACGGCCTCTCCAACTTCACCCCCGCCACCTTCGCGTGGATGTGGTTCAAGGGCACGTTCGTGAACGCGTTCGCCCTCACCGCGCTCGTGGTCGGCCTGTATGGCCTGGCCCGCCGCGTGCGCCGCTGGTGGTGGGTGCTGGGCGTCCCGGTGGCGCTGCTGATGCTGGTGGCGTCCGCGTTGGACCCGTACCGCGCCCGCCTCTACTACGACCAGACGCCCCTGCCCGACGGGCCCCTGCGCTCGGGCATCACCGCGCTGATGCGCAAGGCGGACATCTCCTTCTCCGACGTGGTGGTGGAGAAGACATCCGTGACCTCCAAGCGCGTTCAGGCGTACTTCGCTGGCCAGGGCCCCACGCGCACCATCGTCCTCAACGACGTCATCGTGCAGGAGCTCGCCCCGGACGAGGTGCTCGCCGCGGTGGCGCACGAGGCGGGGCACGTCAGCGAGCCCCGCTGGCCCGGCCGCATCGCCTCCTCCTTCGCGCTGCTGGCCCTGCTCTTCCTCATCGACCAGCTGCTGCGCCTCGCGGCCCGCCAGGGCTGGTGGGGCGTGCAACGCGTCGGCGACATCCGCACCCTGCCCCTGGTGTCGCTCCTGGTCTTCGTCCTGATCTCCCTCGCGAACCCCGTCTCGGGGGCCTTCTCCCGCGAGCGCGAGCGCGAGGCGGACCGCTACGGCCTGCACCTCACCGGCGACCGCGACGCCTTCCGCCGCATGCTGGTGAAGGCCGCCCGGGTCAACAAGATGGACCCCGAGCCCCCCCGCTGGGTCGTCCTCAAGGGCATGAGCCATCCGCCCATCGGCGAACGGCTCGCCACGCTCGACGCACCCTGACCTGCTTCAAGAAGCTGCCGGCGAATGGGCCCCCGAACTCCACTCCCCCTCGCCATCCGGCCCATCCTCCGGCAGCCGCCTCCGGACCGCTCCCCAACTGTCCGGCGGCATATCCGTCTTGAAATCTCGTGTGTCGCTGCCCCTGGCGGGCGGGCCGCTGCGTCCCTGACGGCGGCCCGCGCGCACCGCCGCTACGTCTGGGCGTCCGCCTTCAGCTTCTCCACCGCCACCAGCGTGATGGCCTTCACCAGGGCGCGCGCACGGCGGCCCGCGGACGTCTCGCCGTGCGGATCCACCTCCACCGCGTTGGAGATGTCCGTGAAGCCCTGACGCTCGCCGCGGCGCAGGTACAGCTCCCCCCGGCCCGCCAGCGCCACGGGGTTGCGCGGATCACCGGCCAGCGCGTGCGTGTACTCGGTGAGCGCGTCCTCCACCCGCCCGAGCTTCTGGTACACGGTGCCCAGCGCCGCGTGCGCCGCCGAGTCCTTCGGGTTCCCCTCCACGAGCCCCTCGAACAGGATGCGCGCCTCGTCCATCCGCCCCGCCGCCGCCAGGTCGCAGCCCACCTGCGCGATGGCCTTCGCCTCCTCGAAGGTCATGCCCTCCACCTCCGCCCAGGTCGTCTCCCCCCGCGCGAACGCCTTCAGCCTGCGCGCCGTTCCGGTCTCCATCGTCAGTCCCTCGCCGCCTTCGTGTTTGATGATGCGTCCCATGGCGGCTCTCACGCGCTGCGCAGGTTGGAGATGGCCGTCTTCGCCATCTCGTTGAACTTCGACGACATGTTGCTCATCAGGTCGAACATGGCCTTGCGCTTCTCCATCAGCGTCTGGAGCCGCAGCTCCAGTTCCTGCATGCTGGTGTCCAGCTTCGCGCCACGCGCCTTGTCCTGGTCGCTGGTGCCCAGCCCCGCGCGCTCCTCGCGTGCGCTGGCCATCTCGTTCATCACGTCGAGCAGCTCCGCGTCGGTGTCCTCGGTGATGCCCATGAGCAGCGCCTGGACCTTCTGCTCAATGCTCATGTTCGGGTTGTCCACGATGTCCCGCGCCCGCGTGCCGCCCGTGCTCCGGCCACTCCCGCCCGTCGAGGACGTGCCCGGCAGCTTCGCCACCGCCGCCAGCTCCGCGCTCAGGTCCTGGCGGCTCGCGACGCCGTCCTTGCTCCCGGTGCCCGCCGCCATCTCCAGCCGGTTGAAGTACTCCGGGTTGTCCTTGAAGAACTGCGCGGCGCGCTTGAGCGTGGGGGACGCCGCCGGGCTGCCGAGCAACGCCTCCAGGTTCGACATCGACAGCTTCCCGTCCTTCGCCCCCACCGCCGTGTCGAAGGTGTCCCAGTTCTGGTCCAGCACCCGGAGCGCGTCGCGGTAGCCGGCGAGGTTCGGATCCAACGAGCCGGAGCCCGACGTCCCACTGCCCCCCGGACGCCCCGGTCCTTCCGAGCCCGAACCCGAACCCGGGCCCGGACGCCCCGAGCCACCGGTGCCCGGACGCCCCGAGCCTCCCGTCC
>NZ_RAWA01000428.1 GCF_003611675.1 Corallococcus sp. CA053C
GGAGGGACGGGCCGAGGAGGTGCGGTCGGATTGGGACGAGCTGCGCGCCTTGCTCGCCCAGGACACGCCAGCCATTGCGCTGTCCGGGATGGCGCCTGCTCCCCGTGCTCAGGAACCCTTGGTCCGCTTCGGCCTGGATGTGAGTGAAGCTCTGCGCAGGTTGGTGTCGCCCTTGGATGGATTGGTGCTGGTGCTCGCTCCGGTATGGGTAGGGGATGCCAGGAAGTGGGCGCAGGATATCCAACTGCTGCTCGCACGACCGGAACTGGCGCGGGCCCGCTGGGTCGTCGTGGAGTCGGATGGGCCTCACCTGACGACCCTGGTGCAGTCCCTGGGGGCTCAGGCCGAGAGTGTGGACGCACGGGTGAGTGACGCAGCGGTCGCAGGGAACATGGCTCAAGTCCTGGCGGCCATGACCGCTGCATCCGCTGGCGCTACCGGATTCCAGGCGATAGGGGCGGCAGGCCCCCGCGCGGATCCTCCACCGCGGCAGGTGTCCACTGCGTCGCTCAATCAAGCTCAGCCTCAAGGAGGCGTCGACGGAGGGATGCAGAAGGGAGCCACTTTCATGGGCATTCCCTCGGCCTTGATGGACAAGGAGTTCCAGAAGGCGCTGCGCCTCAAGGTGTTTGGCGCGGCGCATTCCCTGCGCGAAGGCCGTGCGGCCGAGGCGGTGCGAGAGCAGACCGAAGCGCGTGACCTGTGCCTCGCGGCGGGTTTGATGCGCGAGGCGTGTACGCTGGAGGTCGCGTTGGGTGGCTACGTCATGCAGGCAGGTCAACCCCAGAAGGCGCTACAGCTCTTTCGTGAGGCGGGCGCACGCGCTACCAGCCAGGGCCTGCCGGAGGTCGCAGTCCAGGCTCAGTTGGCCCAGGGCGCGGCACTCTTGACCCTGCAGCGTACGGATGACGCAGTCATCGCTTATTCCGAGGCGGGAAGGTTGGGGATGGAGGGCTCTTCACCCGTGCTCGCCATCGAGGGCTACCGGATGGCCGGGCAGTTGCTGGCCGCCCGCGGGCGTTTGCAGGAGGCAACCTTCGCCTGGCGGCGAGCGTTGGAAACCGCGGAGAAGGCTTCTCCTGATGAGAGGCGCTCCTCCACCGCGCCGGAGGCTGCTCGTCAGCTGGCCTCGCTTTGTCGCAAGCACGGGTTGAAGGCTCAGGCCGAGTCCTTGGAGGCGCAGGCCCTCGTGTTGGAGTCGCCACCTGTCGATGCGAAGTCCGCGGCGTCGGGAGGAGCCTGAGCCATGCTGCAATCCACCTTCTTTGATCCGGTGTTGGGGCTGGACGTGCACATGGTGTTGATGCCCACACCTGCGGGGCCGGTGCCAACACCCGTGCCCATGCCGTTCGTGGGCATGGTGTTCGACCCGGTAGGCCTGGCGGTGGGCGCGGCCATTGGCATGGCGACGGGAGGGGGCCCCGGGCTGGTGCTGGTGAATGGTCTGCCGGTGGCGAATTGCGGCACCACCGTCACCAACCTGCTGACGCTGCCCCACCTGCCCCTGCCGGGGGTGGGCTTCGTCAAGGGGATGCCCGGCAATGACGCGGAGTTGATGTTTGGCAGCCTCAACGTCACCTTGGCGGGCAGTCTTGGGGTGCGCTTGGGCGATGTGTCACTCAGCTGCAGCGACCCCGTCCGTCTGCCAACCAGTGTCACCCTTGCCATCCCCAAGGGGTCATTGGTGCTCAATGGCGCCCCCATGGTTCCGGATATGGAGGGCATTGCCCAGAACCTCGCCATGCTGGCCGGGATGAGAGTCCTGATGAAGGTGGCCCGTGTGGGCGTCAGGCTTTTCAGGGTCCTGCGCCAGGCCCAAAAGCGAAGCAAAGGCTGGGCAAGGGTGAGTGGGGCCCTCAAGAAAGCCATCGACAAGGTGGCGCCAGGGCGCCTCAGCGACAGGCTGAAGCGGGCCGTGTGCTTCGTCACCGGGCACCCGGTGGACGTCGCCACGGGCCGTGTCTTCACGGACAACATTGATTTTGAATTGCCGGGTCCACTGCCGTTGGTATTCGAGCGGGTGTACTCCTCTTCACTTTCTTGGCGGAATGGCCCGCTGGGCTACGGCTGGAGTCACAGCCTGCACCAGGAGGTGTGGCTGGAGCGAGGCAAGGTGGTGCTGCGCGAGGCGGACGGCAGGGAGGTGGAGTTCGCAACTGATGCGCTGCCGGGTCGGATCCTGCGGGCCGACCAGTCCCTCTATGATGCTACCAACCGACTCACGCTGCGCAGTCATGGCGGCCTTGGCTGGACGGTGGAGGACTCTGATGGCACGGCGCGTGAGTTCGCGTTCGTGGCAGGCGGTTCTCCGCAGCGCGCCAGCCTGAAACGCATTCGCAGCCGCGACGGCCATCACACCCTTGAGTTGACCTACGATGACAGGGGCCGTCTGGAGTGGATGCGTGACACCTGCGGGCGCCTCGTGGGCTTCATCCATGATGCGCAAGGCCGTCTCACCGAGGTGAAGCTCCCACTCTCCAGGGAGACGGGCTTCTACCGCCACCTCAAGTACAGCTATGACGCCCGCGGCGACCTGGTGGAAGTCAAGGATGCGGCCGGGGCCTCATGGCAGTTTGAATACCAGGGCCACCTCATGGTGCGGGAGACGGACAGGACGGGCCTTTCCTTCTACTTCCAATACGACGGCTGGGGCGCCCAGGCCCGGTGTGTGAGCACCTGGGGCGACGGCGGCATCTTCCATCACCTGATTGCCTATGACAGGCGCAACCGGAAGACGCTGGTGGAGGACTCGCTGGGGGCCACCACCGTGTACCAGTTGGATGAACTGGGCATGGTGGTGAAGGTGACGGACGCCCACGGCGCATCCACCTCCTACGCCTACGACCCGGAATGTGGGCTCCTCGCAAAGGAGACGGACGCCCTGGGGCATGCCCGCACCACCACCTACGACGCCCGGGGCAACGCAGTGGCGATAGAGGGACCGGACGGGGCCCGGGTGTGCTTGGAATATGACGGCCGGGACCTTCCGGAGCGTCTCACCGACGTGTTGGGCAACACCTGGGCGTGGACCTACGACAGGGAAGGCCACCTGACCGAGCGGCGAGCGCCCACTGGGGAATGCACCCGTTGGGGCTGGCAGCGGGGGTTGCCCGTGTGGGTGGAAACCCCAGGCGGTCGGCGTACGCTGCTGGAGTACGACAGGCAGAAGAGCCTGGTCAGCACGGTGGCGCCCAACGGCGCGGCCACCGAGTACGCCTACGATGGGCAAGGCCGGGTTGTACGGAAGAAGGACGCTCGCGGGGCCGTGGCCCGCTTCCGCTACGACGTGCGGGGGAACCTGCTGCAAGTGGGTTCTCCGGCGGGCGTGGTGCAGGAGCGGGCCTATGACGCTCATGGAAACCTACTGGAGGTGCGCGACGCCACCCGGCACGTTCGCTTCACCTATGGCCACCTCCACAAGCTGCGCTCGCGCGAAGAGGGGGGCGCCTCGGTGCGCTTTGTCTACGACACCGAAGGCAGACTGACGCGCGTCCTCAACGAGGCGGACGAGGCATACACCTACACGTTGGACGCCTTGGGCAGGGTGCGGGAGGAGACGGGTTTCGATGGGCAAACGCGCCTCTATGTGCGCGACGCATTGGGCCAGTTGATGAAGGCTTTTCTGCCCAGTGGCCGGACCACTGAGTACACCTATGACAATGCGGGGCGCCCCCTCACGCAGAAACACTCCGACGGCACTGGCGTGGAGTTCGGGTATCGCGAGGACGGAGCCCTGCTTCGCGCTCGAAACGAGTCCGCCACCATCCTTTTTGAGAGGGATGCCCTGGGGCGGGTGTTGCGCGAGGTGCAGGGCGACCATGCGGTGACCTCCCGCTTCGACTCCACCGGGCAGCGCATTCTCCTGGAGACGTCGCTGGGCGGCCGGTTGACAGTGCTGCACGACGCCTTGGGCGAGGTTTCGTCGCTGCACTTCGGAGAGGAGTTCCTCCACGCGTCGAAGTCCACCCTTCGCTTCGAGAGAGACGCCCTGGGACTGGAGGCCGCCCGGGTGCTGCCCGGGGACGTGCGGGTGGAGTGGCAACGTGATGCCGCGGGCCGGCCCACTGCTCGCCGCACCCTTCGCCACGTGGCTGGTGCGCCCACGCAGCAACTCGACGCGCGCGCGTATCATTGGCGTGGGGAAGACCAGCTGGCTGCCGTGGAGGATTCGCGGCGCGGCCGCACCGACTACACCCACGATGCCCGAGGCCGGCTGGTTGCCCAGAATGGCCCCTCAGGCACCTTGCACCGCGCCATGGACGTGGTGGGAAATCTCTACCGCAGCTCCACCCTGGCCGACAGGCGCTACGGGAGGGGCGGCAGGTTGGAGAAGGCGGACGGCTGCCGCTACACCTATGACGCGGACGGCAACCAGACGGAGAAGGTGGAGGAGGATGGACGTCGCTGGGTCTACCGCTGGAATGACGCGGGGATGCTGGTGGAGGTCCTTCGTCCCGACGGACGCGCCGTGCGCTATGAGTACGATGCCTTCGCCCGCCGCACCCGGAAAGCGCTGGCATCTACCGCCCCGGATGGAAGCACCCGGGTCGAGGCTGATACGCGCTTCGTCTGGGACGGCCATACCGTGGTTCACGAGGTATCGCCCGAGGCATCCACCACCTGGTATTGGCAGCCTGGCACCTTCACGCCCGTGGCCAAGGAGACGGCGGGCCGCCGATGGGCCATCGCCTCGGATACCCTCGGCACGCCTACCGAGATGTACGACGAGGCCGGCGAACTCGCCTGGCGCATGCAGTTGGATGCCTTTGGGGTGGGCAAGCCCGACGTCGCCTTGCAGCACTGCCCCTGGCGCTGGCCCGGACAGTACGAGGACGAGGAGTCGGGGCTCCTCTACAACCGCTTCCGCCACTATGACGCCGCAGCCGGGCGCTACATCAGCCGGGATCCACTGGGGCTCGCTGCAGGTCCCAACTTCTTCTGCTATCCTACGGACCCGCTCACCTGGTGTGACCCGCTTGGGCTCAGCGAATGTGGAATCACCACCGAGAGCGCAGGATCACCGAGAAGCCTCTTCCACTACACGAACGAGGCAGGACACGCTGGCATCCTGGCCTCTGAGAGCCTGAACCCTTCGCTGAGAGCGCTGAACCCCGCCGATGCGAGGTATGGCAACGGGCAGTATCTCTCGGATATCGTGCCAGGAACGAAGACGCCGAGTCAGTTGTCACGCGAGTTCCTAGGGATGCCGTTCCTGGGAGCACGATTCACGCACTACGTAGAAATAGACGTGAGCGGCCTCAACGTTGTTCAGGGAAGGCAGGGAGTCTTCGTGGTTCTGAACGAAGGGCCGCTCAACATCGCAGGCCGCATCCTCAACTCAGGAGCAGTACCGTGAAATACGTTCGTATCGGCTGGAAGCATTGGCATCCGGACGAACCCGTGACTCTCTATAGCGAGTTGGATGACAATCGATTCGAGATCCGAAAGGTCGAGGTCTTCCGTGACGGACGATATGGTTATGCGAGTTCTGGAAGGTCGCGTGGCAGCACCAAGCTTGGAATCTTGGCAATGCCGGAACTGAGCGAAATCGCAAAGGACCCCCAGTTTGAGCCGGTCGCGATCACGCGAGAAGAGTTCGAGGACGTATGGGCTCGTTCACGCCTCGGCTGAAACGGTCGGGGCTCAACATGGTAAGGTTGTCCCTGGTGCGCTGGCGCAGGGGCCGCCGCCACAGCCATTCGATGGGTTGAAGCTGTGGGCCGTAGGGCGGCCGCCGGTACAGCCTGCTCGTCACGGCCACGGTGGTGAGATGGGCGGACGCGAAGGCGTGCACCACGTCCTTGCAGTCGCGGGTGCCGATGACAGGGCGTCTTCCCTTCTCGCCCAGCGTCGCCGTCAGCGTCGGCACCATGGGAAATCTCGCTTCGTCCTGGCTCAAGAGGGCGATGTCACCTGCTTGCGCTTGGTGGTTTTTCGCTCAACTCCTGTCGCGCCTGCTGCTGACGTGACGCATCCGCTCGAAGGAAGCAATAGGTGGGCCGGTACAAACGCACACCATGGCGACGGCAGAAGTCCCCCATGACCGTCTCCCGCGCCTGTCAGGGCCGGGGCAATGGACCGCATCCGGGAAGGCTAAGAGCCTGTTGAAATGGAGCGAGCAGGCCAGGGCGTTGAAGGAACGTAACCGTTCACCGGTTGGTGCTTGCTTGAAGGGACTGCGGGCCGCGAACGGTGGGAGGGACGGCACTCGACGGTGGTCGCGACGCGACACACCGCCACTCGTGGCGGAACTTGCCCCCCGGGACGCGCGGATTGCGAAGCTGGAGGCGCTGCTGGGAGCGGCGCTTGAGCGCATCTCTACCTGGCAAGTGATTGAAGCTGCTGCCTGCCAGGGCCCGAGCGCGTTCCTGGCGGGCGGCGGTCAGCCACGGGCCGGGACCTGGAATGTCACGGTAGGTGCTCCTCAAGAGGAACGCCGCGCCGTGCTAGGAAGACGGGGTGATCTCCCCGCTTCCCGTCCCGCGCGAGGAGGCGCTGCCCTCAAACCAGGCCGGCGTCGCGCGGCTCGCCTTCGAGCGCTCCGGCCCCCGCACCGTGGTGCGCACGGCGCTGGCGCACAGCCCCTTGCGGCTGCTCACGCCGCGCAACCATGGCCACGCGGCCTGGGCTTACACGAGCTCGTTCGGCGGTGGGCTGGTGGACGGTGACCACCTGCGGCTGGACGTGGACCTGGCGGACGGAGCCACGGCGCTGGTCGCCACGCAGGGCTCCAACCGCGTCTACCGCTCCCCCCATGGCTGCCAGAGCGACCTGCACGCGCGCGTGGGCCCGCAGGCGCTGTTCGCGTGGGTGCCGGATCCGACCGTCTGTTTCACCGGCGCCCGCTATTCGCAGACATTGGATGTGACGCTCGCGGCGGGGGCGTCCCTGGTGCTCGCGGACGTGGTGACGGCCGGGCGCAGCGCCCGGGGCGAACGGTGGGCCTTCCTGCGCTATGCCTCCCGCCTGCGCATCGCTCGGGAAGGGCGCACCGTCCTCGACGAGCGCCAGGTGCTGGACGCCGAGCACGGCGCGCTGCCGGAGCGGATGGGCCGCTTCGACGCGCTGGCCACGGTGCTGCTCGTGGGGCCCGCGCTGGCCTCCGCGCGCGAGTCCCTGGCCGCGCGGGTGGCGGCGCTGCCGGTGAAGCCGCGCGCTGGGCAGGTCGTCTCCGCGAGCCCCCTGGGTGACGACGCGCTGCTGGTGCGCGCGGCGGCCGTCTCGCTGGAGACGCTGCTCTCCACCACGCGCGACTGGCTGTCGTTCCTGCCGGGCCTGCTGGGCGACGACCCGTGGGCGCGGCGGGTGTGAGGCCGCCGAGCCGAGCCGGGACGGTCAGCCGTAGCGGGTAAGGTCGAACGCGCTGTAGTTCGGGTACAGCCGCTCGATGTGCTCCGCCGTCAGGTTGACCAGGTCCTTGTGGCTGTCCGTCTGCCATTCGGCGGTGTTGGCATCCATCAGGCGGCTCTTGCCATCCGTCTTGTGCAGGCCGATGACGTGGCCCTCGGCGTCGCCATCGCCATCCTTGCGCAGGCCCATCCGGTAGTGGCCGTTCTGCTGCGTGCCGTCGAACAGCTTCTGCGCGAAGTTCTGCTCGATGGGCGCGAAGTCCTGCACGCGCACGTTCGGGTGGCCGCCGCCACGGCCGGTCCGGAAGTCCTGGCGCAGGCCCTGCAATTCCATCTGCGTCGCGTCGATGGACGCCGAGTCCTGCTTCATCTTCGCCACGCCCTCGGAGATCTCCTGGGTCAGCTCATGTCGCTGCGTCATCAATCCCTGGCGCTGCTCCGGCGTCAGGGCCGGGTTCGTGAGCTGCTCGTTGATGAACTTGCGCTGCTGCTGCTTGTTCTTGAGCACCCCCACGTCGCCCTGGAACTTCGCGATGGAGTCCAGGCTCGCGTTGTTCTTCTTCTGGAGGGCGCTGCCCTGGACGTGCTCGGCGTGCTGCTTGTCGATGAGCGAGCCGAAGTGGTTGTCCGTGAGCTTGCCGAACGCCTGCGAGCCCTTCTTCGGGTCTCCGCCCGCCTCGATGCCGGTGCGGATCCACTCGGACGTCATCGCGCTGCACACGCCCGCGTCCGTGCCGGAGGGCAGGCCCGGCTTCTTCAGCATCGGGTGGCCGCCCTGGTCCGTGAAGCGCAGCACCTCCGAGCCCGGCACCTCCGCCTTCATCTCCTCCGCCACCTTCTGGATTTCCGGGCGCACCGCCGCGGGCCTGCCCTTGCCCGGGGTGCGGCCCATCGCCAGGTCCTGCACCTCGCTCTCGGAGAGCTTCGGCGCCTGCACCTGCGGCCCCTGGAGGTCGTGCGCGTTGATGTTCGGGCGCGACGACGACGAGGACGCCTCCGCGTTCGCCGTGGGCTTCTTGAACGAGTCCCCCTGCGGCGTCTTGTCCGGCCCCGACGTCTTCGTGGGCGCCGTCGGCTTCGACACGGGCGCGCTGCCCGTGGAGGTCTTCCCCTGGGCCACCGTGTTGTCCAGCTTCGGGGGGGCGGCGGGCGCCTTGGGCGTCTTGGGGAAGCTCGGCTTGAAGCTGCTCTTCATGGGGGACCTCGGGGGCTG
>NZ_RAWA01000429.1 GCF_003611675.1 Corallococcus sp. CA053C
GGTCGACGGTGGGCGTGAAGGTGCTGGTGCGGGGAGGCATGCGCGCGAGCGTGGGCCTGGGGTTCGCGCTGGCGGCGAGCAGTTCGTTGTTGGGGCCGCAGTCGCGAGCGCCCTGGCAGTACCGGGGCATCGTGACGAGCACGCTGTATTCGATGCGGCTGTTGGGAGGGTCGCTGGCGGTGGCGGCGCTGTCCCTGGCGAGGGGGCACTTCGCGCTGCAGTTCGGCATCGCCGCGGGGCTCACGACCGTCGCCGCGCTGGGGATGGCCCTGGAGGCGCCGGGACGGGAGGGCAACGTCGCGCGCGAGGCGTGAGCGTTAGACTTCGATGAACCGCATACCGGTGGGGCCAGTGCGCTCCAGCGCGGTCTTGAGGTCTTCGGAGACGATGAGGGCGACCTTCCAGCCCCATGGGCGGAAGAGCTGGGCGTTGCCCACCTTCGACTTGTCGATGCGCATGCCGTAGACGGAGTGGTACTCGCCAATCCTTTCTGGCTGACCGTGCTTCGCTTCCCAGAAGCGGATCTCCTCGGAGGCCTGCTCATTGATACAGCGGATGAGCTTCGTCGCGACCAGGAGGACGTACTGATCCGGGTGCTTCGGGATGTCGACGGGGATGAGTTGCACGTCGTCGGCAGCCTTCTCCATGAGCACGTTCGCGAGCTTGACGTGGATGATGGGCGTCAAGCCCACTCCCGCCAGGGAGAAGTCTTGAGGCTTTCCAGGCTCAAGGATGGGAACCCGGAGGCGGTCTGTGACGTGAACAGGCTTTCCCTCTCCGAACATCCAAGGGTTGTCGACCTCTATCGAATTCGTATCGGCGGGGTCGTCCAGGTACCAATTTCCTTCATGAAGGTCCGCCTCAAGTTCGAAGAATCGAGCAGCCATATGGGTGGTATTCAGCGTGCCTTGCGTGATGTCAGGAGATTGTTGAGGAGTGTCCCTGGGGCATTGGCTTCCTCGGCGAGCGCCTGAAGTGCACTCGTCAGGGCTTCGCGGCATTGCACCACGGTCCGGCAGGTTCTTGTGGCATTGCTCAACCGCCTCAGCACGAGCTCATGATACTCCCGTGGATGCGGTCCCCGGTGCCCTTTGATTGTGACGATGTTCTCCGGATCCTTCAGCTCCATGCCTCCCTTCTTGAAGAGCTTCCGGAAGATCGGTGTCCACGGCCCGCCGTTCTTCGAGGACTTCTCATTCCGGATGGTGGCCAGGTGATGGCGCTGGGGCGGCCCCCGGCGCGATGACATCGCGAGCGCGTTGGGTGCGAGCGCGATGGTGAAGCCCTCGGCCGTCATCGCCACGGAGCGCACGCTTCCCAGGGCGACGTACTGGAACCCCGCCTGCGTCTCCACGGCGAGCGCGGCCTGCGCGGACCCAGGGAGTCCCTGGACCTTCGTCGCGAGCCCCACGGTATTGCCCACAGCCGCGGTCGCCAGCATCACGAAGATGCGCGCCGCGTTCTCGCCCAGCACCTCCCCGTAGGCTTCTCCCGCGTCGCGCACCTCGACGAACGTGGTGGCCTGGTCCACGTGGCGCACCAGGGTCACCCAGCCATCCAGGATGCGCCACACCGTGTCCACGCCCAGGTACGCAATTGCCGTGGCGGTCATCAGGGCGGCGAGTCCCTTGGACAGGGGCTCTGGCAGGGCCCAGAGCAACAGGTACATCGTCACGGCGGAGGTCATCGTGGCCAGCACTGCCTGGGGATTCGCCAGGTCCTCCAGGGCCTCGGACGTCTCGCGCCACACCGAATCCATCGCGACAGCCATGGCCAGCGCATAGCGGCCGTCGCTTCCCAGCAACGGCCCTTCGTCCAGCAGCCGCAAGCAGTCTCCAGCCTGCTTCTTGTGCTCGCACCAGCGCTTGTAGCCGCGTGTCAGGTCGTCGGATGAATCCAGGAGGTGCAGGTCACGCACCTCCGCTTCGCCCAGGGGAACAATCTGCCGGGTCCGCGCCCTGAAGCCATACAGGCCGCTCCGTTCCGGCAGCCCGAACAGCTCGCGGGCCTCTCGCAGGGGATGGGCAGACGGCCGGACCTCCCGCGCGAGTGTCTCCACCGCCGTCTTGAATTCGTCATCCTCAAGCCGGGTAGCGGTGGGTGAGGCACCTTCGGCCTCAGCAGGCGTGATGACGGTCCGAACGCCGTCGTCCGTCTCCAGGCTTACGACCCGCGTCGTCGCGCAGCCTGACACGAGCATTCCCAGCAGCAGCGCCCACCCCAGCCGCTTCATGTCCGCCTCGCAATCACTTCAGCCGCGGGCGCCACGGTAACAGCTCTCAAGGAATGCGTGCTGGTCGCTACACCTCGGTGAAGTGCATGCCGGTGACCCCGGTGCGCTCCAGTGCGGTCTTGAGGGCTTTGGAGACGATGAGGGCGATGGACCAGCCCCACGGCCGGAAGACCTGGGCATCGCCCACCTTCGACGGGTCAATGCGCATGCCTGCGACGGAGCGATAACGGCCCACCTTCTCGGGTTGGCCATGCTTGGGCTCCCAGTATTGAACCTCCCGGGAAGCCTTGTCGTCGATGCATCGGAGCAGTCGGGTTGCCACCAGCATGCTGAACTGTTCGGGCTGCCCGTCGATGTCCACCGCGAGAAGCTGGACGTCATTGGGCGCAAGCTCCGCGAAGATCGTTGCGACCTTGACGTGGATGATGGGCTCGGTCCCGATGCCGGCCGAAGAAAAATCCAATGGCCGTCCAGGTTCATCAATGGGAATTCGGAGGCGGCCTGTCACGTGAACGGGCTTGCCGGCCCGGAACATCCACGGGTCCTCGACTTCCATTGACTGCTCGTCGACCGGATCCCCCAGGTACCAGCGATTGGGGACATAAACGTCCTCTGACAATTCGAAGTAGCGCCCTGTCATATCCGGCTTCGTCGAAGCTTCTGGGGAGGTAACTTGTTGGTTTCCGTCATTTGGGCTCGCCCAGCTCCCGGAGGAAGAACCGGCGGACGTCGTCCAGGTAGTACCGACCTTCGGGCCCGTTGGGACTGTGCCCCTCGCCGGGCATGATCAACAGGTCGAAGTGCTTGTTCGCTCGCACCAATGCCTGGGCCATCCGCATCGTCGTGGACAGCGATGCGTTCACATCGCTGGTGCCGTGCATCATCTTCAGCGCGCCCTGGAGCTTCCCCGCCAACGCTTCGTTGGAGCCCGCCGCGTAGCCCGCCGCATTCTCCGCGAGCAGGCCCATGTTGGGCTCGTTGATGAGGGCCTCCTCCGTCAGCGCACCCGGTGCTCCCGCGTAGCCCGCCTTGAAGAACTCCGGCGCCGTCAGCATCCCCCTCAGCGCGAAGTAGCCGCCCCAGGAATGGCCATGGATGCCCACCCGCTCCAGGTCCATGTAGGGCCGGCTCGCTCCCGCCTGCTTCAAGGCCGTGACGTGGTCCGGAATCTCCGTCTGGCCCACGCGGCCGTAGTTCACGTCCTGGAACGCCTTGCTCCGCCCCGGCGTGCCACGTGCATCCAGCACCATCACGATGAACCCGAGCTGTGCCATTGAATGGGCGATGAACGACTCGACACTGCCCGCGTACCCCCAGGGCACCACCGTCGTGAACGGTCCCGCGTAGATGATGTCGAGCACCGGGTAGCGCTTCTTCGGGTCGAAGTCCCACGGCTTGTAGAGCACGCCATACAGCGGTGTGGTGCCGTCCGCTGCCTTCACCGTGAGCGGCTCCGGCGGTGTGTAGTGAAACGCCGCCAAGGCGCTCGCGTCCGCCTTCGCGTAGCGGAAGGTTGCCCGTCCATCCGTGGAGGCGACATCCCAGACCCTTGGCTGCGTCCGGGTGGAATGCCCATCCACGAAGTACCGCGTGGAGGGAGACATCACGACCCGGTGCACCCCGGGCTCCGGGGACAGGAGCTTCAGGTCCCCTCCCGTCATGGCCACCCGGTACAGCAGCCGGTCATACGGAGCCTCACGCTCCGCGGAAGCCAGCACGAACGCGGTGTCTCCCTTGGGCGCCACGCCCAGCACCGCGTGGACCGGGAACGGGCCCCGGGTGACCTGGCGCACGAGCTTGCCCGAATAGTCATACAGGTAGACGTGTCGCCAGCCATCCCGCTCGGACATCCAGAGGAAGTGCTGGTTGTCCGGCAGCGGCTTCACCTGCCGCGACCAGCCCTCCAGCGCGAAGTCGAGCGCCCCCACGAAGGTCTCCGGCCGCTCTTCGCGCAGCACGCGGCGGCTCTTGCCCGTCATCGCATCCACCGCCATCAGGTCCAATCGCTTGCCATCCCGCGACAGCCGGAGCACGAACGCCTCGCGCCCGTCCGGACGCCAGCCCGCGAACCATTCATAGCCCTCCGTCTCCGCACGCGGGACCGCCACCACCTGTCCCGACTCCACCGTGACGAGGTGCAGTTCCGCGCGCATCAGGGGCGTGCCCGTCTTGGAATAGGGCGCCCACGTCACCTTCTCCAACGGGGTGCTGTAGTCGACCACCGGAAGCCTGTGCATGCCCTGCGTGTCCTCACGCCAGACCGCGAGGAACCGGCCCTGGGGCGACCACGGTGATTCAGGCACCCGCCACGCGTTGTCCTCCGTGCCAGTGCGCTCCACCCGGGTCTTCCCCTGGGCATCCACCACCGCGAACCCGGCCTCCCGCTGCTCCGCGACCGCCTTGCCATCTGGCGACAGCGCATTGCCGGGGATGAACGACAGCGCGACCGGATCCGTGGGCGCGAGCGCCACGACGCGGCGGTCGGTCAGGCCCAGCGTGAACGCCTGGCCCTGCACGGAGAAGGCAATCCCTTGCGCATCGGGCGTGAGCGTGAAGGGCATGAAGCCAGACAGCTTGGGCGGCTTCCCGAGCAGCACCGTGAGCTGGGTCCGCAGGGCATCGGGTGACAGCAGCGGCTGCTGGGTCTTCCGCTGTGCATCGACCAGCACCCAGGTCTCCCGATACGGGTCGACCATGGACCAGTACACGAACCGTTCGCCCTCGGGCAGCCATCGCGGAGGGCTCAGCGTGTCGCGGATGTGATCCGGCAAGCGGAACGACGCATGGGAGAAGTCGAGCCGCTCCTGGAGCGGATCCCCGGCCCCCATCGCCATCGAGGGCGCGAACAGCGCCATTCCAAACAGGAACAGGAGGGTGACACGGGCACGTGGTGGGGTCATGGGCACGTCCAGGGACGAGGAGGGAAGGGGAACGTCAGGAGATGCGACGCGGGGTCGGGGACGTGGCGCCCAGCAGCTCCGCCAGCGTCTTCAAACCCCGCTCCAGCTCCGCGCGGGAGCTGGCCGCGCCGAGCGACACCCGGAGGGCGTTGGGCGCGTTGCCGGGGCGGGCCGCGAACAGGTGCGCGGGGCCCAGGAGCACGTCGCGCGCGGCCGCCTGCTCCACCAGCTCCGTGGCCCGGCGGTGCTCGGGAATGGGCATCCACAGGAAGTACGCGGTGGCATGCGCGACATACGGGTGGCCCTTCAACACGGAGGCCGCCAGGGATTGCCGGGCCGTGGCTTCGGCCCGCCGTGCGTCGCGGAGGGCCTCGGCCGTGCCGTCGGCAATCCACTGCGAGGCAATCTCATTCAACAGGGGCGACCCGGACCAGACCGTCGCCGCGGCCGCATGCTCCAGCGCCCGGCGGGATTCGGCGGGGGCCCGGATGAAGCCCACGCGCAACGCGGGCAGCGTCGCCTTGGACAGACTTCCAATGTGATACGTCCGCCCGGGATCCAACGCCACGAGAGGGAGAGGGGCCTTCGCGACGAGCGGCGCCAGCGCTCCGTTCTCGATGATCGTCACCCCGAACTCACGGCAGACCTCCACGACCGCCTGCCGCCGCTTCAACGGCATGACCGCCGTGGTCGGGTTGTGGTTCGTCGGGGTGCAATACAGCACCCGGGCACCGCTCTTCCGGCAGGCCTCCTCAAGCGCCTCCGGAATCAGCCCGTCCGCGTCGAGCGCCACCGGGTGCGTGGGCAGCCGGAGCCACTCCGCCGCGCTGAGGACCCCCGGGTAGGTGATGTCCTCCACCAGCACGCCCTCGGGCGTCGCCAGCAATGACAACAGCATCAGGGTGGCGTGCTGTGCCCCTCCGCACACCGTGACCTCCCCGGTGGTCGCGGGCACCCCCGCGAGCTTGAGCCAGCGGGCCCCCGCCTCCCGCTGGGACTCGGAGCCCGCGTGCGCCTGATAGCCACTGAGCGCGGCCAGGTCCGCGCGTCCTCCCAGGCGCGTCAGCCCGGCGGCGAGCGACAGGTGCCCCAGGTCCCCGGGCACGATGGGCACCGCCGTGGGCCCCAGGTCGATGCGCGTCCGGTCGAGCTGCGGTGAGTACGGGTCCGCCTCCGTGAGGTCCCTCACGAACGTCCCGTTCCCCACCTGGCTGCGGATGAGCCCCCGCCGCTCGGCTTCGGCATACGCCCGCGTCACCGTCCCCAGGGAGGCCTCCACCGTGGCCGCCAGCTCCCGGTGCGTCGGCAGCCGGTCCCCCGCGCGCAGCCTTCCGGCGCTGATGTCCGCCGCGAGCGCGTCGACGAGCGCCGCGTACAGCGGCCCGCCGGTCCGTTTCAGGCGCGGCTTCCAGGTGGAGCGGGTCATGGCCTTCCTTGGGCACAGGCGTCATGGGACACAACTCAAATTGTACCATGACAATTTCCGAAGCGTACCCGTGCGACTGTCGGAAGGCCCGGGCCCGCCCCTCAACGCTGGGAACTCAGTCCTCCGTGAGGAGGAGGCTCCAGAGCAGCACCTTCTTCTTGCCGGGCGGCCGGTGCAGGCAGCGGACCGGGCCGTCCTGCGACGCGACGAACACGATGGCGCCGGAGTGCTGGTTGGCGAAGACGGCCGCGGCGCGGTGGCGCGACCCGTGCTGGCTGATGGGGTAGTGCGGCCCGGGCCGTCCCTGGAGCGTGCGCGCCTCGAAGACCTGCGGCGGACCGCTGCGCGGGATGGCGATCTGATACCCCGCGCAGAGCACCTCCAGCTCCGGCCCCAGCACCAGCGCGTTGTCCACCGCGGTGAGCTGCCCGATGCTCTCCACGAGCGCCTGGAAGTCGCTCTCGGTCGCCTTGTCGTCGTGCTCGGCGGCGGCCTTCTTCAGCTCCGGATCCTCTGGCGCCTCCGTCCCGGCGGCCCTCCCGGCTTCCGCGCGCCACGCGCCGTTGATGAGGTCCGCGCGCGCCTGCACGAAGCGCTTCAATCGCTCGCGCAACAGCGAGCCCTGCTCCTGCGGCAGGCTGTACTTGCCGCGCGTGCGGAAGCGCTCCATGTCGTGCTGCTTGGGCAGGAAGGCAATCAGTCCACCGTGATGCAGCGCCCCCATCTTCCGGATGAGGCCCTGCACCGCGTTGGACACGTACCACTCGCGGTTGCCGCCCATCAGCGGCTGCACCTTCGGCAGCGACTCCACCAGCGTCGCGCAATGCTCCAGCAGCGCCGAGCGCACCGCGCTGTCCTCGTGGAACAGCAGGTCGTGCAACGCCACGCGCCGCCCCGGGGGCACCGGCGCGCCCTGCTCGTAGCGGAACACCTCGCGGCCCTGGGTGCTCACCACCAGGTGGCCCGGCTCGGGCGCGTGGAGGATGAAGACGTCCTCCTCGCCCTCGGCGTGGAACTCCGTGTACTCCACCCGCCGCGCCAGCCCCTGGATGCGCAGCTTCCCGTCGCGCGGCCCCACCACCACCGCCGTGCGCGGCAGGTGCGCGGCGGGCGCCAGCTTCACCAGGGCCTCCACGCTGAAGTCGGTGATGCTCGACTTGGGCTCCAGGGGCAGCGTCTCCCACGCCTGCCGGTGGCCCCTCGCACCGCCGATGAAGACCGTCTCCCGCACCGCCTGAAGGCCCGGCAACCCCTGCGCGTGGTAGGCGATGCGCACGCGCGTGGCCTCGCCTTCCTCCCGGCCCAGGCTCGCGAAGAACACCGTGTCCGCCAGGACGACCAGCAGGCGCAACGTCGGCTCGGCCACGGGCGTCTTGGCGAACTGGCGCAGCCAGCTGCGCAGGGCTTCTCCGGGATATTGCAGGCCGGGCTCATCCATCGGGCGCGCAGCATACCCACGCCTCCTGGCTTCCCGGAGGAAGTCACGCTCCCTGCGCATCGCGGCGTCGGCTTTCCAGCCCCGCGCGGGAGCAGGCCCGACCTGTAGCACCGCCGCCGCGGGACGGGCCGGGTCGTCGCTCCGCGGGAGCGCGAACGGCAACACCTCCGCATCCAGGGCCGACGTCATTCTTCGATGGGCGCCTGCAGCGTGCCGAACCGCTCCACGCCCTGGTCCAGTGCCGAGCGCACCGCGTGGAGCAGCGCCCCATCCGACATCCGCCGCACCACGACCAGGCGCGTCGCCACGAAGGACGGCGCGCCCCCCAGTCGTTCCTCCAGCGCCTCCAGGGTGTGCACGGTGAGCACGAAGCAGCGCCCATCGCGCAGCCGCACCTCCAGGTCCCGGGTGCCCTCGAAGGGCAGCTCCGCGTCGTCGGCCACGAGCAGGGAGGCAATCCGCTCGTCCTCGGTGTCGATGGACCGCATGCCTGTCCGCCCCCGCGCGCGTCGTCGCATGCCAGGGACGATGGGGACCCCCACCCGCGCCTACAACC
>NZ_RAWA01000042.1 GCF_003611675.1 Corallococcus sp. CA053C
TTCTTCGTGGGCTACGCAGGCTCGCCGTACCTCAACGCCGGCCAGTGCCAGGTGCTGACGGTGTCGGGCCCGGCGTACGCGTCCACCGAGGGCGCCTACTACCTGGGCGCCGTGGTGGATCCGCAGAACTCCCTCTCCGAGCTGATTGAGAACAACAACACCTTGACCGGCAGCCGCATTGGCGTGGGCAACAGGCCCGACTTCATCGTGTCCGCGGTAACGGGGCCGGCCAGCGCCACGTCCGGGCAGCAGATCTCCGTCTCCGTGACGGTGTGTAACCAGGGCACTGTCGGTGGCAGCGCGCCGGTGGAGGTGTACCTGTCGGCGGACGCAACCATCACCCCCAACGGTCCGACGGGGCCCTCGCCGGACTTCTTCGTGGGCTACGCAGGCTCGCCGTACCTCAACGCCGGCCAGTGCCAGGTGCTGACGGTGTCGGGCCCGGCGTACGCGTCCACCGAGGGCGCCTACTACCTGGGCGCCGTGGTGGATCCGCAGAACTCCCTCTCCGAGCTGATTGAGAACAACAACACCTTGACCGGCAGCCGCATTGGCGTGGGCAACAGGCCCGACTTCATCGTGTCCGCGGCGTCGAGCGCGAGCAGCGTGAAGCTGAGCCAGACGCTCACTGTCTCGGTAACGGTGTGCAACCAGGGCACCGTGGGAGGCAACGCGCCTGTGGAGGTGTACCTGTCGGCGGATAGCACCATCACCCCCAACGGTCCGACGGGGCCCTCGCCGGACTTCTTCGTGGGCTATGTCTCCTTGCCGTATCTCAACCCCGGCCAGTGCCAGGTGCTGACGGTGTCGGGCCCGGCGTCCGTGCCCACGACAGGCTTGTACTACGCGGGGGCGGTGGTGGATCCGCAGAGCTCCATCGCGGAGCTGATTGACGACAACAATACCCGGGCGGGCACGCGGGTCTCCGTCACGCCCTGAGTTGAGCCCATCCAGGGGGCCCTTCACAGTCAGGAGGAATGAGGGGCCGTGTTGAGGTGGGGCACCCGGTGCTCGCGCTGCACCGTGAGGCGGTGGGGCAGGTGGCGCTCGACGTGGCGGAAGGGGCCTTCCGCGTGCTCACGGAGGTGGAGGTGGTGGAGGGTCTGGGGTTCAGAAGCCCTTGAGCAACCGCTGCGTCCGCTTGGGGTCCTTGATGCCGCCGGGCGACATGATCATGTAGCGGTCATGCGCCTTCTGGGCCTTGGCCTTGTTGCCGACCAGGGTATAGGCGTTCTCCAATCCCAGCCAGGCCCGCCGGAGGCTGGACTTCTTCCGGGTGACTTCCTCCATGGCAAACAGAAGCCCCACTGCCCCAGCCTCGCGGGTGGCATGCGCTGGTGGCGGCTGGCGCGGAACTGTGGGTGGTCGGAGGCTCGCTCGACAGGTCCTACTTCACGACGGGCACGCCCCAGCTCTGGCGCGCGAAGCGCTCCGCATCACGCATCGAAGGGTGGGAGTCCATCGAGGCTCCCTCCGCGCTTCACTTCGACCAGACGCCAGGGATGTATGGCCCCGGCAGTGGTTTCACCGCCAGCCAGGGTGAAGACGGCCGCATCTATGTGTTTGGAGGCACGAGCGCCAATCCCGACGAGCACCGGAACGCGCGGGTCTGGTCCAGCCAGCGTTTGACGCCGTGAGCCGGTGACGGGCTCTCCCGCACTTCGCGTGCCTCGAGAGACGAGCGCCGGGGCAGCAATCATCGCGGACTTCGATCTACGACCCCCACCACACGAAGCGCGGGAGAGCCACCGAACCGGAGCAGGCCCACTCGCCACTTCGGTCCGGGCCAAAGGCGTCAAGAGACGTGTTCCCGAACACGGAAATCATCCATCGGCGAATGGATGGGTGTTGGACTCCTGTAGCACCCGGCCAGGGTAGGCTCCAACGATGGCCATGCCCCCCGACCAATACGCTCGCGCCGCAGTGGACGCGACGCTGCACGTTCAAGTCGAGATTGAGCGCGTCGAACTGCCGCCTGGCCCATCGAGCGCCTTCTTCATGGCGGCCATGCCGGCCTCGATCATGGGGCCGACGACGGCGCTGGCTTCGTGGGGCAGGAAATCGGCGGTCCAGACGACCCGGCTCCCCGTGCCCTCCGCGAAGACCTGGACCGCTCCGTTGTAGTGGGTCAGCGATCCACCTTCTGCCCCCCACACGAGGCGCCGTCCGTCGTCGTCGACCGTCACGATGGGCTCCCTGACCACCATCCCGTTGCCGAAGGTGACCACGCGGGCTCCCGGCTCGAGGCGCGTGTCGACAACGAACCCGGGAACCAATCTCGTGTGAAGCGCGCCGATGTCACGGATCGCATCCCATACCCACTCGGGCGCGGCACGCGTCGTGATGTCCTTGCGGATTGAAGCCATGGTGTGTGCTCCTGGTAGGGTGCCTCTTGGGCTGAGCCACACTTCTAGAAGTTGCTCGCCATCTTCTCTTGGAGAATCTTGCGATCTCCGCGCGAGGCCTGCCGGAATGCGCGCGGCGAGACGCCTGCCGCTCGGCGGAACGTTCGCACGAAGTTCGAGAGGTCCCCGAAGCCAACGTCGTACGCGATGCGGGTGATGGGGGCATCCGTCGAAAGCAAGCGCGCAGCCTGACGAAGGCGCATGCGCACGAGGTACTGGTGCGGCGTGACACCCAGCACGCCGCGGAAGACGCGGAGGAAGTGGAACGGGCTCAAGCCGAGCTCCGCTGCGAGCCCCTCGAGCGTCAGCGGCTCACCCGCCTGCGCTTCGAGGAGGAGCGCGGCTTCGACAGCCCGCCGTCGATCCCTCGCGTGCATCCGCAACGGCGCCTCGCGTTTCCCGGAGACGGCGCCCACGAAACGCGCCGCGAACACGAGCGCCACCTCGTCCAGTCCGAGGCAGGTCCGTCCCTCGGCCGTCTGCTGCGCGAGCTCACCGAGCATCATCAGGGACGGGACCGGTGGCAGGGCGCCAACGCGCCACACGTCCAGGGAGGCTCCGAGCGCATCAACGAGCGCGTCAGAGAGCTGAAACGACAGGCACTCGTCGCCCGCGAGATGATGCTCGTGCGTACAGCGGTAGGCGTCTCCCGCATGCCCGACGAGCGTTGCGCCGGCCACGAGTTCATGCGCCGTGCCGCGGGAGTGGTATCCGAAGCTTCCACATCGGACGTACGACACCGAGAACGCCGCGTGCTGCTCCTCGACGGAGCCCTCGCCCGGCTTCGCGTCGCATCGGTAGTCCAGGACGGCAACGGAGCGCGAACGGTGCAGGACGGTGACTCGCATCCGCGCGGGCTAGCAGGGATGGGGGAGGAGAGCTTGGAGAATCTTGCTCAAGCACGAGCCCCCAGGGTCAGCGCGGTTGTCGCCTCGGCTGACCGGCCGGGATGACGTCAAAGAAGCTCCGCGAGGCGTGCTCGATCCACATCGACCTTGAGCTGACGGGCAGCGATGGCCGCTGCACGCCCCAGGACCCCGGTATAGGTGGGAAACGAGAGCGGAACGCGCGCCAGCTCATCCACTCGCATCCCCGCCGCGATGGCGATCGCCGCCGTCTGGACCAGGTCGACCGCCCGCTCACCCACCACGTGGCAACCGAGGATCCTCCGCGTGGCGCGGTCGACGATGAGCTTGCAGAACCCGGTCGTCCGACCATCGATGAGGGTCCGCGCCGTCGCGTCGAAGCGCACCACCGCCACGACGACGTCATGCGTTTGACGTGCCTTCGCTTCGGTCAGGCCCGCTTGCGCGTACTCGGGATCGGTAAAGCTGCCAATCGGAGACACCTCGTCCGTGACGGTGATCATCGGCGTGTTCGCCGTGTTGGAGCCTGCGACGAACCCGTCCTGCAACGCCTGGGGGACCAGCATCATGCGCCCGGTCACGTCTCCCGCGGCGAAGATGTGCTGCGCGGAGGTTCGCAGATGGGCGTCGACGCGCACGAAACCTCGCGGGTCGGTCTCGACGCCCGCGGCCGCGAGGTTGAGCGCGGAGGTGTCGGCCGTCCAGCCCACCGCGACGACGACGAGCGCAGCCTCGGCGCTGTCCCGCACGCCGTCCCGGGAGAAGACCATCCGCACACCCCCCGGCGTCCTTTCAAAGCGCTCAATCGAGCCGAAGGCCTCGCGCACCACCATGCCGGTCTGACGAAAGGACTCCGCGACAGCGGTGGACACGTCTTCGTCCTCGGTCGGCAGGATGCGCGCTCCCGCCTCGAAGAGCTGTACCCGCGTGCCGAACGCAGTGAAGATCGACGCGACCTGGGCTCCCGTGGCGCCACCGCCGACGACCACCATCGTCGGCGGAACGGCGGTCAGGCTCCACGCATCGCTGTGGGTCGCCGTGAGCTCGAATCCCGGGATCGGGAGGCGCCGGCTCACGCCGCCGGAGCAGAGGATGAACTTCTCCGCTCGAAGTCGCAGCCCGCCCTGGGTCTCGACGGTGTGGGGGTCCACGAAGCGCGCCGCGCCTGCGTGCTCGTGCACGGTGACCCCCGCTGCGGCGATTTGTGCGCGCAGGGCCGCCTGATCGCGAACGTCGCCGGCCACCTCGCGCACGCGGGTGAGCAGTCGCGCGTAGTCCAGCACAGGCTCGGTCACCGAGATGCCATAGCGCCCCAGTTGCCGGGCGTCGCGGAGCAACCGTGCCGCCTGCGCCAGCGTCCGCACCGGCACCGGTCCGTCGTGGGCCGCCATTCCGCCGAACTCGTCGCGAGTGACGAGGGCGGTCCGGGCGCCCAGGTCGCCGGCGCGGAGCGCCGCGAGCAGTCCCGCGGGGCCGGCACCGATGACCACGACGTCCATGCTTGCCTGTCCGTTCATGTCCGCAGCTCCGCCAGCCACCGCAGCGCTCTCAGCCCGGGCATGAAGCAGTACTCGCCTCCGCGCGTGACCACGAACCGCGGTAGGCCTTGCAGACGCCTGGGGATGGGACGCTTCGGGAATGAGAACTCGCCAGTCCCGTCGTTCGCGCCGGCGACGGGGTCCTTCGCATCACCCAACCCGAGAAACTCACCGCCGTGGACCCACTCGGATTGCACGAACTCGAACTGCCGTCCAAGGTGCGCGCCGATGAAGGCGAACATCAACCCCCGGTCGGCGCCATCGTCCTCGAGGACTCCCTCGGGAAGCTCGGGCCCATAGGCGGTTCCGCGCCGGATCATCCGATGGAGCCTGACCACGCCGGCGACGGACGCATCGCGGGGGTTCGCTCGCCGGACGTGCGACGCGGGAGGCGTCTTGTAGCCGGTCGGGTCATCCGCGAAGTGGAAGTCATTGTTGCGCGACGGATCGGCGCCCAGGTCGGCAGCGTCGTGGTGAGGGCACAGCGCCAGCGGCGCGCCGCTCCGCCACCGCCCCATCATCTTCGCGGCCAGGAGCTCTTCGTCCTCCGGGCTGCTCGCGAGGTTCTTCAGGTACTGCCTGAACGTGGCCACCCGCTGATGAAGCTTGCGGAAGGCGACGTACGTTCCATTGCGCCCCAGGACGTCAGGCTGGGGCATCGGGGACACGCCGCCCGTCTCGTCGGGGTAGCCGAGGACGAACTCGCCTGACTTGAGCGGCTCCTCGTGGGGATTGCTTCCTGGAATGCCGCTTCCTTCGACGGCCGGATGGCTGATGCCGTCCTTGAACCCGAAAGGCTCCTTGCCGGTGCTCAGGGCGTGGCAGTCCTGACGCCAGATCGCCGTGACGCCGCCAAGCTCCCGCAGGGCCTTGCGCGCGCGCTCCAGCGCGACTTCGAGCTGAACCTGATCCGGCGAAAGCGCCGTCAGCACGACGTGGACGTCGCTTGTTCCCAGCGGTGGTTCCCAGCGTTCGGGGCTGCTCTCGCCGTCGTCTCCCAGCGCCTTGGCCCGGGCGGCCATTCCCTGCCGGAACTCCCACGCGAAGGTGTCCAGGGAGTCCCGCGGTACGCCCAGCGCCTCGAGCCCGTGATACGTGAGCGCGACGCTGAGCGAGCAATCCGAGGTCGGGCTGCTCGGATGGGCGGCCGCGGTCACCGCCGAGCCGAGCCGCCGCATCAACTCCCGTCCCGCGCTCCGGTCGTCGATGCGGAGGAGGATGTAGGTCGCGACGTACGGAGAAGGCCGGGGCCGCAGCACTCCGCTCTGGATGTCGTCGAGTTCGAGCATCTCAATGGGCCGTGGCGAGGTTCTTCCAGAAGCGCACGAGGCTCTCGTCCGCCCCGAACAAGGTGCTGAAGACGGTGGAGTCGGCCACCAGCACATCGCCAGCCCTGCCGTCGCCCGGCGGCAGCCACACCAACGCATTGAACTCGGTGTTTCCCGCGTCCGTGAAGGGATGGGGCCGGGTCCGGTCGATGGGCTGCTTCGCCAGGACGCGGACCGAACGGGAATCCTCCGTCGTGACCGCGTAGTGCGGCAGGTGCATGTGGAAGTTGAAGTTCTGGACTCCGGTGAGCCAGCCGCGCGTGTCCAGCTCCTCCATCACCGTCAAGGGGGCGCTCCGGCTCGTTCCTTCGACGACGGCGGGGCGGAGCCCCCAGCGGTTCTCGATAGGGATTCCCAGCCCCTTCATCAGGGAGCGCGTATAGCCGCCGAAGCGTTGCTGACGAGGCACCAGCGCGTCGCCATGGTGAGCGTATTCCTGGGCGCGTTCCTTCAAGTCTGGCGAGTGCCCGACGTCGTGGTGCGGGCCCATCACCAGACAGGTTCCTTCGCGCTCAAGGAATGCGCGGACTGCTTCTATCTCCTCCGGGGCAGCCTCCTGTCCGGTGACGTTGTGGTCCAGACCGAAGATGAGCAGGGTGTCCGCATCGGCGAGGACCCTGTCGTCGAGCGGCAGGACGAAGCCCGCCTGGTCGACCCGCTGGAACATGGGGACCTTGTTCCCGGTGACCTCTTCCATCACCTGCTGGAACTTCACCCACGCCCAGAAGAAGAGCTCCAGGGAGCCCGCGATTCCCTGTTGGAACCTCCGTGGGTCCGCCCACTGGGGGGACTCGTAGTCGGGCCAGAGCACCCGGCGGACCTCGGCCATCGTCGAGAAGCGATTGTCCATTTCGTCAGGAGTCCGATTGGCTTCTCCGGGGTAGCTCCAGGACGTGTAGACACTGACCCGCCGATGCCCCCTCGAGTATTTCCTCGGCGTGTGGTTCTGGTTGTACGTCCGCCCGAACGCTTCGCTCATGACTGGCTCCTACTGCATCTGCTCGAGCATCTCGGTGAACGCAGCCTTGAGCTTCAGAGCCTTCTTGATCTCATCGCTCGTGAAGTACGGGTATTCGCCATACTCGAGAAAGCTATTGCACTGGTGGTCTCGGAGGAACTTGACGAACGCAGGCGTGTTGGTCTTCCAGTCGAGGGGAAACCCCTCGAGGTTCTCGAAGGCGGTGTTGATTCCAGACCTGGTGAAGAGAACGACCGCGTCCTCGGTGTATTTGTCGAAATCGGTGTCGAAGATGCCCTGATACATGAACCGGGTGTCATTATCGAAGAGCACCCAGCGGAGGTAGTGGAGCTTGAGCGGCGCGAGAAAGCCGGGGTCGGCCTTGAGCGCTTCGGCGATCCTCTGGCCGTAGCCGCGAATCGTATCAGCGAGCCCGGGCTTGACGTTGGCGACGATCGTGAAGCCATAACAGGCAGGCGTCTTCGGAAAAATCGGACCGTACTTCCCCCTTTCGAGGTGCTCGGTCGACCTGGGTATGGCCATGGCCTGGGGCTTGATCTCCATCGAGGGGCTCCCTTTGCTCGGACACTTCAAGCTCGTGATGGGGCCCAGAACCAGCAAGGGCGCCATCGCCTTCGAGCGGAAGAGCACACGTGGGGTTGCAAGGGAGGCTCCCGTCCCTTCCACAGGTCGCGAGACGCTGACAGGGGCGACGAGCCCCTGCCAGCTCCCCCGGCTGCCGCGGTATCACTTGGGGCTGGGGCGTGGCTGGCGGTTCACCCCTGGCCCTTCGGAGGTGGGTACATCTTCCGCAGGAGGGGGTGTTTGTCCATCTGGGCTCCGCCCGGGGCCCCGAAGTTCGTGCAGTCGCCGTAGACCTTGCGTGGCACCAGCCCATACCGGGCCCTGAACCCGTTCTCGGTGAAGTCAACGGGAGGTTCGACCAGCTCCCGCTTGCCGGCGGCTTCCTTCTCCGTGGCGAGTGGAATGCCACAGGCAGCGAGCTTCACAGTCCCTGTCACCGCGTCTTCGTACGCATTCCGCTCCTTCTCCAGACAGGGGAGGAGCCGCCATCTCCAGTGCAGGTAGTGGATGATCTCATGGCACATCACGCAAACCCAGTCGGCCAGGCTGGCGTTTTCAATCTTCTTCTGAAATACGTTGAAGGGGATGACGGAGATGCTGGGGGACGGCACCTTGGCGCCGAAACTGCTCTGCCCGGGTGGAGAGAAGATCATCTCGTCCGAATCGAAGAGCACCAGGCCCCTGAACACGAAATCCAGCGGGTTCGCGTGGAGGAAGTTGTTGGCGAACACCTCGGCCACGACGTTGGCCCACGCCATGTCTTCCGGGCGCACCGTGCCAAACCCCCGATTGGCCGGGCTCATGGTGGAGATGTACATCGCCGGCATGCTGCTCGCCTTCGTGAAGTCCAGGGACTTCTCCAGGTCGTCTCCCCAGCTTTGCGCATGGCGCTCCTGCTGGGCGAAGCCAGGACGCTCCTCTTCCTTCTTGGGGACCGCGTTGGGCTGACGGTCCCGACAGGCCCTGCACAGGTTGTTGTTCAGGATCGCGAGTTCACCACAGCCCCCACACACCGCTTTCGGCATCGGTTATTCCCCCGCTCAAGGTCCGCGTCGCCCGTTCCCCTCGGCAGGGCAGTCTATCGGACCGGACGAGGGGCGGCACGATGAGCCCGCGGGTGCTGCCGCGCTACGAGGCGGTGGGATGGCCCGATTTCTTCCGTGGGTCCGTAGTACTTTCGGGGCTCCTGGAATCAGGCAGCCCGCGACAATGCGTCTCCCACCTGCCCTGAAAGCGCCCATGACTCCTCTGCGCCTCCTGACCCTTCTGGCCCTTGCCTCGCTGTCGGGATGTGGAGGGGGAGGAGACGCGCTCACCGGCGTGTCCGTGACGGGCCCGGACAGGACTGGCTCCAAGGTCTGGACGGTCCTCACCGCGGTCGTGGAGGGGACCGGGACGTTCTCCCCCGACGTCACCTGGAGCATCACGTCCGGAGTCGGCAGGCTCTCCACCGTGACGGGCACGTCCGTCACCTACGTGGCCCCGTTCGTCCGGGAGGACACGGCGGTGACCCTCCAGGCGGTGTCCCGGCAGGACCCGTCCAAGGCCGGGAGCTTCACCTTCACGGTGAGCCGGGCCCCTGCCGCGAGGTTGATGGCGGGCACCCATGAGGGGCTCCTCTCCGTGACGTCGTCCTCACAGCCCGCTCCCTCGCCCCAGGCACAGAAGTACACGCTGGCGGTGGTGAGCGACACCCAGGTCCTGCTCACGCCCATCCCGGGCTTCCCGAAGGGAGTCCTCGTCGACGTGAAGGAAGACGGCACGCTTGCCTTTCCTCCGCAGGAAAGCGCCATCACCCTCTACGACAAATACTGTCAGCAGCAGCAGTCCTTCATCGGAGACGGGTCCTCCAGCGCTCCGGGAACGGGGACCTGGGATGACCAGGGGAACCTGTCGCTGACGTGGATTCTCCGTTACGAGCGGGTGTGCACCATTCCTGGCACCCAGGTCCCCGGAGCGCCCCGCTACACGTCTACGGCTTTATCGACCCATGTGTTCACGGGCGTCCGGCAGCAGGCCGAACCCCGGGCTCCCGCCATGGCGTTCCTCGCGGACCGCTTCACGGGGACCTACTCCTCCTCGGAGGACACGACGCCGGCCCACCATCCGCCGAGCACCCGGACCCAGACACAACCCATGAACATCCTGTTGGAGCAGGCAGGTGACACCCGGTTCCTGTTCCGGCAGGTCCATCCCTACGCGGAGGGAATCCTCGTCGACGTCTTCGAGGACGGCACGTTTGAATTGCCCCCCTTCGCGTATCCTCTGGTCGTCGAGGCACCGGGTTGCCAGCGGCAGCTCCATGTCGGAGAGATGGCCTCCATCGTGCCGGGAACGGGGACCTGGGATGACTGGGGAAACGTGACCCTCGAATGGGTCAGCCGGAGCGACAACGCCTGCGTCATCTACGACGGTGACGAATACGTCACGCGCACCACCAACACCTTCGAGGGCAAGCGACTGGTGAGGTGAGCGGGGAGGGATTGGCGGCGGGCCCGAGGAGGCTGCAGGCGAAGCACAGCAGCCCGCCCTGAAGAGCTCAGGGCGGGCCGCCGCATTGACAGAACGCGAGGTGTTACCTCGAGGTCAGCAGGTGCCTTCGTGGTACTGCTGGCAGTAGTCGACGCAGAAGGAAACCGAGATGGGGCTGCGGCACTCGTAGCCGTCGCAACAATAGATGGTGACCCAGGAAGCGTGCTTCTCGTCCGCATTGGAGAGGCCGCACTGCTCCGTACACTCGGCAGCGGACCCGGTGCACGTGGTGCCGTTGGCGCACGACACGCTGAGCTCGCCGTCGGACGTGCCGCCACAACCCGCCAGCATCCCCGCCGCCATCAACCCTGCGATGATTGTCCTTCGCATCTGTGATCCCTCTCCTGGGTAGGCACTGCGCGGCTCACTCTAGTCCTACAGCCGCGGTTTGGAAGGGACCTCGGAGGGTGGGGGCTTCTGGCCGGCGCCACCGCGCGCCACCCGCAGCCAGATCAACGAGACCATCAGCCACGACGCCGTGAGCGCGCTCCACGCCAGGGGCGCGCTGGCCCCTACCAGCCACAGCGTCACCCCCACGCCCATGGCGAGCACCCGTGCGAGCTCCAGCGGCTCGCTCCACCTTTTCGACTCCAGCATCCCGCTCCAGGCGGTCGCCATCGCCCAGAGCAGCAGGCTCAACGCAACCTTCTGCCAGCCCGACAGCGGTGAGGCATGGTGGCTCACCAGGAGCATGAATGGCATCGCCGCGAACAATTGGAAGACGAGGTAGCCACGGACGCCGGACAGCTCCCGGGAGTGGTACTTCACCTCCGCGCCCTCCTGCTTCCAGTACCCCAACGCGCGCGGAGGAAGGTCCGCGGGCCGCCAGCCCGTGGGCATCACCCAGATGCGCAGCCTGTCTCTCAGGCTCTTCGTGGCGACGGCATCCGCGACGAGCCGGGCCCACGCCTGGAAGTTGATGGCCGTCGGGTCCCAGGTGTTCGCCGGGGTCGTCAAGCCGTAGGAGCACGGCTCGGTCTCCTCCGCGTAGGTGCCGAACATCCGGTCCCAGATGATGAGGAAGCCCGCGTAGTTCTTGTCGATGTAGGCGTCGTTGCGCGCGTGGTGCACGCGGTGGTGCGACGGCGTGTTCAGCCACGACTCCACCCACCCGGGGAGCTTGGGGATGACCCGCGTATGGGGGATGAACTGGAGCACCAGGTGGAAGGCCACCATCGCCAGCACCGCCTCCGGCGGGAAGCCCACCAGCACCAGCGGCCAGTAGAAGAGGAACGAGAAGAGGCGCTGCGTCACGCTCGCGCGCAAGGCCACCGCGTAGTTGAGCTCCTCGGTGGAGTGGTGCGGCGAGTGGGCCGCCCAGCCGATGTTGGTGCGGTGCCCGAAGCGGTGGAACCAATAGAAAAAGAAGTCGACGCCCAGGAAGAGCGCCACCAGCGACAGCGGCGACGAAGCGTCAATCCGCCACGGTGCGTACTGGCCCAGTTGCGTGAAGAGGGGGAGCACCAGCAGGGCCACCGCGACGTTGACGCACTGGTTCATCACCGCCGTGCCCATGCTCGCGATGGAGTCCTGGAAGCTGTAGTAGCCGTTGCGCCGCACCACGCACCAGGCGAACTCCGCCAGGGCCAGGGCGATGACGAAGGGCGTGGCCACGGCATAGACGTTGAGGGACATGCCCCCGGTATATGTTTCCCACAGCCGCCTCCGCCTTAACCCAGGTCAAGCCCAGGTCCCCGCGACGTGAGATTCCCGAAGCTCTTCGAGCGCCTCGCCACCCTGGCCCCGCTCCCTCCCGAGGAGTGGGCGAAGGCCGAAGCCGTGGCGAAGGAGCAGTCGCTCGCGAAGCGGGAGCTCTTCCTGCGTCCGGGGGACGCGGCGGACCGGTTCGCCGTGGTGCTTCAGGGGGTCTTCCGGGCCGTGCGCGTGTCGCCACGCGGGGGCGAGTCCATCAAGGCCTTCCGCGCCGAGGGAGAGCTGCTTGGCGCCTATGCGGAGATGTTGCAGCGACTGCCGTCGATGACCGCGATTGAAGCGCTCGAGCCGAGCCACGTGCTGGTGTTCCAGACGCAGGACTTCCAGCAACTGGAGCGGGGCCACGTGTGCTGGGAGCGGCTGGCGCGCCGGGTGGCGGAGCAGCACTTCGTCCTCAAGGAGCGCCGTGAGCAGGAGTTCCTGGAGCTGTCCGCGGAGGAGCGCCTCGTGAAGTTCTGGGAGGAGCATCCCCACCTGAAGGGAAGGATTTCCCAGCGCGACGTGGCGGCCTACCTCGGCATCACCGAGGTGGCCCTGAGCCGCATCATGTCACGGCGCCGCAAGCGGGCGGAGTGAAGCGGGCGCCTGGGGCTCCCGGGCTGGAGTCCCAGGGGGATTGCCGGGAAGGCGCCCTGGAGGCGCAGGGTGTTGCCTCCATGGCCCCAGCGGGCATCTACCCGCACGGCCAGGGCGGATGGACCTACGATCCCGACAGGGGCTCCTCGGTGGTATCGAAGGAGTGCAACTGCTTGCGTAGGCCCCAGGGGCTCACGCTCGCGCTGAGCCATGAATACGATGTCATCGTGCTGGACCTGATGCTGCCAGGCATGAGCGGCATCGAGCTGTGTCGACACTACCGGCAGCTCGCCCCTCGGCTGGTGCCCGTCCTCATGCTGGCCGCGCGGGACATGCTCGAAGACAAGGAAGAAGGCTTCCGCGCGGGCGCGGATGACTACCTCGTCAAGCCGTTCTCCTTGAGGGAGCTTCGGCTGCGTCTCGAAGCCCTGGCGCGACGGCCCTGGTGGCTACTCACGGCCCAGGAGGCGGAGACGGGGTTTGGGAACGGCTCGTCACTCGCGTGCCCACCCACCCCATCGCACCGGCAATCATCAACCCAAAGGTGACCGCCGATTGCTGGTCGATGATCTGCCTATGGATAGCGAAGACACCACCAGCAACGAGACCGAGGAGCGCGATGGTCCATGTGAGCATCAGCCAGCCGACCATTCTGTCGCGGGCCCTGTAGAAGTCCCAAGAGCGTTGCTGATTGTCCATTGCACGCGCGTGAGCGTTCTTCTCCTGCAGTGTGTTGAGTTCGGGCTGGGCCGCCATGAACTTTGCCCTTGCCTCGAACATTGTTGTGGCGAGAGGCATGACAGCCTGTGCGAGCGTGGTCACGAGTTGCATCACATCAGCGATGCTGAGCTCGTTGCTGGTGGGCTTCTGCTCCTGGGGTGCCGCCGCAGGGACAGCTGCGATGGCAGTAGAGGCCGGAGACTGAGCCTCCGGTTGAGCATCCTTGCTGGGGTCCATGGTCTTTCGCAGCGGCGGGTGAAGTGTGGCGCGCGCTGCACCTACCATCGCCTCTAGTGGCCGCAGGTGACAAGACGGGAGGAGCGACCCAGCGCTGCTCGTGGTGCACCTCGCCCGGGGATGCGCGGCTTCAGTCCGGTCAGGCGCGACCCCCACTTTGGAGTGATGGAGGCGACGGTAGCCCCCAAGCAACAATGGTGTCGTCGTTTGAGCCAAGTACGCCTCGTTCACGAGGCAGGGGGATGGAAATGAGCCGACTGGTTGGAATCCTGGTGGCTGTGGTGTTGACGCAGGGCTGCTTCGCTCCAGAGATGGAGGACTTCTACAAGGAGGACCCGGTGGGAGCTGCGTCCCGCGACGACTTGAGCGGGGATTCAGCCAGAAGCGGGGTTGGCGGGTGCTGTAAGTACTGCGGGTCGGACAGCAAGCCGTGTGGGGACTCGTGCATCTCGCTCGATAAGACCTGTCACAAGGGACCTGGCTGCGCGTGCTGAGTTCCGCACGGTGGCGGGCGGGCGCATCTCGCGCACGCCCGTTGTGCGTGAGGCACAGTAGAGGCGTTCATGGCCTCCTGCCACCCTCCAGTCCTGTGCTCCGAAGACGGGTGCACCCGCGACCCCGTGCCCCGGCACCGGCGGTGCTCGGGGCACCTGATGCGGTAGCGGCGCAAGCGGTCCATGTCGGAGCCGCTGCGCGAGCCCTACGCCACGCCCTGGGATCGTCTGACGGCCGCGGACCTGGCCTTCGCCGAGCCGGACGACGGGGACGAGGAGGAGTTCTCCCGCGCCCAGGACCGGCCCTGGAAGGCGGCCCCGGCCTACGCGCAGCGGGAGATGCCCGTGCCGGACGTTGTCCACGCACCGCCCGAGACTTCACGGCGTGGGAAGCGCGCGTACCCGGAAGGCCAACTCCAGCCCTGGCCGGAAGCGACCGGTGGGTGATGCGCGTCCGCTGACGCCGAAGCAGGAGCAGGAGCAGGAGCAGTTCGTCCGAGAGTACTTGGTCGACCTGAACGCCACCCGGGTTGCCCGAAGCGCTGGTTACTCGGCGCGCACGGCCGAGGCGCAGGGCTCACGCCTGTTGACGAATGTTAAGGCCTGCTCTCGGTGTGGAGGCCGCTGGCGAGTGCAGGCATCCCTGACGGCCCCCCGGCGGGGTGTACGCCATTCTGGCGTCCCTGGCATTGCCCTCGCGGCCTGTTCGGTGCGCCCCAGCGCAGGGGCCACCCCAGAGCGCGGGGTGTTGAGCCCCAAGCACCCACACTCACTTGGAAGCCCGCGTGTCACCCTCCAGCGGCCCTTCTCAACCCCTTTGCACCAGCCCGCCCCTCAAACAGGGCCCCATTCCGCCTAAAGTCTCTCGCCACATCGCATCCCGTAAGGATCCATGTTTTGCTATTTTGCCGTCGCGAACTGCGGCACAGGAGGCCTTGATCGCATGGGAATGAAGGATGATGTCCAGCAGGAGTACGAGGAACTCAAGAACCACTTCAAGAAGACAAGCTTCGACGACTTCAGGTCCGGTGACTGGTTCTCCACCTTCGTCCAATGGATGTTGACCGAATACGCGAAGCAGGTGGATGCCGACTACCTCCGGAGGAAGTACCCAGGCGCCGGCGCGCGGAACCAAGCGAAGAAGGCAGTGGACTTGGCGAGCAAGTATGCTGGCGTGGCAGGGGGCGCCAGCGCTGCGGCAGTCACCGGCCTTGAACTCGCTGGCCTGGGACCGCAAGCCATAGTAGCGGTGCCGGCGATTGGCGCTGCAGTGATGGCAGACATTGGTTTCACTACTCGGCTTCAGCTCCGCACTACCTATGACCTCTCCGTTCTCCATCGCGCCCCACTGTGCCTGGACGACGCGGAGGACTGCTACCTTATCTTCATGACCGCTCTGGGTATCAAGCTCTCAGAAGTGGCTGGAGGCTTTGTCAAAGCGGTGGGCCCGCAGATCGTGCAGTACAATATGCGGCGGTTCCTTCGAAACGGGTTTAGGGCGGCGCTGGTGGAGATCATCAAGAAGGTCGCCGGCTCTGCCATTGCGCGGAAGCTCACCGAGAAGGCGATTCTGCGCGTGCTTGTCCCGGGGATCAGCATTCCCATTTCCGCGAGCGCCAACTATGCCTTCACTCGAAGCATGCTGAAAGTGGCAAACAAGCAGATGCAGCGCCGCGGCTACATCATTGAGCCCCTGCTGAAGCTCTACTCGGTAGAAAAGGATTTTCCTCGGGATTTCGTTGTGCAGTCGCTCATCGTGATGATGGAGAGCCCCAGACGCGAAGGCTGGGACGAGGAGCAGATGAACTCACTCCGCCAGACGCAAAGCTTCCTCGCCTTGAGCGATGCACAGGTGAGCGCACTTGAGAACTGGTTCGACCGGACGGCAGCGGATCTCGCAGCCTCTCTGCCAAAGATGGATTCCCGGGTCGCCGCCGCGCTAGTGGAATTCCTCGCTCGATGTGCCGCGCTGGGGGACCCCAGCGGCGACGCAGCATACAGCCAGGCCATCGAGAAGATCGCCAGGGCGATCCACGTCGATGACATCCCCTCCATCAGCCACGCCCGAACTGCTGCCGCATAGACCCTTTGCCTAAACAGGTCGAAGAACTTCCTGATTGTCTCGCTGCCCAGGTTGGAGGTCCCTTGAGGCTGAATGCTTTGGGGTGTGTCTTGATGTTAGGACTGGCTGTAGGGTGCGTGACCCGTAGAGAAGGGCCCACCGCGCAGGAGCGTCGTGATGCCCTTCGTGGCTGGGAGCGGCAGGGTTCGAGTTATCGCAGCCCTGAAGGGTTTCAAGAGGCTCGTTGGGGAATGACCATTGACGAAGTGCAAGCGCTCTTTCCTGAAGCAAGGTTGCTCAATGGCAATGCTCTTCGGTGGAAGACCCCGCTCGCTAAAATGCCTGCCATCGTGACGCTTGGATTTATTGAGAACAGGTTTGCAGCGGTGGATGTCTTCTTTCCGGAGGTCAGAGACTCGAGGGATGCCCATCTGCTACTGCGTCGCCTGCTTTCTCGGAAGTACGGGACGCCGGGGCGTGACCGGGACACTGTCTACGAGGCTCAACGGCGGGTAGGAAGCTATCGCTCTGCCGCTGATGCGGTGTACTTCCTGGGCAAGGTGACTTCGTCCATCAGGGGGGCCGCACCTCCAGATCTTTACGCGCAGCATCGGATGGACATCCGCGCGGAGAACGATGAGATGGAGGCACGGCGTGAGGCTCGCGCAGCCCAAAAACGATTCTTGCTGATGAGTCGATGGGAGACCGTTGAAAGTCAGGTGCTTCTCACGAGCGTGACGGCCCCGGAAGTCGTGGCGGTAGTCATCGAGTATGAGAGTGCGCGGTATGCGCCTGAAATAGCGAAGGCGCGAAGACAGGCCCAGGAACTGGAGCAGCAGCGAATGGCGAAGGACTTCTAGCAAGACCTCGCTGTCCAGCCGCGAGGCGCCGCCGCGCGAGACGGCCGGTCCCGCACGGCGATACCCAGTCCACTCGACAAAGGCAGACAGCCTCCCTCAAGCGGAGCCGGGGCTGGAGGGGGAGAGCCCGGCCCTGGCTGCGACGGTGGCGTCGACGAAGGAGCGCACGCCGCGATGGGATGGGGCGGGGCTGCTGCGCCGTAGTTTCGCGCAGGATGTCTTCTCACCCCAACAGGTTGGCGATGTCCTTCACCGGCTGCGGAGCGGCCTCGGTGCTCCCCAGCGCGCCCATGACGCCTCCGAAGATCATGGAAGCCGGGTTGGCGCGGCCCTTCGTGATGGACCCGAGGACGCCCTCCGCGGCGCCCTTCAAGGTGTTGAGGTAACCGGTCGCGGCGCCCTCGAGGACTCCCTTGAAGCCCCCTTCCGAGTTGCCCACTCCCGTCAGGACGTTGCTGACCCCCGGCAGGAACCACAGGGCCTTGCCCGCCTCGCCCGCGAACCACTGGAAGTTGTCCTTGTTGCTCCCGTCCGCCTTGACGTGGGTGTCCTTCGTGGTCGGCAGCTGGTGCTCGCCCAGGAAGGAGTACCCCTTCTCGGCGAAGTCCTTGAGCATGCCGGCCTCCGTGCCGTGGCGCGCATCGCCGTCCTTGGTGATGCCCTCGATGTTGCCGTCGCCCTTGCCGTTCTGGACCTTGTTCGCGCGGTCTCCACCCGTGGAGGCCTTGGTGCTGTCGATGAACTCCAGCACCCGGGTCAGCCGGTAGACGCCGTCGGCGTTCTGCTTCGGATCCTTCAGGTCGAGCTTGGGGTCGACGCCCGTCTGCTTGCACAGCTGCTCGAACTTGATGTCCTTCTGGCGGCCCAGGTTCTTCAACACGGGCGAGTCGTCGACGATCTGCGCCGCGGACCGGGTGTCCCCGGCCGGCCGCTTGTCGTTGGCGCTCGGGACGCCCGAGGCGGAGGGCTGCCTGCGGTGGATGACCGCCGCGGGCTCGAAGGCATCCACCGGGCTGAAGCCCCGCGTGGGGGTGCCCCGGGCCCCCACGTCCTGAACGGGCCCTGCCGACAGCTGCTGCTTCGGGGTGCCGGGAGCGGACGGAGCAGAGTTCGGGCGCAGCACGGAAGACGAGAGGGCCGAGGGCTTGGCGAGGATCATGGGGTCACCGGGTTCGGGACATCGATGCGCTGTCTCATTGCAGCGCGGATGCCAGCCAGGTGGCCCCCGCAACCCGTCGATTTTCCAGGGATGGGATGACTTGGGGGAACGCGCGCCAGGCCTCCAGCCGGTGACCGTGGTCACCAGGAGGATGACGCCAGTCACCAGGGCGCCCGCGCTGGTTCAGCGCGCCATGGCCACTGAGCAGCGCGCCAAACACAGCCATGCCATTTCCAGGGTGGTCGATGTCGGTGATGTACTTCCTGGGGATGGGATAGGAATGAGACGGCGACCTGGCAAATCATGCAGCGAGTCTTCGCTTGCGCTCCCCCATGACGTACGGGAGTGCCTGATGGCGGACAGCGCTGAAACGGTCCGGCAACTCCTGACACCCTGGGTCCCTTCACGCCCACCTGGGTCGACTTTCGCGGAGCCCCTGCGCGGCGCATGGGCCCCGAACGTCGACGCCTGGACAAAGCAGGAGAGAAACGTTTATCTCGTCTACAGGGAAAATCTTTTCCTTTCTCCAACGGGGTTGAACATGAAGAGCTCCACTCTGTTTGCTTCACTTTCGGTGGCGGTCCTGGGCATGGGGTCCGCTCAGGCGGCGACCCTGACCTTCACGGTCCAGAACAAGATCCTCACCAGCAGCATCACCAATACCTTCACGAACACCTGCACGCCGATCATCCCGAGCCTCGGCACGGTCCTGGCCAACTCGACTTCGGTGACGCACCAGCTCGATTGCGGCACTTCGACGGCCGTCGCATTTCGATACGCGAGCGGAACCAAGACCTGCACCTTCAACCTGAGCTCCATCTACACCCCGCCCGATCCGTTCCTGGGTACCCCCGCGTCCTGGACGCCGAGCGGCACGGCCACCTCGAATGGCAGCACGTTCGCGACGTGCAAGGCGACCCTGACCGGCATCGGGGCGAGCGGCAGTTACACCTGGGCGCTGTCGATGCAGTGATGCGCTGATGGCCGGGGCCTCGCCCGATGCAGTTCAGACGGGGCCCCGCGCCGCAGCGGAGCGGAAGCCGGCTTCAGGGAGCCAGGACGTCGAACTGGCAGGAGGAGGCCCCCAGCGCGACCGTGTAGGCCGTCCACAGGTCGATACCATAGGTGCCGGAGGTCGGCGCCGTGAGGGTCCGCATCCAGCGTGGGTCCACGCGCTCGAGGTCTCCCGGGTACCGCATGCCCTGCATGTCCTCGAAGGCCGCGGACAGCTGAAGCTGTCCCGGGTTCGTCTTCCACTCACAAAGGTCCACGTGCACGAAGTGCGTGGCCTGGGACGCCCTGAAGGCCGTCGTGCTCATGTCTCCCCCTGCAGGGAGGAGAAGTCGCTGCCGGGTGCGGCGTTCCGGAGCCGGCAGCCCTTGTCCCCGTCGATGGTGCACGACACCCGGTAGGCGTGACATCGCACCCTCGCGGGCCCCCACCGTCCGGAACGGCGGGGAGTAGGCACGTCCTGCGTCCGCGCTCACTTCACCCGCCGGAGGGGACCTGCGCCGCTTCGCGTGGGGGCTTCCATCCTGGGCGGGAAGTGCGAGAGTCCACCGCTCGACCACCGCACGAGGGCGCGGACCATGTGTACGTTCTGTGATCTGGGAATCTGTTGCGACCCCGGGCATCGAAGCGAGGCGCTGCTGCGCGAGTGGGTGCGCGACACGTGCGTCTTCTGCACGATGGGGAGCTGCCTGACTCACGGCGCCTCGGGACCGCCCGTCGGCGAGACGACCATTCCCATCTTCGATATCAAGCGGTCGCTCCGCTCCAACAGCTCCTCGACCACGCTGACGAAGGTGTCGTCGACGCCGCGTCGCGGCATCCTGAGCGGCATGGAGGACCGGACGTATTGGAATCCAAGCCAATCGGACGAGGCGCTGATCATCTCGCGGCTCCTCAAGTCGCCCATGGGGACGAAGCACGCCATCCCGAAGAACATCCATCGCTTCTGGACGGGCGGACCGCTGAGCCCAGCGGTCGTCGACGACCTGGTCTCCGACGGCGCACGGGCCAGGCAGGCGGGTTGGACCTGCTACCTGTGGTACTCCGCCGAAGTCGAGCGGGTGCTGGACGGTCATCTCGACGGAGAGATCAAGAAGAGCGAGGGCATCTTCATCTTCTCGAAGCGGCCTCCGAAGCCCGTGGACAAGCGGCCGACGCGCGCCAACCAACGGCGCAGGTTGGAGCTGGCGGGCTTCCGGGTGGTCCCCATCGAAAAGCTCGATGACTCCAGCAACTGGCTCTCGGAGCTCGCGACCCTCGTCGGGGGCGCCGCGGTGATGCGCAACTGGGATGAGGTCAAATACTTCTCCGACCTCGCGCGGCTCCTGTACCTCAACTTCGTGGGAGGCATCCACATGGATGTCGACATCTGCCTGGGGGACATGGACCTCACCCAGACCTATTTCCACAACGACCCGGACGGTGAGGTGCCGCTCATGGGCAGCCTGCTGCGCGATCAGTCCGATCCGATGATCCCGAAGCTCCGCTTCCTCAAGCGGATCCGCCGCCGGCCCCTGCTCACGAAGGAGGAATACGACGGGTACATGGAGGCGCTCTCCGCGCTGGTCGAAAAGGGAATGCTCGCCGCGGGCATGCTGAACGCGCTGATCGCGTCGCGCCCCAACACCACCCACCTTCAGGACACTATCGACGAGTTCCGCAAGGCCATCATCAAGAACAAGGGCCTGATCAGCGGCATGGCGCTCGCCCGCGTCATGCTCTTCGGCAAGAGCCGAGAGGGGGATGTCGAACAGGCCATGAAGTGGACCGTCCCGCCCTATCTCGTCCGCCTCGACCCCGACACCGACGAGAGCAATCTCTGACGGCGGACGACGTCGTCCCCTCAGGGCGCCGGCGGCACGAGCGCTGAGTCGCATGCCTGGGGATGCCGCCGCGCGCAAGCCGGCGGGAAGTACGGGCGGGTCTCCTTTGTCTGTCCTCCTCACCCCCCGGACAAAAGGACCCAGATGCTTCGACTCCTGAAACTTGCGCCCCTGGCGCTACTCGTGCCTCTGGCGTCCCAGGCATCCGTCGTCTGGAAGGGAGACTTCGAGACCGGCGACCTGTCTCAGTACACCCAAGCCTGGCTTGTCGCCCCGGACCGCATGCAGGTGGTGGGCGACCTTGTCCGTGACGGGAACAAGGCGCTGAAGGTGACCGTCCAGCAGGGAGACAACCCCGTCAACGCCAGCGGCAACCGCAACGAGCTGTTCCGCGGCACCTATGAGCCGGTCGACTCCGAGTACTACTACAAGTGGAGCACCCTGTTTCCCCAGGACTTCCCCAGCTCACCCCGGTGGCAGGTGTTCACGCAATGGCACCATGACGGCTGCTGTGGCTCCCCGCCGCTCGAGTTCTTCGTCATCAACGACACGATGAACATGCGCGTCGGAGGAAGCTCGGGCGAGGTTCTATGGCAGGCGCCGGTGCACCGGGACCAGTGGAACGACTTCGTGATGCACGTGAAGTGGTCGCCCGACCCGAATGTCGGCTTCGTCGAGCTGTACTACAATGGCAATCTGGTGGTGCCGAAGCGCAACATCGC
The DNA here is from genome assembly GCF_003611675.1 of Corallococcus sp. CA053C. GTDB lineage: Bacteria > Myxococcota > Myxococcia > Myxococcales > Myxococcaceae > Corallococcus. Next base: position 21,590 of record NZ_RAWA01000042.1, read on the forward strand.
CACGCGCTACCCGGACACTGCGGGCTACATCCAGCTCGGCTACTACCGGGATGCGACCATCGCGCAGACAGCCTCGCTCTACCATGATGGCTTCACCATGGCGACGACGCTGGAAGAGGTGATGCCCGCGGGCGGGGACCCGTCCACGCTTGCCGCTACGGCTCCCTAGGATGCCTTGTGAGCCGCACCTGGCTGTCCAGCGCGCGCGCCACGTCCGCGTCATGCGTGACGACCACCAGGCCGCGCCCGTGCGCCTTCATCCCATCCAGGTCTCGCATCACGCGTGTGGCGGTGCGCGAATCGAGATGCTCGGTGGGCTCATCGAGCAGGAGCCAGGGGGCCTCTGAAAGCCAGGCGCGCGCGAGGAGGACGCCTGAGCGGGCGTGTGCCCCATGAGGGCTGCACGGCTTCTGCACCGGCCTGGCGCACAGCTCGGCGGCACCCGTCAGCGTCCCTCCTCGGCACCTCTGCACCAGCCCTCACCCTCAACAGGCTTTCTATTCGCCCTATGCGTTGAGCGGTGGGACTGGGCGACGCTGCTGAAGCGCGGTTTCGACTTCGACGTCTGCACCTGTCCTGGCAGCGGCAGGCGGCGGAGGGTACTGGCGGTGCTGAAAGGCCGCGGCGTCAAGGAGGTTTTGAGGCACCTGGGGTTGCCCACGGTCCCCTTGCCTCTGGCAACTGCACGAGGCCCGCACAGAGGGGCTACCGGACGCCGAGGTGAAAGTGGCCGCCAGTTCCGCCTATACGTTGTGCGTGACGCTGTCGGTGGTTCCGGCCTTCGCCCAGGACGAGGGCGGCAAGGCGCAGGGCGGCGGTGAAGGTGGTGGCGCCCGGATGCAGAAGACGACCAACGTCGACTTCGAGGACGACACCATCGAAGGTGACCTCACGAAGCCGGATGGTGAGTACGTCGAAGCTCGCAAGTCCGCGAAGCACTCCAACCTCATCCGCATCCGCGAAGACTTCGAGACAAGGTCATGCAGTCCGTGGGTGAGCTGTAATTCCCCACGAATTGCCGGCGGGAACCTTCCGCCAGCCCCGTTGTCCAACGAGCGCGAGAGCGAACCGGGAGCCCCCTTCATGGCCGTACCCCTGACACTCAAGGTCTTCAAGGGCGACACGCTGGTTGCCTCCAAGGACTACGAGCGCGACATCATCAAGATTGGTCGTCTCTCTTCCGCGCACCTGTGCCTGGAGGACGACAAGGTCAGCCGCATCCACTCCGTCATCGAGGTCGCGGGCGACGGCTCCATGTCCATCATCGACATGGGCAGCGTCGAAGGCACCTACGTCAACGGCAAGCGCATCAACAAGGGGCAGATCTCCTTCGGTGACGAGGTCCGCGTGGGCGGCACCACCATCCGCCTGGAGAACCCGGCCGCCGTGGCCGCGGTGAACCTGGCCGCCGCCGTCGCGCAGGCGGCCGCGCCCACCGACAAGAACGCCACCGTGGCCCCCGTGGCCGGCGCTTCCGCCGCCGCCATCGCGCAGGCCGTGGCCGCTCCGGTCGCGCCCGTTGTGACGGCGCCCGTCGCCGCTCCGCCTCCGCCCGCCGCCGCCGCGATGGATGCGTCGGTCGCGCCCACGCAGAAGAACAAGGTCGTGGCGCCCGCCGCCAAGGCACACGAGGAGGCTCCGGAAGCCCCTTCCGAGGACGAGGTGGCCGCGCCGCGCGTGCGCACCGTGCGCCGCACCAAGTCCAGCGGGCCGCAGGGCGTGTCGCTGCGCCTGCTCTGGGGTGATCAGCGCGTGGGCGAGTTCTTCGTGCCCCCGGGCGCGAAGAAGGGCTTCACGGTCGGCAGCGCCAAGGGCGTGGACTTCGTGATGGACGACGCCAAGCTGGGCGGTCCCTCCTTCGAAGTGCTGCGCACCGACGGACAGACCTTCTCCGTGCGCTTCGCGCGCAAGATGAAGGGCGAGCTGACCCGCAAGGGCGAAACGCTCGACCTGGAAGCGGTCATCGAGTCGGGCAAGGCCTCCAATGAGGGCGAGTCCTACGCCGTCACGCTGGAGGCCGACGACTTCTTCTGGGTGGACCTGGGCGGCCTCACGCTGGAGGCGCAGCTCCAGTCGATGTCCAAGCGCGTGGTCGTGCCCGTGGGCGAGAACCTCGACTACACGGCGCTCAACATCTTCCTGGTGATGTTCTTCATCGCCACCGCGTTCGTCATCCACTCGATGAACAGCAGCGGGGAAGGGGATGAGTACGCGGACGAGCTCGCGGGCAACGATGCGCGCATCGCGAAGCTGATCATCAAGGCCCCCGAGACCCAGAAGAACAAGTTCCTGGAGAAGCTCAACCAGCAGAAGGAGAAGAAGTTGGGCGAGATGGCCCAGAAGACGCGCGGTGACGAAGGCCAGATGGGCAAGAAGAACGAGCTCAAGGCCAACAACCGCACCGTGTCCAAGGGCGACCTGAACAGGAAGGACGAGGCGCGCGCCCTCACCGCGAAGATCTTCGGCGGCGGCAAGGGCGGCATCTCCAACATCTTCGGCAAGTCCGGCCTGGGCGGTGAGCTCAAGAGCGCCATGGGCAACGTGTTCAGCGCCAAGGTGGGCAACGCGGGCGGCTTCGGCGGCATGGGTCTGCGCGGCAGCGGCGGTGGCGGCGGTACCGGTGACAGCATCGGCATCGGCGGCATTGGCACCAAGGGCCGTGGCGGCGGCAGCGGCGGCTACGGTACCGGCGTGGGCACGCTCGGCGGCAAGCAGAGCGTGGACGTGGGCATCACGTCCTCCGTCCTGGAGGTCATGGGCTCGCTGGACAAGGAGCTCATCCGCCAGGTCATCCAGCGCAACCGCGGGCAGATCCGCTACTGCTACGAGAGCCTGCTCAACCGCTTCCCCAAGCTGGGCGGCAAGGTCTCAGTGAAGTTCATCATCAGCGCCACGGGCTCGGTGGCCACGTCCAACGTCGCGCAGTCCACGGCGGGCAACTCGGACCTGGAGACCTGCGTCGCGGGCCGCGTGCGCACCTGGAAGTTCCCGGAGCCCAAGGGTGGCGGCTCCGTGATCGTCACCTACCCGTTCATCTTCAAGCAGGCCGGCGACTAGCCTGGACTCGACTTCATCCGTGTGCCGCGCGGGCGGCCCTGACGACAGGGCTGCCCGCTTCTTCACTTCCTCCTCACGTCCCCGCGAGGCCCCGGCAGGAGCAGCGGAGGTGCGGAGGAAGCAGCGCGCTGAGCTCCCTCAAGCGTGGGCAGAGCCGAAGCCGGAAGAGGCAAGTGAGCCGCCTGAGGCAGGGGCGAGGCAGGAGCCGACCCCGGAGCGCCCGCCGCAACTGGATGGGGCGGGGTTGCTCAAGCAGGAGCTTCGCGCTGGACGTGTTCGCGTGCTGCAGGTGTGGAGGCAGGCGCCGGGTGCTGGCGTCCCTGACGGCAGCCGGCGGGGTGCGCGCCCTCTTGGAGCACCTGGGACTGCCCACGCTGCCTGGGAGACGGGCCCCAGCACGGGGGCCACCCCAGAAAGCGGGGTGTTGAGTCTGTAGCAGCAGTGGCCCCCATGCCCAAGCCGCCTGCCGCGCCCTTGAGGGGAGCGCGGCCTGAGCGGGCGTGTGCCCCATGAGGGCTGCACGGCTTCTGCACCGGCCTGGCGCACAGCTCGGCGGCACCCGTCAGCGTCCCTCCTCGGCACCTCTGCACCCGCCCTCACCCTCAACAGGCCTTCTATTCGCCCTATGCGTCGTCGTCCGCGTAGGCTTCCAGACTGGCGTCGGTGACGCGCAGCCAGACTTCGCTGCCGACGAGGCGCCAGGGCACCGAGTAGAAGCGCCGCTCGAAGAGGACGTGGCTGTCCTGGTGGACGCGCGTGGCCTTCCAGACGACGGGCGTGAAACGCTTCGCGGGCCGGACCCATCCTCAACGGCCGGGCCACCTCGCGCGCACCCGTCCCCATCCGGTGCAGGCGCACCAGCTCTCTCAACCTGTCCATGTCGACTCTCCGGTAACTCATCCGCGCGCGCCCCTCCGCACACCGCTCCGGCGGTGCTCGGTGGGGCGCGAGGATGCATGGGATGACCACCCAGGTAGGCACTCAGCCCACTCACTGGCCACGTTTCTTCTAACTGCCTCCGCCCTGAACGGACCGCCTCAGCCTCTTCTCCGGCGAGCGATCCGCTTGGCCGACCCTGGGGCGATCCGCTTGGCCGACCCAGCTACGAACAGCTTGGCCGACCCGACTGCGAGCCATTGTTACCCCGGCCCGTTACAGCGCCTCGGCGCACGCTGCTTGGCTGGCCACTTCATCCCCTCTATGCGCCAGGTCGTGCGCAAGTAGCCGATCGGCTATCTGTCCGATGCTCCACCGGAGAGGGATCCTCGCGCCGCTCCGAACCGAGCGCTGCAACCCAGCACCCTTGCCACAAATACAAATAAAGGAGTGGAGCCATGCCGCTTACCGTCGCGCACCTTCATGCGACCTTGAAGTCTCGCCTGCCGCAATTCAGTGATCGTTTGTTCGGCCAAGCCGGTGACACCTTTGTCGGCGGTTGGGAAGAATACCTTTTCGACACGCCACACGGTTGGTGGACCACGTCCAATCGCGAGTTTCCCGACCGAGGACACTCGTCTCAGCCGGCCCGGGCCATGAAGGCCTGCATCGAGAAGGCGACGCAGTACATCGACATCGTCACGATGGACGAACCGACAGGGGATTTCCGTAAGGACGTCGAGGACGGTTTGATCGCCCTCGCCGTGTCAGGGCGTCCCGTGACCGTTCGGTTCCTGCTAGGGCGCCAGGCCGGCGGCCCTAATCTGCACACGTGGCTGATGCTCAAGCAGCTGGCGGACCGAATCCGTCAAGCGAAGCCGCGAGCTTCGCAGCTGAACGTATACCTGGCGCAATTCCGCTGGGAGTCGGCGTCCTGGAACCACGCCAAGCTCATCGCCATCGACGGCGGCGTGCTCATCACCGGCGGCCACAACATGTGGGACGGCCACTATCTCGCAAAGAATCCAGTCTTCGACATCTCCATGCGCTTTGACGGGGGCATCGCGAGGGGCGGCCACCGGTTCGCTGACGCCCTGTGGAACTTCGTCCGCGCCAACAATCGGCGCCCCCCGGGCGGCGCGACCTACTCCAACTACCTCAACCCGGACTTGAAGATCGATGAAAGCGCGCCGCCACCTCGCAGCGAGTCATTTGAGGCCGTCGCGGCCGATGCCTCGCCCGCGGCCGATGCCTCCAACCGTTTCCCGGCACTCTGGGTGGCGAGCCCCGGATGGGGGGTTTACACCGCTCCCCGGGTCCTCGAAGGCGCCATGATGATCGCCCTCGTCGAGGGCCTGAAGCAGGCGAAGCAAAGCTGCAAGATGTCGCTGCAGGACCTCGGCTCGCCTCACATGAGCGCCGTCGATTTCAAGACCTGGAGGCCGAGGGACTATCCTTTCGATCTGATTGGATGTGGCGGCTCCTGGTTCATCCTGCCCCTCATCGACAATTTCGCGGAATTCCTGCATAAGAACGCCAGCGCTACACTGGAGATCATCTTGTCGGCGCCGACCGATGGCGCCCACAGCTATGGTCATGGCGTCAAGCTGCAGACGATCTTGAACCTGCTGTCGCAGCGGATGAACGCCCAGTTTCAAACGTCCAAGAACCACGCCCTGAAGATTCTGAACGAGCGCGTCTTCCTCAAGACCATCGCCTTCAGCGACGGCCGGGAAGCGTGGCGCGACGGGGCAAAAAAAGACAATCACGCCAAGTTCTGGATTCTGGACGACAAGATATGCCACGTCGGTTCGGACAATTGCTATCCCTACGTAAAGCGTATCGGACAGGCCGCACTTCAAGAATTCGGTGTGATCGGGGAGTTCCCCCCTTCAGTCAGAGACATGGTGATGGAGGGTTACTACAACCACGCGAGCCGACACGGCGTCCGTACGGACGCGGAGCTCGCCGATTTGACCTGGTAGGAGAGCTGACCGGGCGGAAACCTGCCCCGCGACGGGGCCGACCTGCCAGCGGCGCTGGAGGACCCGCGCCGCTCAGGTGGAATCGGGTGGAGCTGAACCTACCTGATCCAGAGTGCCATCAGCTCGGCGCGGCTCGACACCGCGAAGGCGCGATAGACGTGCTCGATGTACTTGTGCGTCGTGCGCAGGCTCAAGCCGGTGGACGCGGCGATCTGCTTCTCGCCGCGCCCGGTGAGGAGATGTTCGAGGATGGAGCGGTGGCGCGGCGGCAAGCGGCTTCGGACACCGCCCAGGCGCAGGCACCCCTGTGCATCGTGCTCCGGCTCCAGCCAGCTCCGGTAGCACCACGACGCGCTCCGGAACATCAACTCGAGCAGTTCGCGCTCGCGCTGGCCAAAGCGCCTCTCGCCCCAAGGGCGCACCGCCACGAGGTAGGCCGAGGCTCCGGCGCCGAGCGGTACGGCGCTCGCGAGGATGTCGTCGTAGCCCAGCCCGCGCCCCCATTCCGCGACGTGCGGGTGAGAGTACCACTCCTGGTCGGAGACCAGCTCCTCGCGACACGCGCTCCGCAAGCGACCGGCGCCCCGGGCGAAGGGGCCCCACATCGGGTGCTGGCGATACCCGGATTCGACGAGGTAAGCCCTTTGCCAGCGGAGGAGCGTGATCTCGTCGACTCCGTGGACGTACGAGTGGGTGATGATGGCGGCGTTATCGCGCGACGGCGGCGGCGGATCGCCCACGATACTCCACCACAGCACACCCGCACCGATGAGCGCGCCCGTGGACTCCGTCAGGTGGCGGAGGGAAGCGTCGGGTCGGTGGTCGGCGCTGGAGATCTCGCCGAGCGCGCCAACGAACTGCGACACCGCACGGTAGTCTCCAATGGAGGGTCGTGACTTGCGCATATTCAGCCGTACGATAACAAGCGTCAGGGCTCCGGAGAAACGGTCGCAGGAGCACGCCTCGCCCGAACCCGGCCGGAGTGGCCAGGACCCGCCGCAAGCCCTGGCAGCCACCGGGCAGGTTGGCCCCAGCACGGGGGCCACCCCAGAACGCGGGGTGTTGAGTCAGTAGCAGCAGTGGCCCCCATGCCCAAGCCGCCTGCCGCACCCCTGAGGGGAGCGCGGCCTGAGCGGGCGTGTGCCCCATGAGGGCTGCACGGCTTCTGCACCGGCCTGGCGCACAGCTCGGCGGCACCCGTCAGCGTCCCTCCTCGGCACCTCTGCACCCGCCCTCACCCTCAACAGGCCTTCTATTCGCCCTATGCGTCGGTACGACATCCTGGAGGTCTTCCGGAAGACCTACGACATCGTGAAGGACGAAGCGCCCAAGCAGGTTGCCTTGACGCTCATCGAGTCGGAAGAAGACCCGAAGTACCGCAAGAAGTACGCGGGGCTCTGGAAGGACCTCGTGGCGAAGAAGCGCGCCGCGAGGGATTGAGTCGCACTCCGCGTGACTCGCCGACGTGAGGCGTTCTAGGGTCCCGCGCCCTGGAGGAAGTAATGACCTCGATGTCGTCCGATGTTCCCGCAGCGCCGAAGAAGTCCGTACTGCCTGGGGTCGCCCTGGGTTTCTCCATCGCCAGCCTGTGCCTCATCTGTCTGTGGCCGGTGGGGCTCGTGCTGTCCATTATCGCGATGGTGAAGACGGGCAAGCCGGGGCAGCAAGGCCGGGGGCTCGCCATCGCGGCGCTGATCATCTCGGTGGGCAGCATCTTCTTCAGCGGCATCATGGCCGCCATCGCCATTCCCAACTTCATCAGGTTCCAGGCGCGCGCGAAGCAGGCGGAGTGCAAGGTGAACCTCAAGTCCATCTACATCTCCGCGAAGGGACAGCTTGCGGAAGAGCAGCCCCTGGGGTCCCTCACGGATCTGGGCTTCGCGCCGGAGCCTGGCAACCGCTATGCGTACGTGCTGAGCCTTCCGGATTCCTTCGTCCCCGTGAGCGAGCGCTTCACCGCGGTCGACGCGACCGAAATCCAGGCGGCCCTGGACAACGCTGGCGTGGCGCCGGGCGTGCAGGGCGAATGCCCCGAATGCATCCTGACGGCCGCGTGCGTGGGCAACGTGGACAACGACGACACGCTGGATGTGTGGAGCATCTCCACCGCGGAGCGCACCGACGCGGAGGGCAAGGCCATTGCTCCCGGAGAGGTGTTCAACCACGTGAATGACGGGGAGGAGTGAAGGCCCCGCCTGGCGGATGACACGCGCATGAAAAGGACCTCGCGGCGAAGCAACGCGCCGCGAGGCCTCTGCTTTTCGAGGGGCTCAATCCATCCGCACGTGCTGCTCCAGGCGTTCAGCCGGGGTCAGCTCGCGGTTGGCGTTCACCAAGTCGAACTCGAAGGTGACGTGTTCGATGCGGCCGGTGAACTTGAAGGGCATGAGGTCGCGATACTTCGGGCTGACCGGCGCTCGGTTGTCCATGCCCACGTCCATGCACTCGGTGCTGAAGCGGGCGCGCGTCTGTCTTTCCAGGTGCACCTCGCCCACGCCCCGGCCGTTGATGAAGAGCTGCACGTTGGCGGGACCGCCCAGGGTGGTGGACTCGTTGGTGAACACCACCGACAGCTCCCTCAAGCGTGGGCAGAGCCGAAGCCGGAAGAGGCAAGTGAGCCGCCTTTAGCAGCGGGGAGGCAGGAGCCGCCCCAGGAGGGCACGCCGCAACTGGCTGGGAGACGGGCCCCAGCACGGGGGCCACCCCAGAACGCGGGGTGTTGAGTCAGTAGCAGCAGTGGCCCCCATGCCCAAGCCGCCTGCCGCACCCCTGAGGGGAGCGCGGCCTGAGGGGGCGTGTGCCCCATGAGGGCTGCACGGCTTCTGCACCGGCTTGGCGCACAGCTCGGCGGCACCCGTCAGCGTCCCTCCTCGGCACCTCTGCACCCGCCCTCACCCTCAACAGGCCTTCTATTCGCCCTATGCGTAGAAGCTCGCGTCGTTCAAGCCGAAGATCGGCTACCCGGTGAAGTGGCGGGACTACGGCGCGCTCGAGGTGAAGCGCGACGACGCGGTGGGCAACGCCATCCGCGCCGCCTCCTTCGAGTACGAGCGCAATCTGGCGAAGCTGGGCAATCCGGTGGACCGCGACGAGTGGTTCATGCCGCCCATGCAGGTGAACGCGTACGCGAACCCGACGATGAACGAGATCGTCTTCCCGGCCGCCATCCTGCAGCCCCCCTTCTTCGACCCGCACGCGGACCCGGCCGTGAACTACGGCGCGATCGGCGCGGTCATCGGCCACGAGATCAGCCACCACTTCGACGACCAGGGCCGCAAGTACGACCCCGAGGGCCGCCTCACCGACTGGTGGAAGCCCAAGGACGTGCAGCGCTTCAAGGTCTACACGGACCAGCTCGTCGCGCAGTACGCGCAGTACGAGCCGCTGCCGGGCACCAAGGTGAACGGCGAGCTCACGCTGGGTGAGAACATCGCGGGCCTGCTCGTGGCCTACGACGCCTACCAGCTGTCGCTGGGCGGCAAGCCCGCGCCGGTGCTCGAGGGCTTCTCGGGCGACCAGCGCTTCTTTCTCGGCCACGCGCAGGTGTGGCGCAGCAAGTACCGCGAGGAGGCGCTGCGCCAGCAGCTGGTGGTGGACTCGCACACCGCCGGCCACTTCCGCCCCAACGTGAGCCGCAACATCGACGCCCGGTACCAGGCCTTCGACGTGAAGCCGGGCCAGAAGCTGTTCCTGCCGCCCGAGCAGCGCGTGAAGATCTGGTAGGCGCGCACAGCGAGCGCTGAAGCACCGGAGGGCCCGCGGCAGCAGCGCGGGCCCTCTGCTTTGCGGGGCTCCGCCTCACGAAGCAGAGGGGGGCGGCAGGCGGCACGGCAATGGGAGTAGGCTGGCCCCTCGGCAACGGAGGCAGCGGCATGCGAGCGAAGGCGACCAGGAAGGTGACGGCCGGCGCCGCGACGACGGCCTCCCGGGCCTCGACGGAGGCGCAGGTCCAGGCGGCGCTCGCGTCGCTGAAACGCCGGGCCACGAAGCACACGCTCGAGGGGATGGCGCGCTATGCGATTCCCTCGGACCACGCGTACGGCGTCGCGATGCGGGACATCAAGGCCCTCGGCAAGACGCTGGGGCGCGACCACGCCCTCGCCAGCGCCCTCTGGGCCACCGGCGTGTACGAGGCCCGCATGCTGGCCTCCTTCGTCGCAGACCCCGGGCAGCTCACGCCCGAGCAGATGGACGGCTGGTGCAGCGACTTCGACAACTGGGCCTACTGCGATGCGATGAGCTTCAACCTCTTCGACCGCTCGCCGCACGCGTGGGCCAAGGTCGCGGAGTGGAGCGCCAGGCGAAACGAGTTCGAGAAGCGCACCGCGTTCGCGCTGCTGTGGAGCCTCAGCACGCACGACAAGCGCGCGGGCGACGAGGCCTTCCTCCACGGCCTCGCGCTCATCGAGCGCGAGGCCGGTGACGGGCGCAACTTTGTGAAGAAGGCCGTGAACATGGCCCTGCGCGCGGTGGGCAAGCGCAACCGCGCGCTCAACGTCGCCGCCGTAGCGGTGGCCCGGCGCCTGGCGGCCTCCACGGAGCCCGCGGCGCGGTGGGTGGGCAGCGATGCGCTGCGCGAGCTCACGGGGCCGGGAGTGACGAAGCGGCTCGAGGGCCGGGCCCGCACCACCTGAGGTCACTCACGGCGCGTACGCGCGCGTGCGCAGGCGCGGGCGCACCAGCACCGCGAGCCCACCCAGCGCGAGCCAGGGCAGCACGTGGAAGCCGAGCAGGTGCTGCACCGTGCCCACGGGGCAGGAGAGGTGCAGGCCGAGCAGCCCCGCGGCCGCGGCGCTCAGCGTGGCGAGCAGCGTGCGCAGCGGGCGTGGGGGCAGCGCGGTGAGCAGCCACATCACCACGCCCAGGGGCAGCAGGGACATCAGCACCTCCGCGCTCAGGCAGGCCGCTCCGGGGATGGCGAAGAAGGGACGCAGGTTGGGGGCTCCCGAGCCACCGAAGCCCACGGCCACCGCCGCCACGAGCGCGAGCGCGAGCCCTGCGCCGAGCCCTCCCCGGGGCGACGGCGCGAAGGCGATGAGGGGCCCCGCGGCGATCAGCGCGAGCAGCAGCAGCGCGATGGCCCACAGCATGGGCGTGGGGGTGGCGTGGGCGTGGTGGGTGCTCGCGCGCAGGTCGAGCATCATCACCGCGCTGCCGATACCGACCGCGAGGTTCAGCCCCACCAGCCCGAGCGCGCTCCACCACCAGCGCCGCACCCGCGGCCGGGCGCGCAGCTCGGCCCGGGCCCGCGCGTGCGCGCGCCGCAGCGCCTCGGTGGACGCGGGGACGCTCCCTCAAGCGTGGGCAGAGCCGAAGCCGGAAGAGGCAAGTGAGCCGCCTTTAGCAGCGGCGAGGCAGGAGCCGACCCAGGAGGGCACGCCGCAACTGGATGGGGCCGGTTTGCTCAAGCAGGAGCTTCGCGCTGGACGTGTTCGGGTGCGGCAGGTGTGGAGGCAGGCTTAAGGGTGCTGGCGTCCCTGACGGCACCCGGCGGGGTGCGCGCCATCTTGGAGCACCTGGGACTGCCCACGGCAGGTGCGAGGCTGGCCCCGTCGCGCGGGCCCCTCCAGGCCGCGTGGTGTTGAAACTCAAGCCGCCAGGGCCAAGAGAGCCAAGCCCCCCATGATTGCTTCTCAACCCATCCAGTCTTCTGGCGGCACAAAAGTCAGCATGTCGAAACCCTGCGCCAGAAGATACTCCTTGACGCTTGCGTGCACGACTACTGCGCTCGTGTTCTCGGCAAGCCGAAACATCAGCGCGCCCCGCGTCTTGCTTTCGTCAATGGACACAGATTCAAAGTCGGTATCAATCAGGCCATCGCGACTACCGCCTACAACGGCAGACTCGTTCATATTGGCGGCAGAAACAACACCAACAAGATTGCACACCACGTAGTCGTGTGACACGAAATCGCGAGCCGCGTGCGAGATGACCGCATCATATACATTCAGATTTCCAACCCCGGCGGCCAACAGCGCTGCATGGAGACGCCTGGTCATCAACAAGGTATCCACGTTCCAGAATTCTTCAATCTGAATTCCGTAGTCCGCGTGAAGGGTAACTTTCACGGGCTCCATGGGCGGGCTCTTGAAACGCCGACCGAATCTCCAGGAGTCTTCGCCATCGGGAGGCGCGATCCCTTCTATCAGTGCCGGATCATCCCAGTCTTCGGGCGCCGTGCATTCCAGCATGAAATATTTGCTCATCGCTCACGAACCTCGGATAGCGTCATTGTTCGTCTTTTCTTGCCAGCCTGACCAGCTTCGATGTGTAAATGAAGTTCGTCCTGGTGCTATGGGCGCCGAGATAGCTCCCTCAAGCGGGGGCAGAGCCGAAGCCGGAAGAGGCAAGTGAGCCGCCTTTAGCAGGGGCGAGGCAGGAGCCGACCCCGGAGCGCACGCCGCAACTGGATGGGGCCGGGTTGCTGCGCAGGAGCTTCGCGCTGGACGTGTTCGGGTGCGGCAGGTGTGGAGGCAGGCGCCGGGTGCTGGCGTCCCTGACGGCCCCCGGCGAGGTGCGCGCCATCTTGGAGCACCTGGGACTGCCCACGCTGGCTGGGAGACGGGCCCCAGCACGGGGGCCACCCCAGAACGCGGGGTGTTGAGTCAGTAGCAGCAGTGGCCCCCATGCCCAAGCCGCCTGCCGCGCCCCTGAGGGGAGCGCGGCCTGAGCGGGCGTGTGCCCCATGAGGGCTGCACGGCTTTTCCACCGGCCTGGCGCACAGCTCGGCGGCACCCGTCAGCGTCCCTCCTCGGCACCTCTGCACCCGCCCTCACCCTCAACAGGCCTTCTCTTCGCCCGATGCGTGGATTCGTTCCATTCCCGCGCCAGCCCGAAGTCCATCACGTAGGGGCGGGGCGTTCCGTCCTCGGCGCGCTCGACCATGATGTTGGAGGGCTTGACGTCGCGGTGGATGAGCCCCACGCGATGGGCCTCATGGGCGCCCAGGGCGGCCTCGCGCATCACCAGGGCCTTCTGCTCGAGGGTGAGCGAGCGCACCAGGGCGCTCAGCGGCTGACCGTCGATGTACTGCATCGCGATGACTATCGGCGGAATGGGAGCCTTGTTTGAGGCCGCTGGAGGGTGACGCGCGGGGAACATCCGCGCCGTCCGCCGGGGCTTGTCCACCGTGCTGACGTGCGGTGGCTGGATGTTCACCCCGTACGACAAAGGCGTGTACCGCGATGCGAGAGCAACGCCCAGGACCAACGCCGCGAGAAGCAGGGGCTTGCGGAGTGGCTTCCATTCCACATCCCTGTCTGGGTCGTGGATGACGGTCTTCCAATGAAACAGGCTCGGTTGCGATTGTGGATTTGATGGGATTCATGAACAGGACATCCTGGAGGGGGCTTCTGATGCATCGGATGAGGAGTCAGGTGTGGGGCGCGCTGGGCGTGGCGCTGCTCGGCTGCGGCGGCCCCCTGGAAGGCGAAGCGCTGGAGGAACTGGGCACGCAGGAGGCGGGTGTCGCCGCGCTGGCGCCGAAGAAGGTGCTGCCGAAGGTGATGCCGCTGGGCGACTCCATCACCCAGGGGGCGGCAGGGCACGCCAGCTACCGGTGCCAGCTCTGGCAGAAGCTGAGCGCGAGTGGCTCCAGGGCGAACTTCGTGGGCACCCTGTCGACGGGCTATCTGGGGGCGAACACCTGCTCCTCGGTCGGGTTCGACCGCGACCATGAGGGCCACTGGAGTTGGCGGACGGATCAGGTGCTCGCGAACATCTCCAACTGGGCCGCGAGCACACATCCCGACCTGGTACTCATCCACCTGGGCACCAACGACACGTATCATGAGCAGACAGAGGACAGCACCGTGTTGGAGCTGGAGCAGATCATCGACCGGCTGCGCGTGGTGAACCCACGGGTGAAGGTGTTCCTGGCCCAGGTCATCCCCACCGCGGGCGCCATGCTGGCGCTGAAACTCCAGTCCCTCAACCAGCGCATGCCCTTGCTGGCCGCGGCCAAGAGCACGGAGGACTCGCCTGTCTACGTGGTGGACCAGTGGACTGGCTTCAGCCCCTCAACGGACACGTATGACGGGGTCCATCCGAATCTCATCGGTGAGGAGAAGATGGCGGAGCGCTGGTACCAGGCCATCCGCGAGCACCTCTGACGTCACCCGCGTTGGGGTGCACGCCATTCTGGAGCACCTGGCATGGCCCTCGGCCTGCTCGGTGGACCCCGGCGCAGGGGCCTGTCCACCCGCTTGGCTCACGGCTCGGGCGGCCCCTGTCAGCGGTCCTCCTCGGCACCTGCGCTCCAGCCCTCACCCTCAACATGGCCTCTATCCCGCCTCTACGCCCGGTTGTTGCGCGCAGTGCGCAGTGGCGAAAGGGGATCGCGGCGATCATGTCTGGTTGCTGCGCGTCCTCGCGCAGCCGGGCGGGATGATCGATTCGATGGTGTCGAGTTTCTGCGCGCCGATACCCACCGGGGATGGGGCATCGCGTCAATGGCTCGGGCTGCTGCGCGCTGGGCGCGCTTTTCGTAGAATCCCACGCCATGGGCCTCCTCACCTTCGGTCTCAACGTGACTTTGGACGGGTGCATCGATCACACCCAGGGGATCGCGGACGACGAACTGCACGACTATTGGACTCAGCTCATGGATCAGAGCGGGGCGATGCTCTTCGGGCGCAACACCTACGAGCTGATGGAGGGAGCCTGGCCCGCAGTGGCACGCGACGAAAAGGCGCCGCGCGCGATGCGCGAGTGGGCACAGAAGCTCGAGGCGAAGGCGAAGTACGTCGTGTCGGGCTCGCGGAGCGACTTTCCGTGGCAGAACACGATCAAGGTGGAGGGTGACCTTCGCGAGGCGATCTCGGCGCTGAAAGCGAAGACCGAGCGGGGGGTCCTCGTCGGAGCGCCCAAGCTCGCGGTTGCGCTCGAGGAGTTGGGGCTCATCGACGAGTACCGCATCGTCGTTCATCCCATCATCAGTGGCCGCGGGCCGACGTTGTTTCATGGCCTGTCGAGTGCGCGGCAGCTCGAGCTCCTATCGACGCAGCGGTTCAAGTCCGGCGTGCAGGCGCTCCACTTCCGCCGCAAAGCGGGATGAGCGTGGAAGGACCCGAGCGCTTCACCGGCGGCTGCCTGTGCGGCAGCGTCCGCATCGTCGCGTCGGGACGGCCGTCGCAGCCCCGTTCTCAGAGGGTAGCGCCTTGAAAGCGGTGGGTTGCTTTGCTTGGGAGCGGCGGCAATCGAACCCGCGGCCCTACTCGAAGACGCCGATGCCCGGGTCGGAGCCATTGGACGGCTTCGAGGGCTTCGAGGGCCGTGACGGCCCGGTGCGCACCGGATCCAGGCGCACTTCCACGCGCTGGGCCGTCGTGTCCGCGAGCCGGCTGTAATTGAGCGTGCGCTCCTCGTCCTGGTGCCCGGAGAGCCTGAAGCGCAGCACCGTCACCTTCGAGCGCGGCAGCACCAGCTTCGTGGGCGTGGTGCCGATCTGCTCCGTCCCGTCGAAGATGGCCGCGCCCGAAGGCGTGGAGGTGAGGTCCACCGTCACGTCCTGCGGCAGCGCGGCCTGGGGCGGAGCGTCGGGCGGATCCTCCCGGACCTGCGAGGGAGGTGACGCAACCGGCGTCTTCGGCGCCGTCATCACCACGGGAGCCGGAGGCGTCTCACCTCCACCGCGCGACATCACCACCGCCACGCCCGCGCCAATCAGCACCAGCGGCACGGCGATGAGGGCCACCTTCTTGCCCACGGACATGCCCGGGGGCGGGGGAGGAGCCACCGGCTCCGCCCGGGCGGCCGACGCCCGCGCGCGGTTCGCCGGGGAGAGTGGGGGACTGCCCGTGCTGGAGGCCCGGGGCGCACCGGCCGGAGTCGTGCCCCGAGGCGGGGCCATGCCCACGCGCGAACCGGAGCGCGCGCTGGCGCCCGTGCCCGGCCCGGGCGCCCGGCCCGCACGGCTGCCGGAGCCCACCTTGCTGCCCGAACCCGCGCGACTCCCGGAGCCGCCCACGCCCGGCCGGCTGCGGCTTCCACTGCCGCGCTCGGCGCTGGCGACACCGCCCGTGGGGCGCGCGTCCAGCTCCTCCGGCGACAGGTCCTGCACCGAGTCGAGCAGCGCGTCGATGAACTCCTGCGCGTTCTGGTAGCGGTCTTCCTTCTCCGCGGAGAGCGCCTTCGCGAAGAACGCGTCCAGCTCCGGCGGCACGGGCGCGCCCTGGCGCTTGCTGTTCACCGGGGGCACGGGCTGGGTGAGCGAGGCAGTCAGCGCCTTGCGCACCGTGTTCGCGCCGTAGGGCGAGCTGCCGGTGAGGCAGAAGTAGAGCACCCCCGCCATGGAGTAGAGGTCGGAGCGCTGATCCACGGACTCGCCGCCGGCCTGCTCGGGCGGCATGTACTGCGGGGTGCCCAGCACCTGGCCGGTGGAGGTGAGCTGCTCCTCCTCGTCCTGCTCCAGCGCCTTCACGAGCCCGAAGTCCAGCACCTTGACGAAGTCCTTCCCGTCGAGCGCCTGGACCATGATGTTGTGCGGCTTCAGGTCGCGGTGGACGCAGCCCTCTTCGTGCGCGTGCGCCAGGCCCAGCGTGGCCTGCTCCATGATGTTCACCGCGCGGCGGAGCGTCATCGGCCCCTCGCGCTTGACGAGCTCCTTGAGGCTCTCGCCCTTGAGCAGCTCCATCACGTAGTAGCAGGTGCCGTCCGCGGCGCGGCCGAAGTCGAAGATGGTGATGACGTTCGGGTGCCGCAGGCGGCTGGCGATCTCCGCCTCGCGGCGGAAGCGCTCGAAGAACTGGGGCGCCGCGGCGAGCGAGGGGTTGAGCGTCTTCACCGCCACCGGCCGCTGAACGGACGTCTGGGTGGCGCGGAAGACCATGCCCATGCCGCCCTGGCCGAGCACGCTCTCGATCTTGTAGCGCCCGTCCAGCACCTGGCCCAGGAGCTGGAGGCTCTGCGCCGCGCACAGGTGATCTTGACCTTCGGTACTTCCGCAGTGGGGGCAGGGGGCGGCCATGGGTGGCGGGAGTATAGGCAAGCGCCGCGCCATGCCCAACCGGGGAGATACGCCCCCTGAGCAGCCGGGCAGGCATCTGAGGCGTTCCCGTGGGGCCCCCGGGCTGTTATCTCCCGCCCCCGCCATGAGCCTCGTCATCGCCCAGGAC
>NZ_RAWA01000430.1 GCF_003611675.1 Corallococcus sp. CA053C
GGCATACGAGTTTACTACGCGTCTCGTGGGCTCGGAGATGTGTATAAGAGCCAGGGCTGGAGCTGGCCGGGCGGGCGGGCCGGTTCGCGCTCCAGCACCCGGGGGTGTTCTTCGACCAGTGGGCGTGTGTCACGCGCTACGTGTGGGCCTACGAGCCGAGGCTCTACCTGGGGCCCTTCAATGCCTTCGGCAACACCGTGGACTACAACGGCTACGCCTTCATCACCCGCCCGTGGCTGCCGCGCGCCCACCTCGCGTACATGGACCTCTTCGACGCGACGGCGAGGGCCGAGCCCTGGAAGCAGCTGGTGTTCTGGCAGCCCTCCCCGTCGCTGTACCTCCTCCTGGCGGGGCTCCTCACCACGCTGGTGAGGCAGCGCCGGGTGTCGCCGCTGCTCGTGTTCCAGGGCGCGCTCATCAACACGGCCGGCTGGCTGCTGCTGTCGCCGAACCCGGACCTGCGCTTCCTGTTTCCCACGCTGCTGGCGGCGCCGCTGGCGTGGGCCTGGGCGGTGGCGCCTCGCGTGCGGGAGGCGCGGGAGCGGAGCGACGAGGTGGGGGCCGCTGGTGTCGCGAACGTGACCGCGCAGGGGGATGCGGAGGCACCCGTCGCGCGACCTTCTGCAGGGATGAGCTGAGCCATGGACGTGAGCGGGATGGAACGCAGGCATCCGGGCAGATGGCTGGCGTTGGCGCTCGTCGGGGCGCTCGCGCTCTGGCCGCTGTTCAAGTACCAGGCGGGCCCTGACGGCGAGCTGCGGTTGCGCTTTGCCGCGGTGGGGTGGCCGCTGACGGGCAGCGTGTCCTTCCAGCGGCAGGGCCACGGAGTCCAGGAGCGGCAGCTCTCGTCGGACGACCTGTCCCAGCACGTGGGCCACGGGCTGCCGGACGGGGTGCAGGAGGTGCGCATCCCGCTGCCCCGGCGGACGGTGTCGGCGGAGGTCACGCTGGCGCAGCTGAGCGAGCGCACCGTGACCCACGTGACGTGGGCGACCCCGCGAGCGCCGGCCCTCTGGGGAGACCCCGGGGCGGCGCTCCCGTTCGAGCAGCGCACCGACGCGGACGGCCTCATGCACGTGCGCGTCCCCGAGCTGCGTCCGGGCTTCTGGGTGCCAGACGTGGCGGACGTCCTCATGGTGCTGGGGACGTGGCTCGTCTTCTGGCTCCTGCTGGAGGCGCGCTGGGGGGACGGGCGCGCGGCCGCGTTCGCCCGGCGCCACGCGGGCTGGGCCCGGTACGCGCTGCCGCTGGTGTTGGCGTGGGGCTTCCTGTGGACGCTCTACTTCCCGGGGCTCGTGGGGTTTGATCCGCTGTTGCAGTGGGAGCAGGTGGTGGCGCGCCGGTTCGTCAACTGGCACCCGCCGTTCCACACGTGGTGGCTGTGGCTCATCGCCGGACCGTTCGACTCCATGGCCTCCGTGAGCGGCCTCCAGGTGCTGCTGTTCGCGGGGCTGCTGGGCAAGGTGCTGGAGGAGCTGGGGCACTGGAAGGTGCCCGGTTGGGCCCGCTGGGGCGTGGTGGCGTGGGCCGCGCTGTCCCCGGCGCTGGGCACCAACGTCATCGCGGTGTGGAAGGACGCGCCCTTCACGCTGATGTGCCTGTGGGCGGTGCTCCTGCTGCTGCGCGCGGAGCGCACGGGCGGCCTCACCGTGAAGTCCGCGGCGCAGTTGGGACTGTGCGTGGCGTGCATCAGCCTGCTGCGGCACAACGGCCCGCTCCTGGCGGCGCCGCTGCTCGTGAGCGCGCTGTGGCGCTACCGGGGCCACCGCGAGCGCGGCACGCTGCTGATACTGGGGCTGGGGCTGGCGCTGCTGGTGCGCGGCCCGGTGTATGCCGCGGCCGGGGTGGTGCCCCCTCCGCCGCTGCTCACCCAGGTGCTGAGCATCCACCGGTTGGGCACCGCCGCCCTCCACGCGGACACGCTGCCGCCGGAGGACGTGAGCACCCTCACCCGGCTGATGCCGCTGGAGGAGTGGCAGAAGCGCTACACCTGCGAGGCCGTGGGCCGCCTCATCTGGCCCGGCACCCCGCTGTACGAGCACCAGGAGCGGCTGGAGGGCCAGGGGCTGGAGCTGGCGCGCGTGGTGGGCCGGTTCGCGCAAAGCCACCCGGAGGCGTTCTTCGACCAGTGGGTGTGCGTCACCCGCTACCTGTGGGCGATGGACTCGCTGCTCTACATCGGCCCGTTCCAGCCGGACGGCGCCGCGGTGGACCGGAACGTCTTCGGCTGGAAGACGCGCTCCTGGTTCCCCACGCTGGCGTACGAGTACACCCAGCTGCTGCTCAAGGCCTCCATCGGGTGGCGCTCGGTGCGCGTCGCGGTGTGGCAGCCCGCCCCCTCGCTGTACCTGCTGGTCGCTGGGTTGGGCGTCGTGCTCTGGCGGCAGCGCAGCGTGGGCGTACTGCTCGTCATGCAGTGCGCGCTCACCAACACGGCCGCGTGGTTGGTGCTGTCGCCGAACCCGGACCTGCGCTTCCAGTTCCCGGTGATGCTGCTCGCCCCGCTCACGCTGGCGCTCATGCTGGCACCGCGCCTCGTCCGGGCGGGGGCCCAGGCCCATCCCGGCGCGGCCCCCGTGGCTTCCGACGCGGCCCGGGGCCAGGACGTCGCCGCCGCCTGAGGTGGGGGGCAGCGGCGCGATGGCTTGCTACTTGTGCGGCACCACGGTGCCGCCCCGGAAGGCGGAGTCGCGCAGCACGAGCCCTTCCTTGAAGAGGCGCGCGGCCTTGGGGCCGACGAAGAAGTCCTTGGGGTCGCCCCGGCGGAAGGTCTTCTTGATGAACTCCTCCACCTCCAGGTAGAGGCGGCGGAACTTGTCCGGGGCCGCGTCACGCCGGCCCGTCTGGGACGTCACCTCCAGCTCCACCCACATCTGGCCGCTGAGCAGCTCGCCCTCTTCGTTGCGGCGCGAGCGCTGGATGAAGATGACGGGGGAGCGCACCTCGTCGATGCGCCACGAGCCCTTGTCCGGCCCACGCTTCACCTTGTCCACCAGCGCGGGGCCGATGTCGCTCGCCACGAGGTACAGGTCCTCCTCCGGCAGCTGCGGGAGGGTGTCCTTGCTGGCGCGGAAGGGCTTCCAGTCCGCGGGCACGCGCCGGGGGTAGACCTCCAGCACGTGACGCTCGAGGAAACGGAAGAAGGCGACCTCATCGTCGGGTGCCATGAAGAATTGGAGGATGTTGGCCATCGCCGCGTCCTCATACCCTGGAAGCACGCTAGAAACCCAGCCATGGACACCTGGCTGCGCTCCCGGATGCACGAGCTGAGTGACTTGCATGGCGTCATCCACCTGGCCGCCTGGGACCGGGAGGTGTACCTGCCCGCCAAGGCGGCCCCCGCCCGCGCCTGGCAGCTCTCCACCCTCCACGCCCTCCACCACGAGCGATTGGTGGACCCGCGCCTGGGCGACGCCCTGGCCCGTGCAGGTGGATCCAGCGACCTGACGCCCGACGAGCAGGCCATGGTGCGCGTGCTCACCCGGGAACGGGAGCGCGCGGTGCGGATGCCCGCCCGGCTGGTGACCGCGCTGGCGGCGGCGCAGGGCGAGGGCATCCAGGCGTGGCGCGAGGCTCGGGAGGCGAAGAGCTTCGCCCGCTTCCAGCCCGCGCTGGCGGCACTGCTGGCGCTGCGGCGTGAGCAGGCCGACGCGCAGGGCCACGATGGAGAGCGCTACGACGCGCTCCTGGAAGGCTTCGAGCCCGGCATGCGCGTCCAGCGCCTCACGCCGGTGCTCACCGCGCTGCGCGACGCGCTCATCCCCATGGTGGGCGCGCTCGCGTCCGTCCAGCGGCCTCCGCCCGCGTTCCTCGACGGCCGTACCTACGACACCGACCGGCAGTGGCGCTTCACGATGCGGCTGCTGCAGGCGGTGGGCTTCGACCTGGAGGCGGGCCGCCAGGACTTGAGCATCCACCCGTTCACCAACGCGCTGCACGCGCACGACGTGCGCCTCACCACGCGCCTGGACGCGGCGCACCCGCTGTCCGCGCTCTTCGGCACGCTCCACGAGGCGGGCCACGGCCTGTACGAGCAGGGCTTCGCGCCGGAGCACCAGCGCACGCCGCTGGCGGCGGTGCCGTCCATGGGGCTGCACGAGTCCCAGTCGCGCCTGTGGGAGAACCTGGTGGGCCGCGGCCGTCCCTTCTGGGCGCACCACTTCCCCGCGCTGAAGGAGGCCTTCCCCCAGGCGCTCGCGGACGTGGACCTGGACGGCTTCCACGCGGGCATCAACCACGTGGCGCCGTCGCTCATCCGCGTGGAGGCGGACGAGGTGACGTACAACCTGCACATCGTCCTGCGCTACGAGCTGGAGCTGGCGCTGCTGCGCGACGAGCTGCCCGTGTCGGAGCTGCCGTCCGCGTGGAACGAACGCATGCGGCGCTACCTGGGCCTCACGCCCCCGGACGACACCCAGGGCGTGCTGCAGGACATCCACTGGGCCTGGGGCGAGTGGGGCTACTTCCCGACGTACGCGCTGGGCAACCTCTACGCCGCATCACTCCACGCCGCCGCCGTGCGCGCGCTGCCGGAGCTGGACGCGCACCTCGAGCGGGGAGACACGTCTCCCCTGCGCGGGTGGCTGCGCGCCCAGGTGCACTCGCAGGGCTTCCGGCTGCCCGCCGAGGAGCGCGTGCGCGCCATCACCGGCGAGGGGCTCACGGACCGGGACTTCCTCCAGTACCTGCGCGCCAAGTACGGCGCGCTGTACGGCCTCACGCTGAAGGGGTAGGGCGCGCGCCGCCGGAGATGCTCAGGCGGCGAACACCAGCGGCCGGCACGCGCGCGCCAGGTGCAGCGCGTCCCGCGCGAGCTCATGCGAGGCCGGATCCTGCGCCTCCAGCCACGCGGCGCGCGCCACCTGGCTGCCCAATTCGAAGCACAGGCTCGCGGTGCGCCGCGACAGCCGGGACTCCTTCTGGAGCGCGCGCACGTTGAGCTCGCACAGCTCCGCGCACTGGCGCAGCAGCCGGAACGCCTCGGCGTCCGCCGGAAGCCCCTGGGCCGTCAGGCGCGCCATGCCCTGCTCGCAGGAACTCTGACACCGCAGGCTCGCGGCGATACACCGGGAGACCTCAATCCGCGCCCCACCTGTCCTGGCTCCCAGCATGTCAACGCCCTCCCGTGGTGTGGTGCGGGGACAAAGGTACTCACGCCTGCTGTGCTGGCAACCTGCACCGCGGGTCCAGATGGGGCTTGAACATCCAGACCGGAGTGCCGTTGCGCCGCGCGGCCGCGGGTGGATGCACAGGCCTCTCGCACGGTATCGTGCGGGGCTGCCTTTTCGTCGCGGGAAACGTCAGCTTCCCAGCACTGGGAAGGGCCCGAGCAGGGCGACGAGCTTGTCGCCGTACAGCTTGAGCCGCTTCTCCCCGAAATACGGCAACTGGCCCAGCTCCTCCACGTTCGCGGGCGGGTTCGCGGCGAGCGCGTCCATGAGGGGGTTGGTGAGGATCACGCTGGGCGTCACCTTGCGCGCCGTGGCCTGCTCCACGCGGAAGGCCTTGAGGGCCTCCTCGCGCTTGCGCCGGTGCGGGTCGCGCGGACCCTTGGGCTCGCGGTCCAGGTCCAGCTCACCCCGGGCCGCCTTCTCCTGCTGCTCGCGGATGAGGGCGAGGAGCTGGTCGCCGTGCGCGCGCACCACGGCGCCCCGCACACCCGCCGCGCGCGCCAGGTCCTTGTGGGTGTTGGGCTGCTTCAGCGCCAGGTCCGTGATGGCCATGTTGGACAGCATGCGGCCCATGGGCACGTTGTCCTTCTCCGCCCACTCCAGCCGCAGGCGGTGCAGCCCCTGGGCGATGGCGTGCGCCAGCGCGTACTGGGTCGCGGACAGGCCGCTGCGCGACAGCTTGGGCTTGTACTCGGCGCCCGTCTCCGGACGGGCCGCGGCCTCGTCGCACATGCGGGCGCAGTCGAGCAGCACCTCTTCCAGGATGTCCGCCTCGCGGCACGCGTCGCGCACCTGGCGGCCCAGCTCGCACAGGTAGCGCACGTCGTTGGCGATGTAGTCGCGCATGCCCGGGGGCAGGGGCCGCAGGGAGAAGTCGGACTGCTGGTGCTCCTTCGGCAGCTCCACGCCCAGCCGCTCGCGCGCCAGGTCCGCGAGGCCCACCTTGGGCCAACCCAGCAGCGTCACCGCGCGGTGCGTGTCGAAGAGGCCGCGCACGCGAACGCCCGCTTCGGCGAGGAACTGCAGGTCGCCCTGGGCGGCGTGGAAGAACTTGGTGCGCTCCGGATCCGCCATCAGGGGGACGAGCAGGCGCGGATCCACGCCCGGCTGGAGGGTGTCGAAGAGGAAGATGTCCGCGTCCGTCCCCAGCTGGAGGAAGCACAGCCGGGCACGGAAGGCGTGCATCGCGTCCGCCTCCAGGTCCACCGCCAGCTCGGGGGCGGCTTCGAGCACACGCGTGGCTGCCTCCGCGCCCGCTGCGTCCACTACATCCAAGGCACCTTGAGGGAAGGTCGGCATCGCGGAGAGCAGGCTAGCGGACCGGCCCGCCCCTTTGACGTGTTTTTTCCCGAACCGCCGCTAGGATGGCCCCGCCGATGAACGACGCCCAACGTCTTGAAAAGAGCCTGCTTGGCCACATGGGCCGGGCCATCGCGGACTTCCGCCTCATCGAGGCGGGGGACCGCATCATGGTGGGCGTGTCGGGGGGAAAAGACTCCTACACGATGCTCCACCTGCTGCGGGAGCTGCAGCGGCGGGCCCCCGTGAAGTTCGACCTCCTCGCGGTGAACCTGGATCAGGGACACCCGGGATTCCCCGGTCACATCCTGGAGGGGTACTTCCAGAAGGAGGGGTACGCCTACAAGATGCTGAAGGAGGACACCTACAGCATCGTCCTGGAGAAGACGCCGCCCGGGAAGACGCAGTGTTCGGTGTGCTCGCGGCTGCGCCGGGGCATCCTCTACAACGCCGCGGTGCACCTGGGCTGCAACAAGATTGCCCTGGGGCACCACCGCGACGACCTCATCCACACGATGCTGCTGAACATGTTCTTCGCCGGCAGCCTGAAGGCGATGCCGCCGCTGTTGAAGAGCGACGACGGCCGCAACGTGGTCATCCGGCCGCTGTGCTACGCGCCGGAGAAGGAGATCATCCGGTTCGCGGAGGAGAAGCAGTTCCCCATCATCCCCTGCGACCTGTGCGGTTCGCAGGAGAACCTCCAGCGCAAGCGGATGCAGAAGCTGGTGGAGGACCTGGGCAAGGAGATCCCCAACGTCCGCCAGAGCCTGCTCAACGCGATGTCGAACGTGCGGCCCACGCACCTGTTGGACAAGACCCTGAACCCGGACCCGCTGAACGCGCTCGAAGACGGGCCCGCGGTCCCCACCCCCACCGACGACACGCAAGGGAGCGCCAGTCCATGGCTCGAGACCAGGCAATAAAGAC
Organism: Corallococcus sp. CA053C; assembly: GCF_003611675.1. Lineage (GTDB taxonomy): Bacteria > Myxococcota > Myxococcia > Myxococcales > Myxococcaceae > Corallococcus. The sequence goes on from NZ_RAWA01000430.1 coordinate 7,398, forward strand.
GCGCAAGGAGCGCAACGCGGCGCTGGTGGAAGCCATGCTGCTGGCCGCGATGGCGGACGGCAGCGTGTCCCAGCGCGAGATGCAGACGCTGCTGGCGCGCGTATTGGAGCGCCCGGAGTTCGAGGGCACCCAGGCCGGAGAGCTGAACCTGCTGGTGGAGTCCAGCGCGGTGCGGCTGTCGGAGGCGCGCAACCTGGAGGAGGTGCTGGCGTCGCTGCGCCGGCGGCTGCCGGACCACAAGAACCGGATGCTGGCGTTCGGGCTGGCGGCGGCGGTGGCGCTGGCGGATCAGCGCGCCACGCGTTCGGAATTGGGCCTGCTGAAGACGTTCCAGGCCGCGCTGGGCATCTCCGAGGACGAGGTGGCGCAGATCATCGACGTCATCGAGCAGGGGGGCAGCCTGTCGGAGGCGCTGGGCGAGCCCCTGGAGCGGCTGTTCGCGGAGGTGATGGTGCTGGTGCTGGCGGCGGACGGCCAGCTCAAGGAGGCCGAGGCCCGGGCGATGGTGGAGAGCTTCGCGGCGGATCCGCTCTTCCAGAACGTCAGCCCGGAGCGGGCGCAGGGCTTCGTGAGCGAGTCGGTGGCGGCGCTGGCGTCGGACGGCCTGCCGCAGCGCATGCACGTGCTGGCGCACGGGCTGGCCACGCACTCGCAGCGGATGAAGGCGTACCAGCTGGCCACGAAGATCGCCCACGCGTCCGGGAGGACCAGTCACGCGGAGCAGCGCATCCTGGATCTGCTCCAGGCGACGTTCGGTCTGGCTGACGATGAAGTGGCGCGGTTGGACGAGCAGGGGTAAGCAGGGAGAGGCATGACCTCGCACGTCCCCTCTGGTTCGCGGCACACCTTCCGCTTCGGCCTGCCGCCGTCGCTGGGCAGCGAGTCGGCGCGCGAGCGTGCGGAACGGCTCGCGTCCTTCCTGCAGCGCGCGCTGGGCAAGCTCGTGGAGGTGGGAGTCGCCACCAGCTACGAGACGCTCGCCAAGGACCTGTTGTCCGGGCGGGCGGACGCCGCCTGGGCGCCGCCCTTCGTGTGTGCGCGCATGGAGGCGATGGGCGTGCGGGTGCTGACGCGCGGGGTGCGCCGGGGCATGTCCAGCTACCGCTCCGCGCTGGTGGGGCG
>NZ_RAWA01000431.1 GCF_003611675.1 Corallococcus sp. CA053C
GGGGAGGGGACGGGCCCTGCTTCCGCGTCAGCCCGTCTCGCGCGCCGACGCGTCACCCAACGCGAGCTCGGGCTCGGGCCCGGCCTCGGTGCCGTCCCACGGGATGTAGCGCACGCCCGGCACCGGCTCCGGCGCGTGGAACTCCAGCGCGCCCACGGTGGAGGTGAGCGTCTTCGTGGGGCGCCATGGCGCGAACGGGTGGGGCCGGGAGAAGAGCTCCACCTCACAGCGGGCCACGTCGCTCTGGGCCACCCGCACGTCCCAGCCCTTCGGGTCGCGGTACAGGTAGCCCACCAGCGTGCGCGGGTCGCACCACGCGCGGCCCTTCATCCCCACCGTGGCGGAGGCGGCGCTGAATGACAGCTCCCCGGTGGTGGGCGAGCTCACCCGCGTGAAGAGCATGCTGGGCAGCTCGTGGAACGTGTGCTTCGCGTCCCCGGTGCGCAGGTAGATGGGCGCGAGGCGCGGGTGGCCGGCCTTGCGCTCGGCACGCACCATCATCGCCTCCAGCCGCGCGTCCGGGTCCTCGCGGAAGCGCGGGCAGTACAGCCACGTCAGCTCCTCCAGCCGCCGGTGGCCCCACAGGTGCTTCTGCAGGCCGGGCGCGCCCTTCACCTCGAAGCGCTCGCCATCCACCGTCACCGTGCCGTCGAAGACGAGGTCGTCGTGCACGTGCGCCACGTTCGTGGGCAGGGGCAGCAGCGAGATGCCGCGCGGCTCGCGGCGCACCGGAGCCTTGCCCTCCTGCGAGATGCGCAGGTCCCAGGCGATGGCGTGCTCCCCGGAGGCCACCTGTCCGTGACACCTTCCGGGCGCAAGCTCCGAGTCCCCGATGCGCACCCCGGAGGGCGACAGCGCCGTGAAGGCCGAGGCCGGGTGGATGGACTTGAGCGCCACCGCGGGCCGGTCCGCCGACGCGCAGTCGAACGCCGCCGCCCACACCGTGGCGCGGGGCTCACCCGGGGCTCCCGGCGCGGGGGTGAACAGCGTGTAGCGCAACCACCAGGCGCGGTCTCCGCCGGTGTCCAGCACCACCACGAACCAGATCTCGAAGAAACCCCGCTGACCGGTCCAGCGCGGCAGGTTGGCGCGCTCGCTCGACGGCATTGGATGCAGCCCCCTCTTCACGACGGGGCAGCCCAACACCACCCCAGGGGACCACGCTGGCAGATGGGGCCCGGTGCGAGCAAGGGCCCGCGGGTCGCGGATCCGCCGCGCGCCTCGGGCTCCGCCGTGACTCAGGAGCCCGGCACGCCCCAGGACACGCGGTACGTGACGCTGTCGTCGTCGTACTGGACGACGTCCACCTGCGTGGCGGGGCCGCTGGCCGCGCGCACCGTGGCCAGCATCACGCCCTGCTTGAAGTAGCGCAGCAGGCCCGGCTCGTTGAGCCACAGGTCCGCTTCGCGCTCGCCGCGCTCGGTGATGCGGACCTCGGTGTAGTTGTTGCCGGTGCGGAAGCTGTGCTGCGTGCGCAGCAGCATCCGCTTGGGCCCGATGAGCCGCAGCACGCCCAGCAGCGCCCGGCCCACCATCGTGTCGCGGTAGCCGTCGATCATCCGCTCGCCCAGCATCCGCCACGCCACCGGCTCCGGCTGCAGCGACTTCGCCGTCAGCGCCACGCAGCGCGCCCACGTCTCCAGCGAGTACGCCGGCTGAAGCGGCCGGTCCAGGTCCAGCCCCTCCTTGCGCAGCTGCTCCTTGAGGGCGAAGGACACCTTGCCGGACAGTCCCCGGACGAAGAGCCCCTCGACGATGGTCGGGAACACGAGTTTCTCTGCGGCGGCCATGGAGGGCCATTCCGCCCAGCCCGGCCGGTCCCGGTCAAGCCCTACCGGGCAGGTGGCGTCCTTCGCCTGAACGGGCCATTGCCCTGAAGGGCCATTTCCCGCCCCTTGCGTCCCAAGGGAACGCGGGCGACGTCCCCCTCCGACGCGCCGGGGGCCGCCGCCTTGTCCCACCCGGGGCGCCGGCCCGTTGGGAGGGTGAGCATCCTGGGGTCCACATTGCCCTGGCGTCTTCATTGCAATTCCAGGAAAAAGCGGGTGAGCCTTACCCCTCCCCCAGGAGCCGCCATGCCCAAGATCAAGAGCACCTCTTCCATCAAGAAGGCGACGCAGTCGGCGCAGACCAATCCGATCGCCTCGAAGGCGCAGGTGCAGGCCAATGCGGCCCAGGCCAAGCCGAAGAAGGAGCCGGCCCTCAAGCCGCCCCCGGACCACAAGGTCTTCACGGACGGCTTTGGCGGCGCGGTGTACGGCTCCAAGAACCCGGACAAGAAGCTGAGCCTGGACGACGGCAAGAAGCTGTCCACCGAGCACCAGCGGCTGGCGGGCATCGAGGCGAATGCGCGCACCGAGGGCATCAAGGGGAAGAAGGAGGGCGGCGCGGCGCTGAGCAAGAACACCAACTTCTTCGCCACGTCCTTCGGCGCGGTCCACACGCAAGGGGCCTACACGAAGTCGCAGGGCTCCAACGTGCCGCCGCCGGACGCGATGAAGCGCAAGTACCACCCCAACGTGCACGACCTGACCCAGGACGGCAAGCGCGTGTCCGTCAGCGGCCAGAACGACGCGAAGACGAAGACGTCCGGCTACGAGTACAGCGGCTCCAAGGTCGAGGGCTCGGACGCGTTCGGCCGCACCCCGAAGCGCGACGCGCTGCAGGCCGGAGCGCCCGCGGAGGCCCGGTACTCGAAGGCCTCGCCACCCCCCGCGGACTTCAACACGACCTTCATGCACAGCGAGCAGTCCGACGCCGCGAGGCTGATGAAGGACGGTGCGGCGAAGGACATCGCCGCGTCCTTCAAGGGCACGCTGCCGCCGAACTCGAAGATCCACGCGGTGACGTACAGCGGCCACACCACGCGCCACACCTGCGCCAACTGCGAGTACACGACGGGCCACCTGGCGAAGAACCCGGACCTGTTCCGCAAGGACCTGAGCGCGGAGCTGAAGGCGCAGGGCTTCCAGGTGCCGAAGGACGGCGTGCGCCTGCTGCCCATCATCTCCGCCCACGAGAAGACGAACGGCGTGCGGCAGAACCCGCAGACCCCGCGCCGTCCGCTGGAGGGCGGAGAGGTCGACCTCAAGAACCTCGCCGGCCAGGGCAAGTTCATCGAGACGCCGCTCGCCAACGTGAAGTGAGCCGCACGCTCCCTCCTTCCAGGACTCCCTTCCGATGATGACCTCTTCCGAGACTGAATCCCTCCGGCACCTCGCGGACTGCCAGACGCCGGAGTACGGCGCGGTGTCCGTGCACGGCGCCACCTGCACCGACGACGGCTGCCTGTGCGACACCGTGAACCTGAAGGTGACCGCGGGCGGCGAGCAGAAGGCGCTGACCCTCACCGCCGACGGCACGCTGCTGGATGACGAGCTGCGTCCCGCCGAGGACCGCTGGGGCGGCGTGGTGCGCGCGGCGTCCCAGGCGCCGGGCTTCCAGCAGGGCTTCGAGGCGCTGGTGCTGGAGCGGCGCACGCAGGTGCTCGAAGCGATGGGCCGGCTGGAGGGCGCCTTCGAGGTGCAGCTGCCGGCGTCGCTCCTGGGCGAGGACGCGGACCTGGAGCGCGACGTGCTGGGCCGCGTGGAGCTGGACGGCCAGCGCTACGCGTACCGCATCGAGCTGTGCGCGGACCCGAAGTGCGAGTGCGAGAACCTCTTCCTCGTGGTGTGGCAGCCCGGGGACGCGAAGCGCGCCGTGTTCGCCATCACGCCGGACGGCCGCTGGATGGTGGAGCAGGCGGGCCGGGCGGAGCTGACCATGGACGCCGTGGAGGGGCCGCTGGTTGCCACGGAGGCGTTCCAGGCGCTGCTGGGCCAGATGCGCGTGGAGCGCATCCTCCAGAAGTACCACCGCTCCGTGCGCGGGCCTTCGTTCGTCTGAGGCACGCCGCAGGGGGGGACCACCGGGCGCGGGCATCTGCTAGCGTCCGGGGGTCCTGGCTCCCCCGATGACGTCCCGTTCCCTGCCGTGCGTGTTGCTGCTGCTGTCCGTGCTGTGCGCGTCCGGAGCCCTGGGCGCGCGTCCGGTGCCTGCCTCCGCGGCGGACGGGATGGCGATGCTCCAGCGCATGGACACCGCGCGCGTGCGGGGCTCGCCCAGCGTGCTGCGCACGGAGCTGGACGCGCAGGAGGCGAAGGCGCCGAAGGATCCGATGCCCCGGCTGTACCGGGCCTTCCTCTCGCTGCCCTCCGACGAGAGCTTCAGCGAGTTCAAGGCGCTCGCGGTGCTGTACCCGGAGAACCCCTGGCCGCACGTGGGCATGGGGCTCGTGTACGTGCGCTGGAAGATGCTCGCGGAGGCCAGCCCGCCGCTGGAGGCCGCGCGCAAGGCCGTGCCCGGCTTCGCGCCCGCGCTCTGGGTGGAGGGCCTGCGCCTCCAGGCCGAAGGCAAGCGCGCGGAGGCGGAAGCAAGGCTGCGCGAGGCGCTCGCGAAGCTGGACACGCCCCGCATCCGCACCGACCTGGGACTGCTCCTGGCGGGACGGCCGGGGGGGGCGGCGGAGGCGATTTCGCTGCTGTCGCGTTCGGTGAAGGACTGGCCGGAGCAACCGGAGGCGCTCCAGGTGCTCTCGCGGCTGGCCCGTGAGGCGGGGGACGCGAAGGCGGGCGCGGAGGCCGGTGCGTTGCTCGTCGCGCTCCAGCCGCACGACAAGGAGGCGCACCGTCGGCAGGCGGAGGCGTGGCTCGCGGCCGGGGACAAGGTGCAGGCGGTGAAGATGCTGGAGCGCTACGCGACGCTGGGCGGCGCGGAGCCGGCGGTGCTCGCGTCGTGGGTGCGGCTCAACGTGGAGCTGGGCCGGCCGGAGGAAGAGGAGAAGGCCCTGGTGCGCCTCAGCGCCGCGACGCCGAAGGACGCGGAGCCGCTGCTGCGCCTCGCCACGCTGGCGGAGGCGAAGCCGGACCTGGCCGCCACCGAGGCGCGTCTGGATCAAGCAGCGGTGCTCGCCCCGGGCCGGGCGGACATCCAGGTGCGGCGGGCGCGGCTGCTGCTCAAGCAGGAGCGCTTCTTTGAAGCCGTGATGGCGTACCGCGCGGCGCTCGCGGCCCCGGAGCGGCCGGTGCCCGAGGCCGCGGAGGAGTTCGCGCAGCTGAGCCGCAAGCTGCGCCTGCCCGCGGCTCCGGCGAAGGGCACGATCGAGCAGATCTACGACCGTGTGTCGCTGGGGCTCGTCGCGCTGTACCTGGAGCACCTGCCGGCGAAGCCGGACTTGAAGGGCAACCTCAAGGTGCGCGTGGACCTGGATGCCACCGGCCGCGCCACGAAGGTCGTGGTGCTGTACGACAGCCTCCAGGACGTGCTGATCACCCACCACGCGCAGGTCGCCTTCATGGATGCGCAGTACCCGCCCGACAGCGAGTCGCCCGAGTACCAGTACGTCTTCCGGCCTCCCGCGCGCTGAAGCGTCTTACGCGCCCCGCGTGTCCGCCACGGCGGGGTGCTCCGTCTCGATGAGGCCGCCTCTTTCCGCCTCCGCCGCGTTGAAGCGTCTACGCGGACCGCGTGTCCGCCACGGCTGACTGCTGCGTCCCGGTAGCGTCGCCGCCGAGCGGCTTCGCGGCGGAGGCCACGCGTCCGAGCGCCTCGGTGAGCGTGCGGAGCGGATCCTCCGGCAGGTCGTGCGAGCGCCACGCCACGTAGCCATCCGGGCGGATCAACGTGGCGCCTCCTGCTCCCAGGCCGAAGCCCTTCCGGAACGCTTCCAGGTCCAGGGGGCGCACGTCGGCGCCGATGCGCAGGCTCTCCAGCGCGATGCCCCAGGGCTCGGCGGCGAGCGTCGCGGCGGAGCACCACCGCGTGTCCTCGGCGAGCAGCACCCAGGAGCGCTGGAACAGGTCGAGCGTCGAGACCCGCGCGTCGCCCCTGTCCACCCAGGCGTGCGGTGCGCGCGTGCCGGGCTGGCCCGCCCACTGGTCGGGGCGCAGGGCGGGCGGCAGCGTCGCGTCGGCGCCGAGGACCGCGGTCGAGCGGTAGAGCTGACCGAGTTCCATGGCCACGTCATCGAGGATGGGCGTGGCCTCGCCGGCTCCCGCGTGCGCCTTGAAGTCGTCCCGCGCGAAGATCTGCTGGTGCCGCAGCCACGCGATGGGGCGTCGCTCGGCGTCGTACGTGTCGAGCAGTGCCGGTGTCGACGCGCCGGAGTGGACCGCCGCCAGCTTCCACGCGAGGTTGTGCGCGTCCTCGATGCCGGTGTTCGCGCCGTACCCGCCCCGGTTGGGCGGCAGCGTGTGCGCGGAGTCCCCGGCGAGGAACACCCGGCCTGACGCGAAGCGATCCGCGATGAGCGCGCTCACCTCCCAGCGGCCGGTGGTGACGAGCTCGACCTCCAGGTCGTCCCGGCCAATCGCCCGGTGGATCAGCGCCCGCAGCGTGGCGTCGTCGCGCTCCACGTCGTCCGAGAAGATGAGCAGCCAGCGCCCGTCGCCGTAGGTGGTGAGGAACGCCTCGAAGCCCGGCTGCTGGAGGTTGAACTGCGAGACGCCGGCCTGGAGGTACTCCTGGAGCGGGGCCCGGAAGATGATGCTGCGCACCGTCCGCATGTGGCCCCGCCCGCTGCGTCCAATCCCGAGCGCCTCGCGGATCGGGCTGCGATGACCATCCGCCGCGATCATGTAGTCGGCGCGCAGCTCGTACTCGCTCCCGTCGCGCGTGCGGAGCGTGGCGACCACCCCGTCAGCGTCCTGCTCGAACCGGAGCAGCTGGGTTTCAAGTCGCACGTCGGCCCCAAGCGCGATGGCCTGCTCCCGGAGGATGGGCTCCAGGCGGTCCTGGGCGAGCGCCGCGCCCCGGCACGGTGAGTATTCGAGCTCGGGCGCTCGCAGCTCCTCGGGCGTCCACGGGGTCTCCTCGAACCACTTCCCGGCGAGGCTCTCCGCGCGGGCCCGGCGCAGCCGAAGGCCCGGGGGCGCCTGCGGGATGCGTTCGCCCAGCCCGGCGGCCCGAAAGAGCTCCAGCGTCCGGGGCGTGAAGCCGATGGCGCGCGGATGCGGCGAGCTGCCGGGGTGTCGCTCGACGACCACGGTGGGGACGCCCCGCGCCGCCAGGAACAACGCGCTCGACAACCCCACCAGGCTGCCGCCGACGACGAGCACTGCTGTTGACTTCGTTTCCATCGTTCTCTCCGATACGGTGTATTTGTCGATACAGTGTATCGGCGAAGGTCGGTTGTCAACTCGGGTTCTGATCGGGCAAGACGGGTCGTGATGAGCACTGGAAGGAAGCCGCGCGCGAAGAAGGCCGCCCTCGTCTGGGAGCGGCCGGAGCCTGACCGCCGTCCCGCGCCGGCGCCGCTGAGCCGCGAGGGCATCGTCCAGGCGGCCATCGAGCTTGCCGACAAGGAGGGGCTCGACTCCGTGTCGTTGCGCAAGGTGGGGGCCGCGCTGGATGCGGGACCGATGCGGCTCTACGGCTACGTGGCCACGAAGGAAGAGCTGCTCGGGCTGATGGTGGACGAGGTCTACGGAGAGATGATCTCCGAGGGCCGGATCCGCGGCGACTGGCGCAAGGCGCTGAGGGCGCTCGCCCACCGGATGCGGCGCGCCGCCCGCGAGCACCCGTGGTTCATCGATCTGCTCGGCGGCCGTCCCCACCTGGGCCCGAACTCGCTCGCGCACCTGGAGGCTTCCCTTGCCGCGTTGAGTGACACCCCGGGCTTCGAGGACATCGACGCCGTCATGCTGGCCGTGATGACCGTCAACGCCTACGTCATCGGCGCCATCCGGACCGAGGTCAGCGAGCTGCGCGCCGAGCTCCAGAGCGGTCGGAACAAGGCGGAGTGGCAGACCGCGACGGGGCCCTACCTCCAGCGGATGATCGCCACGGGTGACTTCCCGACGCTCGACAAGGTCCTCCGGGACGCCACGCATCCCTCGCTCGACATCGTGTTCGACAAGGGGCTGGAGTGCGTGCTCGACGGCATCGCGGCGCGGCTGCTGCGCTGAACACTTCCCTGGCTGGGAGCCTCGCCTTGAACACCGCACCGCTGACGCCCGAAGCCCTGTGGCCGCGCACGCTGGAGGTCACCCGGCACGCGCTGGAGACGGGGGCGTTGCAGCCCATCACCACCGAGGCGCGCACCGTCGCTCAGGGGCGCGCGACGTTCCAGGTGCGCATCCTGGGACGGGTGGCGCTCAAGGAGCGGCCCCGGCCCGTGGCTCCTGATGCGGCGCCGTTCAATCCGTTCGCGCACCCGGAGCCGGACCTCGTGGTGGGGGACGTGGCGCCCGCGCACGTCTGTCTGCTCAACAAGTTCAACGTCGTGGAGCACCACCTGCTGCTCGTCACCCGCGACTTCGAATCGCAGGACTCGCTGCTGACGGCCGGGGACTTCGACGCGCTCGCGACGTGCCTGGAGGGGCTGGACGGGCTGGCCTTCTACAACGCGGGGGAGACGGCGGGCGCGAGCCAGCGGCACAAGCACCTGCAGCTCGTTCCTCCGCTGGGGCCTGACGGGCTGCGTGCGCCGCTGGAGGCACTGTTCCCGTCGCTGCTGGAACCGGGGCGGGTGGTGGC
>NZ_RAWA01000432.1 GCF_003611675.1 Corallococcus sp. CA053C
GGGTTTTCGAAGGGGTGGGCGCTGTTGGCGTTGAAGAAGCCGCCTCCGTTGGTGCCCAGCATCTTGATGGCCTCCTGCGAGGCCACCGGCCCGAATGCGAGCGTCTGCTTCACGCCCTCCACGGTCGTCACCTCGTGGTACGGCGCGAGGTTCTGGAGCACGCCCTGTGACACGAAGAACAGGGCCGCGACGAAGCTCAGGGGCAGGAGCACGTAGAGCGTGCCGCGCACCAGGTCCACCCAGAAGTTGCCCAGCGTCTTGCGGCCTTCCGGACCGGGGCGGCGGGTGAGGCCGCGCGCCAGGGCCAGCGCGACGCCCAGGCCCGCGGCGGCGGAGACGAAGTTCTGCCACGTCAAACCCACCATCTGGGTGGCGTAGCTCATGGTGGATTCACCGGCGTAGGACTGCCAGTTGGTGTTGGCGACGAAGCTGGCGGCGGTGTTGAAGGCGAGCTCCGGACCGACGGCCGGCAGGCCCTGGGGGTTGAAGGGGAGGACGTGCTGGAGGCGCTGGAGCACGTAGAGGATGAGGACGCCCAGCAGGCTGAAGGCGAGCAGGGCGACGGTGTACTGGCCCCACGTCTGCTCGCGCTCGCGGTCCACGCCGCCCAGGCGCAGGAGGGCGCGCTCAACGGGGCCGAGCAGGCGTGGAAGAGGTTGGGTGTCGGCCTCGAAGACGCGGAAGAGGTAGCTGCCGACGGGCTTCGTCAGCGCGAGGACGAGGGCGAAGAACAGCAGGGTCTGCAGCCAGCCGGTGATGGTCATCAGAAGCGCTCCGGCCGGAGCAGGGCGTAGACGAGGTAGACGGACAGCAGGACCGCGAGCGCGGTCCCAGCGACGTATTCGAAGGTCATGGTTCAGCTCCGTTCGGAAGGTCAGAAGTAGGCGACCGCTCCGACGACGAGCAGGGTCTGGTCTGGGCGCAGTCGCGGTAGGCCGTCCGCGTCGGTGTCCTGACTGTCGAAGACAGCCTGGGTCGAGTGGTCGTAGCGGGCCTCGGCCTTGAGGGTGAGGTGTTCGGCGGGCTTCAGTTCCAGCGTGAGCGTGCCCTCGGAGAGCGTCTGCGCGGTGCCACTCAGGAGCCCATCCCGGTCGCGGTACACCTCCGCGCGCGCGACCACGGCCACGGGCCGGGCGACCTGCACGCGCACGTTGGCGCCGGCCGCGTACCAGAGCGCGGCGCTCGTCCCGGGGCGTGCCTGCCGGCCGGCGTCCGCGGTGGCGGAGACGCTCACGGCATCGGTGAGCTTGAGGGTGGCGACGGTGTCGACGAAGAGACGCAGGGCCTCCGCGTCACCGGAGCCCTCGTTGCCCACGAAGGTGTTGAGGGCCGCGGACAGGCGGTCCCCGGCATAGGCGACCTGGGTGCCCAGGGCCTTGCCGGTGTTGTTCTCACCAATGGTCTGCCAGCCATTGAGCAGGTGCAGCTGCGCGCTCCAGCGGTCATTGAAGCGCCAGGTGCCCTTGAGGCCGGTCTGGTAGTAGGGGGAGAACTCCCCCATCCACGAGCGCGTGTACGTCCAGTTGAGCTGGGATTGGAAGGACTCCAGCCCGATGTGGCTGGGGAAGATGCCGGCCTCCAGGGTGAGGGGGCCTTCGGCGAAGGACAGCGACGCCTGTTGCACGTAGCGCCAGACGTCGGGGCCGGTGGCGTCGCCCTCGGGTTCAGCGCGGTGGAGGACGTCCATGCCGGTGCCGAAGCCGAGCAGCACGTGCACGCCCACGGGCTCCGGGGTGACGCTCACGCCCAGCGAGGCGAGGTTGACGGTGGCCTCGTCATGCCGCCGGGCGGTGGTGCCGGTGCCTGGCAGGAAGTTGGTGGCGCTGGCGGGGCGGTTGAAGTTGTAGCCGTAGTAGGCGTCCACGCCCCCTTCCACCTGGAGGCGGGAGAGGACGGTGGGCGCGGGCTCCACGGGGGCGGCCTGGGCCAGCAGGACGTGGGGCAACAGCGGGGTCAAAGGGAAGGTGGGCATGATGGCGTCCCCTTCCCTTGAGCATCCGCCGTACCGTCACGGGCCGCCGGCCACCCCAGTCATTCCAGCCGCTTGGAGGACACGGGTTCAGGCCCGGATTGCAAGGTGCACGAACAGGCCTGCGGGAGCCCTGCGGCGTGAAACGTGGCGGAGGCGGGCGGGCGATTACAGTGGGAGGAGGAGGTGGTCGTCGTGCATCCGTACCGGTGGAGCGAGGGCATTGAGCCGAGGCTGCGGCAGGCGACCGAGCGGATGCGCCAGTTGCGCAGCGCCGTGATGCCGCCTGCGGCGGTGCAGAGCCTGCGGCACTGGTTCCGGGTCCATCACACGTACCACTCGAATGCGATCGAGGGGAACCGGCTAACCCTGCCCGAGACGCGCGCGGTGCTGGAGGACGGCATCACCATCGCGGGCAAGTCGATGAAGGACCACCTGGAGGCGGTGAACCTGGCGCAGGCGCTCGACTTCATCCAGGAGCTGGCGCGGAAGGAGACGGTGCTGGGCGAGCGGGACGTGCGCGAGATGCACGGCATCGTCCTGCGCGGCATCGAGCCGGAGAACGCGGGCGCCTATCGTCGCATCAACGTGCGGATCAGCGGCACCGAGCATGTGCCCCCGGAAGCCATCCATGTGCCTGAGTCGATGCGCACGTTTGGTGAGTGGCTGGCCGGAGTGAAGTCGGAGCACCCGATTGTCATCTCCGCCATCGCGCACGCGTGGTTCGAGACCATTCACCCCTTCGTGGATGGGAACGGCCGGACGGGGAGGCTGCTCGCCAACCTGCTGCTGATGCGGGAGCACTACCCGGCCATCGTCCTGCGCGTGCAGGAGCGTGCGCGGTACTACGCCGCGCTTGATGCCTCCCATTCGGGGGACCTCACCGCGATGGTGGAGCTGACGCTCGACTGCGTGGAGCAGAGCTTCGTGGAGTACGAGCGGGCGGCCCGTGAAGTCAGTGAAGTCCGCGAGCCCGCCATCAACTATCTAGCGAACGAGCTGAGCAGGTCACGGGCAGCGACATCCGCCCAGTTCAGCCAGTGGTACGAGGCCGTCCGTGTGCTTCATGAAGCGCTCAGGGATTTCGCCCATCAGCTGACGGGGAGGTTTCCCGAGGGCAATCCACCGCGTCTTGAGGTGACCGGCCTGACCGTCCTGACGGAACGCGAGTGGGTTAGCCTTCAGAATGAGCCCTATTGGCTCTTCGGCATCCAGGGCGAAAGCCATGGCAGTCGCATGGAGATCCTATTCCGCGCAGTTCCTCCGGGAGCGGGCGTCGGGGGATGGAACATAGGGAGCCCTGGCATTCAGCCGGCGATTCCTTTGACGAATGTCGCTCCCTTGGAGCGGATCATCGAAGTGGTTCCGACAGCGCATTCCTTCAGCGTCTTGCGCGAAGGTACCAGCGGCGAAGTCGAGTCTGATGTTTCCGCGCTCAGGCTCGCGACGGAAATCTGGGACCAGGCCATCAAGCACCATCTCCTGCCGCGGTGATCCGTCCATCCGCCGATGGGCGGATCGCCACCGGCACTGGCTTCAGGGCTGGCTGGATACGGACTCGTCGCAATCCGAGCCGGTACACTTGCCGGAGCAGGTCACCTGGCCGGGATACGAAAGCAGCGTGGCGCACTGGGTGCCGCCGGTGCAGGTGACGAGATCCCTGCACACCGACGCCTCATCCACGCAACGCGCCTTCGTGGTCCCCTCCAGCTTGAAGGCAAAACAGCCCAGGCCCTGCGGACACTGGGGCAGGTCCACGCCGCACTCCTGCGCGACGTCCAATGACTGCCCATCCCGCAGCGCGAGCCGCCCCTGCTTGTCGCCCGCTTCGTCCGAACCACAGGCCGTGAAGGCCATGACCGTCAGGCAACATCCCACCCGCTTCATCCAGCGCATTGCGGCTCCTTCATCGGAAGGTGTGACGGAGCACGGCGCACAGCAAGGCGCGGACCAGAGGGGCCCTCCCAGCGATTCCGCGCCCTTGCTCTGGAAAGAGGCCCACACGTCTCGCAGAAATCTGAGGCAGTGACGGATCCCTTGAGGCTTACGCGCTACCGGAACTCGTCCACGATGTAGACGTCGGCGCGCGGTGAATCGAGGATCGCCGTTCCCGGCTTGGACTCCGGCCGCTTGCGCAACTGGCCGAAGCCGAGCCTCGCCACGGCGCAGATGGGCACCCTGTCTCCCCCGCGTGCAAGTACCGCATGACCTCCAGCGCCTTCTCCGGGCACTTCTCCGACATGGGCATGCCATCCGCGTGACGGCGGACGTCGCCCGGCGTCGCCGCACACCCTGGCATCAGAACCAGCAGGCCCATGCAGCCCATGAGCGCGTATCGGCGGGAAGTCATGGGGCGTTCCTACTTCCCGAGCAATGTCGGGTCCAACCGAACAATCGCCTGCACGAACCCGTCCTGCCGGTACATCTCCAGACGCTCCTGGCTCGATCACCGCCGCCGAGGAGCGGACCGCGATGGCCCGTTCCCTCGAATCCGAAGTCCCCACGAGGCGGACGGACTTCATGCTCCAGGAGCGCGCCGCATGGAGGTTCTTCACCCGGAACACGACCGCGGCTTTGCCCTTGCCGCGAAAGACAGTGCCCTCCAAAGCCGCGTCGTCATCACGCCCAGAGAAATGCTCCACGCTCTTGAAGGGCGTCTGGGACTCAGCCTCCGCTGTCAGCAGGGCCGCCAACGCGTGGGCTTCGGAGGACTCTTCCTTTTCACGGCGAACTGGTCGGCCTCTCGGGGAATGCTCCCTCGCGGCGGATATCACTTCTTCCACGCCACAGCCCGCGCGGACGGCACGAGGGCGCAGGCTGACCACTTCATCCGGACGCTCACCGTCGCGACCCACGACGCCGAGCTGCCGCCGATGGTCGATGTCGAGTCGCTACCGGCCGGGGTGACCGCGGCGCAGGCGGTTGCGTCCTTGCAGTTCTTCCTGTCCATCGTCGAGCAGGGGCTCGGGCGCCGCCCCCAGGCTCAGCCCAGCATCCGGTGGAGGCTGATGTCCAGCTGACTGCGCACCAGCCCCAGGAGGCTCTCCATCGCAAGGGCGTCTGGCTTCAGCCGGGTGGCCAGCTCCGCATGGACGCGCTCGAGCAACTGCTCGCGGGCCTGGGCGACCTTGCGCGCCACGCCGGAGCGGGAGTCGCCATACATCAGCGCGAGCCGGTCCATGGTGAAACCATGCAAGTGGTGCAGGCGCAGCAGGGCGCGCTCTCGCTCGGAAAGCACTGCCACCACCTTCTGGAGCACGTCGACGAGGAACTGGCGCGCGTCCTCCCGGAGCAGCTCGTGCTCCGGGTTGCCCGAGGCCAGCATCCGCGCGAAGGCCTCCGGCGGCTCGGTGACGAGGACTTCGCGCCCGTTGCGCTCCACCAGCTCGCCCGCGATGCGCGCGGCGGTGATGCCCACCCACGTCAGCAGCGGTCCCCTCCCCCCGTAGCTCCCAATCCGGGGAGGTGCTTCCCCGCGGCCCACCAGCAGCCGCTCGCGAAGCGTCTGCAACACCTCCTCCACCATGCTCGGTGACACGGCCCCGAGCCGGGCGGGGATGTGCCGGAGGATGTGCTGCTCGAAGGCACGCAGGGCCGAGGGCTCCCCGGTGGCACAGGCGCACGCGAGGTACAGGTCGGCACCGTGGAGGATGCACAGCACCTCCGCGGCCTTCCCCACGGGCAGGTGCCGGGACAGGTGCCGCACGAAGGCCTCGGCCGAAAGCGGCAACGTGGGCCACGCGGTCCGGGCCGCCTCGACGTGCTTGCACAGCAGCGACTCGAGCTCCACCAGGGCCTCCAGCTCCGCGCGCTGATTCCGTGGCAGGTGCTCCCGCAGCAGCGCCGCCAGGGCGTCTGGCTTCCGTTCCTCGCTCATGGCTCTCCCTCACGCCGCTGCCAGGCCAGCACCTTCTGGAGCCCCGGCCGGCCCCGGACTCCCACGGACTCCAGCCGCGTCCGGGCCTCCTCGGCCATCGCGAGCGCACGCGCCCGGTCCGGCGAGGAGCGCGTTTCCACGAGCGCCCGGGCCAGCACGAAGGCGGTCTTGCCAGCGATCAACGGGTCTCCGTGTTCGCTCCTTTGGGTGAGTGTGCGCCAGGCGCGCTCGAGCAGTGGTACGGCCTTGTCCGCGGCGCCCAGCGCCAGATACGCCGCTCCGACACAGGTCAGGGCGTTGGCACCGTCCTCGGACTCCTGGCTCTGGACCTTCTCGGTGAGCTTCCGCGCACGCTCGCAGTACTCGAGCGCCTCCTTCGGAGCCTTGCTTGCCAGGGCCACCTCGGCCAGCGGGAGCAGCACCGACATCGCGCCCGCTCCCCCCGAGCCTTGCGATTTCTCCATCCGCTTCAGCGCGTCCAGCAGATCGCGCCGTGCCTCGGGATGGTGGCCCAGGAACAGGTGCGCATACCCCCGCATCAGCAGGGGCAGGGTGGCGCGCGGTGTGTCCGGGCCCATCGAACGCTGGATACGCTCCAGGGCCTCGGTGGTGAGCTCGAGCGCCTTGTCGTGCTGGCCTGCGTCGCCGTACAGCATCGCTTGCTCCACGAGCACCTGGACGACCGTGAAGTGGTCGGGTCCACGGGCGCCCTCGAAGAGGGTGCGCGCCCGCTCGAGCAGGGGCCGCGCCTCCTCCAGCCGGCCCTCGACGCGCGAGACCCCGGCAAGGTTCAAGAGCAGGGTCGCGAGGACGGTGTTCTCCGGGACGGGAGCCGCCTCCTGGAGGGCCAGGGCTTTGCGCCAGATGCCGACAGCCTCGGCGTTCCGGCCCATGCCTTTGTAGGCCAGGCCGACCTTGTTGTAGGAGACAACGAGGGCCGCGTTGTCGAGGCCCAGCAGGCGCTTGCGCAGCTCGAGGGCCTGGAGGTGGAGTTCCAGCGACTCCTCGAAGTGGCGCTGGCTCATGCGGATCCGGCCGAGCTGATGGAGGAGGTTGGCCGTGCGGAGGCTGTCCGGGCCATTCCTCCTGCGAGAGAACTCCAGGCCCTGGAGCGCCTCCTGCTCCGCCTCGGCGAGACGGCCTTGCTGATCCCGCAGCGAGGCCAGGCGGTGGTGCAGTTCCGTCGTGATGTCCGGGAAGCGCTCGCGCCCCAGCCGCTCGACGGCGGCCTGCGCATGCCGGATGAGCTTCTCCGCGTCCGCGGGGCGGGACAGCGCCTCGCCCACCACCCAGATGAGCTCCAGCCATGCACGCGCCAGGGTCTCGTCATCACGCCCGGCCTCGGCGGCCCACACGGCCTGGAGGAGGGCCTCCTCCGCTTCCTTCGGTTTGTCGTTCTCCCCGAGGAGCTCGCCGTGGGCCAGGAACACCTCCGCTTCCAGTGGCCTGTAGTCGATCCCCTTCAGCTCTTCGAGGAGGGCTGACGTCACCACGAGGCCGTCGGTGAACCGGCGCGCCACGAGGTGGGCCCGGGCCTGCGCCAGCTTGTGCCGTGCCGCGTCCACCCGGGGGCGGAGGTCGTCGGGCGGCTGAGGCCGACTGGAGAGCCCGGGCGAGTCCCGGCATCCGGCGAGCCCCTCGAGGGAGGCCGTCAGTTGGGGCGCGTTCTGCACCGTCAGCGCATCCGCCTTCTCCAGCACCTCGGTGGTGGCGGCGAGCTGCCAGAGTCGCGTATCGAGGCACGCGGCCGTCTGCCAGGCGGTGTTGTCCGAGGTGTCACGGCCCGCGGCCAGGCAGGACTCGGTGCGCAGCGTGCGCCACTGGTTGGAGTAGGCATCCAACGCCGCCGAGACCCGCTCCCAGGCCTGCGCGGCGGAGGGCGCGCCTGTGGCGAGGAAGGCCGCACGCACGCGCTCGCGCCGCGCGGGGCTCCAGGCCGCAGCCAGCTTCTCCACCTCCTGCTCGCAGCGTGCCTCGCGCCGCTGCGTCACCCCGTAGGCCGCGAGCGCCCCCAGCAGGCCCGTCACCGTCGCCGTGGCCACCACCCACGTGCGCATCCTCCGGGCCGGCGGAGTGAGGGCCGCCAGCAGGGGCTCCATGGAGGCAAAGCGCTCCGCGGGCTCGGCTCGCAGCCCCCGCAGCACCGCGCGCTTCACCCAGGCGGGGACCTGCACCTCGCGCTCGGGCGGACGCACCCGCCCCGCCAGCACCGCCTGGGCCAGCTCCCTCAGCGTCTCTCCCTGGAAGGGATGCACGCCGTAGAGCGCCTCGTAGAGCGCCACGCAGAAGCTGAATTCGTCCGAGCGCGCGTCGGCGCGCTGGCCCCGCAGCAGCTCCGGCGCGAGATAGGCGGGCGTGCCCAGCACGGAGCCCGTCCGGGTCAGCCGTCCCATGGGGAGGACCGAAGCTTCGGGGCTCATTGGCGCAGCGGGGGCCTCCTCCTGGTCTGTCTCTTATACACATCTGACGCTGCCGACGAACTC
>NZ_RAWA01000433.1 GCF_003611675.1 Corallococcus sp. CA053C
GCCCTCCCCCGTCCCCGCATCACCCGTCGGCGTCCGCTCCACGCCACCCGAGGGCGTCTCCGTCCGGACGCGACGCGGCTCCAGTCCCGCGGCTGCCGCGGCGCGCGCATCGAACGCGGACGGATGTGCTTCCGCCGCCCCAGGGGCCGCGGGTTCGTCCTCGTCCGGCGCCGCCGCCGGAACCACCAGGGTGCCCAGGTCCGCGAAGATGGGCGCGGGCCCGCCGGACAGCGCCTGCTGGGCCTGATCCAACCACTGCTTCACCCGCCCGTTGTTGGGCTGCAGCGCCACGGCCTTGCGCAGGATGGGCAGCGCCGAGCGGTACAGCCCGCGCTGCAACAACACCTCGCCAATGAGGTTGTAGGCGTAGGGGTTGTCCTTCTCGATGGCGATGGCCTGGTCGAACTGCTCCATCGCTTCGGCGGGCCGACCCAACTGGATGAGCGCCTTGCCCCACAGCACCCGGCCCACGGTGGACGTGGGATGGTGGGCGATGCCTTGGGTGCACACCTCGATGGTGCGCGCCGCGTCTCCCTTCTCCAACAACGCCTTCGCGAGCTCCACGAAGACGGAAGAGGTCGGGTCCTGCCGGAGGAGCTGCTCGTAGCGCTCCACCATCGACTTGGCCATGTTGAGTCGCGACTCCGGTGCTCGGGCGGGGGAGCGCGGACCATAGCACTGCCGTCGTGCCTCGCGCCCAGCCGGTGGTAGCGTCGCGCACGTGAAACGCCTGCCTGCCCTGATGTTCGCCCTGGTCCTCGGTGGGGCCTGTGCCCACACCCCGCCCACCTCGGACCTGGAGACCCTGCGTCCCGTCGTGGAGGGCTTCCACAAGAACCTGCGCTGGCGCAACTACCGCGCCCTGTCCAGCTTCCTCGTCCCCGAGGAGCGCCAGGACTTCGACCGCCAGCGCCGCGAGCTGCACGACGAGCGCGACCTCACCGTCACCGACTTCGAAATCGAGGACGTGAAGCTCGCCGAGGACGGCCAGCACGCCACCGTGCACAGCCGCATCCAGTGGATGCGCCTGCCCTCCGCCTCCGAACAGACCGACACCGTCACGTCGGAGTTCGTCTTCCGGGACGGCGTCTGGCTGCTGGAGAAGCAGCAGGCGGGCCCGTTCGCGGGCGAGCTGGAGTAGAAAAAAGTCGCCCACCGCCTCGGGGCCGGCCGAGACGGTGGGCGTCGAGGGTTCCCCAATGGAACCCCCTACCAGGGTGACGGGGTCGCGCAGTGTTTCTCAGGCCCGCTGCGACTCCGCCGTGTTGCCTGGCTGTAGAGCAATGCCGGTGCCAACCCTCCCGCCGCCCCACCGCACCCCGGGTTCCTGCGGGAAATCAGGCACTTGCATGCCCAGGACGCCACCGCCGCCGGGTCGTCCCTGACAGCGCTGTCAGAGGCCCCCTGCCATGCCGCCGTCGCCCCAGTGACATCCGTGTCAGGGACCCCGGTGGCGGCCCACGGAAAATCCGCTACTCGCCGATGACGGAGCGGATGGTGTCGCGCATGGAGTGGTGGGCCTTCCAGCCCACGTCCTGGACCCAGCGGTTGCCGTCCACGGCGCACAGGAACTGGATGTGGTCCAGCTCCGGGGGCGGGAAGTTGGCCAGCCGGTAGCGGAACATCAGGCCCAGGAGCGGTCGGGCCACCGGGTGCGGCACGGGGATGGGGGTACTCCCCAGCTCGCGCAGCACCGCGGACAGGGGCACCTGGCCGGGGCCGACGACGTTGTAGACGCCCTTGGGCTCCGGGCGCAGGGCCGCCACCATCGCGCGCGCCACGTCCTCCACGTGGATGAGCTGCACCATCGGGTCGAAGCCCGCGAGCGTCCACGGGTAGCGCAGGCGCAGGTAGTGCGAGGGCGCGTTCTTGATGGTGGGCCCGACGATGTGGACGGGCCGGAGGATGACCGTCTCGATGTGCGGGTGCTTCCAGAAGAAGCTGTGCGCCAGCATGTCCACTTCGATGAGGTCGCGCACGCCGGAGAAGCGGCTGGCGGCCATCAGCGGCGCGTCCTCGGTGAGGAAGTTGGAGTTGTCCGGACTGGGGCCGTAGACGTTGGCCGAGGAGAGGACGACCACCTTCTTCACGCCGTACTTCGCGCAGTACTCCAAGAGGCGCGTGGTGCCCACGACGTTGAACGAGTGGTGCTCCTCCTCGCTCATGCGCGGGTCATGCATGATGCCCATGTGGATGACGGCGCGGACCTCGTTCTTGCGAAAGACGTCCTCCGCCTTCTTCTTGCGCAAATCCAGCTGGTGCATCTCGACGTCCTTCGGCCGGCCCGCGAAGGGGCGCCGGTCGATGCCGATGATGCGCTCGTGCTTGTGCAGCATCTTCGCCAGCGTGCGGCCCAGGTTGCCGCTGATGCCGGTGACGACGACGGCGGGCTTGAGGGCGCCTCGCGGCGACTCCTTCTCCTCCTCGTGCGGGGCGCTCACCAGAACACGCCCCGGCGTTCCTTGAGACCCTGCTGGAGCATCGCCTGGATGGAGGCCTTCACGGTGCGCACCTTCTTGTCGAGTTCGCTGTCCTCGTCGTCCGCGCGACCGGTGAAGTGCAGCGCGTCGCCGAAGTAGATCCGGTACTTCGTGGGCAGCGGGAAGGCCGCGCCCGTGGGCGTGATGGGGAAGGACGGGAAGCCCAGCAGCTTCGCGAGCGGCTTCAGGTTCATCAGCGCGGGGGCCTGCTCCTCGGCGCCCACCACGGCGATGGGGACGATGGGCGTGTTCGTCTCCAGGGCCAGCCGCATGAAGCCCAGGCCGAACTCCTGGAGCTGGTAGCGCTGGGGCCACAGCTTGTTGAGGCCGCGCGTGCCTTCGGGGAACACGAGGATGGCCTCTTCGGCCTCCAGCAGCCGTCGGCAGTTCTCCGGCGTGCCGACAATCTGGCCCACGCGCGCCATGAACGTGGAGACGTACGGCAGGGACGGCACCCACTTCTCCACCATGCTGCGGATGGCGCGCGGCGGAGAGCCCTCCACCATCAGGGCGATGCCAATCATCGCGCCGTCCATGGGCAGCTGGCCGGAGTGGTTGGACACCAGCAGCACGCGCCCGGGGGGAATCCGGTCCGCGCCGTAGGCCTCCACGCGGAAGTAGTGGCGGTAGAGCCACAGGAACGGGGCGATGGCCGCCAGGCTGTAGTCCAGGTTGAACCCGAACGGATCCACCCCGTACTCGTTCTCCGTCCGGGCCAGGCCCTGGAGTTCGCCCGACTGCGCTTCGCCCGCCATGCGCTCGGTCCAGCCGCGCAGACCCTTCTTCACCTTGTCGCTGAAACGCTCCAGCATGGCTGGCTCCTTAGCACCCCGGCACGCACGCTGGGAGTGTGCCGGCAACCCGTGAAGTCCTTCTGACGATAATCCGCCGGAAGGTCCCCCCATATGCGCATCCCGCCCAAGCCGCCGCCGTCCTTGCCGCCCGCCCGGACGTCCTCCTCCGGCTCCACCGTCGCCGCGACGATGCTGACGCTCGCCTCCGCGTCCAGCGACTTCCAGCCGCAGGCCCCTGCGCCACGGGCCGGCAACACCGTGGTCGCGAACGCCCCGGTGCTGGCGCGGTCCGCCCCGGCGGGCCTGGCGCGGGAGCCCGCCCAGGCGGTGGCCTTCGTGCGCGACTTCAACGCACGGCTGGACCTGCCGCCCGCGCGCTTGAAGGAGAAGCTCGCGATGATGCGCGAGAGCCCCGCGGCGATGTTCCGCGCCATGCCCGCCCTCTTCCACGCGGACCTGCGGGGCCCGTACGCGCAGGCCGCGAAGCTGGTGGACCGGCCGGCCCCGGACATCCTCGTGGTGGGTGATGCCCACGTGGGCAACCTGGGCACCTTCCGGGGACCGGATGGCAAGGCGGTGTGGGGGCTGAACGACTTCGACCAGGCGGGCACGGCGTCGCCGGAAGCGGACCTCACGCGGCTGGCCGCGAGCGCGGTGCTCACCGCGCGCGAAGCGGGCCTGTCGTCCGCGGAGCAGGCCTCGGCGGTGAAGGCGCTCGCGGAGGGTTACTTCGAGACACTGGAGCTGCTGGCGGACGGGGATGCGAACCCGGGGGCCTTCCTGACGAAGAAGGAATCCTCCGGGCCGGTGAAGGACCTCATCGACCAGGCGCGCGACACGTCGGCGAAGGACCTGCTGGCGAAGTACGTGAAGTTCGACGGCGCGAAGGGCCCGCACTTCCTCCACACGGACACGCTCAAGCCCCTGGACGCGGCGAGGAAGGGCGCGGTGCGCGCGGCGCTCGCCTCGTATGA
Organism: Corallococcus sp. CA053C; assembly: GCF_003611675.1. GTDB lineage: Bacteria > Myxococcota > Myxococcia > Myxococcales > Myxococcaceae > Corallococcus. The sequence goes on from NZ_RAWA01000433.1 coordinate 4,249, forward strand.
GAAGTCGCTCCAGGGCTCCGAGGGCGTGGCGGTCCCCCTGCGGGTGCTGGACCTCGCCGAGCGGCTGGACGCGGGCGGCAGCAGCTATGGCCTGGAGCGCGACTACGTGCTCGTGGGCGCGGCGGATCCGAAGGCACCGCCCGTGCTGCTGGAGCTGAAGGAGCTGCTCGCGTCCGGGGTGACGTCGCCGCCGGTCCCCGCGAATGGAGAGGGCGTCGTGAAGGCGCAGCAGGCGCTGGCCGGAGACGCGAACCCGCTCACGGGCGCGGTGAGCATCGGAGGCCGAGCGTTCCTCGTGCGCGAGGTGGAGCCGGAGAAGCACAAGCTGGAGGACACCGCGCTCGCGAAGAAGAAGGCGCTGCGCTCCACCTTCGAACAAGCGGGCGTGGTGCTGGCCCGCGCCCACGGCAACACGCGCGAACAGGCCACGCGACTGGAGACCTGGTTGGGCGGCGACACCGCCGAGGCCACGAAGCGTCTCACCGCCTTCGCACGGGCCTACGCGGATCAGGCCGAGGCGGACTGGAAGGCCCTGAAGGCTGGGCGCTGATCAGAGCGGCGCCGTGAATCCGTTCGCCAGGTCGCACGGCGACTGCCCCGTCACAGAGACTCAGAGCGTCGCGGAGAAATGCCCCGCCGCGTCGTGCAGCGTGACGACGTCGAAGTCGTCCTTCAGCCACTGGAACACACTGCGCAGCCGCTCCTGCTTCTTCACGGCGCTCACGCGCAGGTCGCGCTGCTGGCGCACGAGCTCCGGCGGGATGCCATCCGCCGCATCCAGCACGTCCACGCCATGCAGTTCGAAGTTGAAGAAGGCATCCTCCCGGCAGGCACGGTACGCGGCGCGCATCGTGCCGCGAGGCAGCGTGGCCGCGAAGGTGCCGATGAACGGGAAGCGCACCAGCGGCGTCACCGTCATCGGCAGCTCCACCACCGCGCCCGCGCCCCGCCGGTAGGGCCGCGCCGGATCCGGCCGGTACGGCACGCGCGGCGCCAGCAACACACGGGGCGTGTCCAGCACGGAGCGCGAGGGCCGTCCCAGCGCCGCGAGCGCCCCCATCACCGCCGCCTTCGCCGCGTAGTACGGCGCCGCCGGGAACGCGGACGAGCCGTACCGGTACCCCTGCGCCACGGTGGCCGCGTACAGGTCCGCGTTCAGTGTGTAGCCCGGCGCGCGGAAGCCCGAGGGACGCACGCCGGTGGCCTTCAGGATGGCCGCGTCCGCGCGCGCCAGATCCTCGGCGATGGCGACAGGGCCACGCCGAGTGAGCGCGTAGTCATGGGCATGGCTGTGGCTTGCCACCTCGATGCCCGCCGCATGGGCCTGCCGCATGCCGTCCGCCGCGCCGGGGTCCTCCTCCAGGTCCTCGCCGATGGCGAAGAACGTCCCAGGTGAGCCCACGGACGCCAGCAGGTCGCGGAAGCGCGGCACCGCGACGCGGTGGATCAACGTGCGGGCGCGCGCATCCAGGAGCGACTCGGGCAGCCCATGGATCCGGCAGTAGTGCGGCAGCGAATCCAGGTCGACGGAGATGGACGCCAGGCGCACCGCGGACATGGAGCGCTCCCCTCTCTCAGGTCCCGCGGATGCGGATGACGTAGAACAGCTTGCCCACGTTCTTCAGCACGTTGGGCACGCGCCGGAACAGGTGGATGGACGGCTGGCGCTTCTCGTGGAGCTGGATGGGGATCTCCATCACGTTGAGCCCCTCGCGCCACGCCCGGATGACGAACTCGCTGGCGAACACGTCCATGTCCACCACGCACTTCTGGATGACGGGCAGCAGCGCTTCCCGGCGGAACGCCTTCAGCCCGTGCGTGTCCGTGCCCTGGAAGCCCAGCGCGATGCGCAGCAGCTTGTTGTGCACCCGCGTGGCCGCGCGGCGGACCAGGGGGCGCTGGTCGCTCGCGCCCTTGGCGGCCTTGGAGCCCACGACCATGTCCGCCTCGCCGCGCTCCAGCCGGGGCAGCGCCGAGTCGTAGAAGGTCAGGTCACAGAGGTCGATCTCATCGCACACCACGTAGGTGCCCCGGGCCTTGAGGATGCCGGCCTTGAGCGCCACGCCGTAGTTGGGCGTCTCCGAGTGGAACCAGCGCAGGCGCGGGTTCTTCGAGCACAGCTCCTCCAGGAGCCGGGGCGTCGCGTCGCGCGAGCCGTTCTCCGCGAAGATGATTTCGTAGTCGAGCCCCCGAGCATCCAGCCCCTGACTCAGCTCTTCAGCTGCCTGGGCGATGATCGATTCCTCGTTGTAGACGGGGATGACGACGGAGAGGTGCAGGGCCATGGGTCCGGGAAGCGAAAGGTAGGCCTGGGGCCTAGCACGGCCCCAACCCACCCGTCGACAGGGAGATGACCCCTCGCGTTACCCGTTCAAAGTCCGGGCACAGGCCCGCCCGCCCAGGATGGCGTCCTCCATGGACGAGTACTCCCACTGGCCATAACGCCCCGCGGTGAGGATGCCCGCGTGTTCCAGGAAGCGGGCCACCTCCGTCTTCGCGGGGCCGTATGCGTCGTCGTAGAGGACGTACGCGTTGGGGATCTCCCGCGCCCGGGCGAAGAGGACGTCGTCCTTCGCATGGATCATCTGCGAGCGCAGCAGGTCCTCCACCGCGTGCTGTTCCGCGTCCGCCAGGGACAGCTCGCCGTGGTGGCTGAACTCGACGGAGAAGCTGGCCGTGTCCGGCGGGGCCAGGGGCGCGTACACCGCCGACGGTGACCCGATGCGGTACGACTTGAACTCAGGCTCCGGCAGGTAGATCCAATGCCAGGGCTGGCGGTTCGCCCCCTTCACGCCGACGCACACGTACGTGACGGTGAAGGCCCGCAGCCGCTTCGCCGCGGCCTGCACCTCGTCCGGGACCCCGGCGGCGCTACGAGAGATCAACTGCACCAGCGTCGGCAGCGCGATGGAGGACACGAGCCCCGAGTAGCCCTGCGTGCGCCCGTCCGACAGCACGACCTGCTTCGCCTTCCAGTCGATGGAGACGGGCTCGGTGTGGACGCTCAGCTCGCCGCCGCGCAGGTGCTGTTTCATCGCGCGCGCCAGGCTCTCGATGCCGCCCTCGCGCGGGTACAGGAACGACGCGTTGTAGCCCAGCTGGTCGCTGCCGGCGCCGAGCGCCCCGTCGACGACCTCCTTGAGGCTGGGGCGCGGCACGAAGCGGCCCACCCAGGCGGCGGACATCTCGCGCGGGTGCACGGTCCACAGCTTCTGGTTGTAGGGCAGCATGAAGTTCTTCGCGAAGCCCTCGCCCATGTAGCGGAGGATGAACTCCTCGAAGTTGACGGGCTCGCGCTCGCGCAGGGCGCGGCCCTTCTCGCCGTAGAGGGCCTCCACGTACCCGACGAGGTTCTCCGCGACGACGTCCGGCGGCAGCCCGTGGGTGTTCACCTGGTAGGGGAAGCGCGTGAAGGTGCTGCGCGAGAACACCGCGGCCCGGCGCTGGATGCGGACCATCTGGTCCGGCAGCCAGAGCGTGTTGACCAGCTCCTGGATCTCCGGGTCGCGCAGGTGGAGCCAGTGACCGGTGGGGTCGAAGTAACACCCGTCGATGACCTCGGTCTTGATGAGGCCGCCGACCCGGTCCGACTTCTCGATGAGGCGCCAGGGGCGCTTGAGGAAATGCGCGGTGGACAGGCCCGCGAGGCCGGCCCCCAGGATGACGATGGGATCCATGCGCCGTCGGGTCTACCACCTCGCCCCGGGGGCTGGAAAACGAACGCACACTGTCGGTAGGGGCGGGCGCCCGCCCTCCTGCCCGGCCGGGTGACGACTCTCCGCCCGGGGGCGCGTTCTTTCCGGGCTTGAAACGCCTCTGCTAGCCTGCACGCGCCGCGCGGACCATCGCACGCCCCATTCATTGCTGCGCGTGCGCGCGCCAGCCGGTCTCGTCGAAGGAAAACAATGAAAGTCTCCTGCCCGTCGTGCCAGACGAATTACAACATCGATGACAGGCGGATCCCGCCCGGGGGCGCGAAGCTCAAGTGTGCCCGGTGCCAGACCACGTTCCCCATCAAGGCCGATGGCGTGAGCAACGAGGCGCCCGAAGCCGCGCCCTCCCCGGAGCCCCAGGCC
>NZ_RAWA01000434.1 GCF_003611675.1 Corallococcus sp. CA053C
GCCGGGGTCCGCGTCCGTGGAGAGGCTCACCGGCTGTTCGTCGGGCGGCTCGGCCGGGTCCACGTAGACGAAGCGCGTGGCGCCAATCTCCAGCTCGTCGCCGTCCTTGAGCGCCTTGCGGTTCACCCGCTTCTTGTTGACCTTGATGCCGTTGCGGCTGCCCAGGTCCTCCACGTGCGTGCCGGACCAGTCGCGGCGCACCTTGGCGTGCCGGCGCGAGACGAGGTCGTCCTTGAGGATGACGTCCGCTTCCTTCTCGTCGCGGCCGAAGACGTGCTCCTGCGCGTCGGAGATTTCGATGCGCTGGCCCTCGCGGGGGCCGTTCATGTAGCGCAGGAAGCGCTCGTCACTTCCGCGCAGCACGTCCTTCAACTTGCCGCGCGCGAGGAAGGACGTCTTGTCGCTCACGTCCTGCTGGATTTCGACGACCTTGTCGAAGCGCACGTCGAACTGCGCGATGGCGATGATGTCGCCGTTGCGCAAGAGCTCCTTCTCCCCCTGGGGCAGGGCCTTGCCATTGACCTTCGTGCCGTAGGCACTGCCCAGGTCCTCCAGGAAGTAGAGCGTCCCCTCCTGGCTGATGCGCGCGTGGTTGCGCGACACCGCCTGCTGCGGGAGCACCACCTGGCAGGTCTTGTCCCGCCCCAAGGTGATGATGGGGTCGTCGAGGACGACCTCTTTGCCCGAGGCGCCTCCGGCCTCGCTGCGCTGCGTGACGGTCAGACGGACGCTCATCGCGTGGAGTCGCTACCCGGTAGGGACGGCTAGAATGAGTCGTTGGCCAGGAATCTCTCACACGCCTGATACTCGGTGGGGAATTCCTCGGAGGTACCAAACTTCATGAAGTTCTTGCAGGCCGCCTCGGCGTGGGTCTGCTTGTGGGCGTCCGAGAAGATCTGGAAGAGGCCGAAGTGGCAGGGCGCGAACTTGGCGTCCAGCTTCACGCACTTGCGGTAGGCGCCTTCCTCCTCGGTGAGCAGGCCCTTCTCGCGGTACTGGCGCGCGAGCAGGTACATGGCCGGGGCGCTGTTCTCCGCCGTCTGGGTGTCCTTGAGCTCCTTGAGGGCGGAGTCCGTGAGGGCCGCCTTGCGCTGGGCGACGGCGAGGTTGTTGATGCAGCTGGAGTTCTTCTCATCCAGCCGGGCGCAGTTGCCAAAGGCCTCGCGGGCCTCCGGGAAGCGGCTCTGCTCCAGCAGCACCGTGCCCAGGTCGTGCCACACCTCCGCGGAGTCCGGGGTGAGCTGGGCGGCCTGGGAGATGTGCTCGAAGGCCGTCTCCAGGTCCTTCTCCTCGTAGGCCATGATGCCCAGGTTGTGGTGGGCGTTGGCCACGTTGGGGTTGACGGCGAGCAGGGTGTCGAACTCCTTGCGGGCCTCCTTCTTCTTCCCCATCTTCATGAAGGTGAGGCCCAGGTCGTAGCGCGACTCCAGGTTGTCCGGGTTCACCTGCAGGGCGCGCTTGAAGTTGTCGTGGGCCTTCCCGTAGGCGCCTTCCTCCAAGTAGAGGACGCCCAGGTTCTGGTAGGCCTGCAGGTGCTCCTGGTTGTAGCGCAGGGCCTTGATGAAGAACTCCTTCGCCTTGGGCTTGTTGCCCGAGTACATGGCGATGAGGCCCTTGTTGGCCCAGAGGTCCGCGTACTGGGGGGAGAACTCCAGGCCCAGGTTGCAGTAGGTCTCCGCCTTCGGCAGGTCGCCGTTGGCCATCTCCTGCGCGCACAGCTCATTGTTGATGAGCGCCCGCTCGTGCGGGGGCGGCGTGTTGAGACACGCGGTGGTGGACAGGGAGACGGCGGCGGTCAGCGTGAGGACGAGGCGGCGAAGACGCATGGCCGCGCGAGTGTAGGAGAGCGCCACCCCGCGAGGCAACGCCGGCCTTCGCGTGAATCAGCGCTGTTTTCCAGGGGTTAGGGCGGCTGTAGAGTGCCGCGCCATGCGTACCTACCTTTGTGCCTTTGGACTGCTCGCCGCCCTGCTGGGCGCGACCCCCGCCCACGCCCAGTTCTCCAACCGCAGCCTGGGGCTGTCGCTGGGCTACATGGACTTCCAACGCACCGCGGGACTCGCGGGCACGCCCTTCCTGGGACTGGAGGGCAGCCTCTACATCGAGAACGGCTTCGAGGTGGTCTCCCTGTCGAAGCTGATGTTCCCGAAGGACACCTTCGCCACGCCGGAGAAGCGGGTCATCGGCCTGGCCCCGTCGCTGGGCATCCGCTACCTGCTGCTGGAGGAGAGCATCCGTCCGTACATCGGCACGGACGTCAGCTACCTCATCGTCCTCAAGGACAGCGCCAGCAACTTCGTGGGCCTGGGGCCCAACATCGGCATCGACTTCTTCGTCACGGACGCGGTGAGCCTGGGCTTGCGCGCGCAGTACAACTTCTACCTCGCGCTCAACGAGGATACGCAGACGTCGCTGACGGGCTCGGCGGGCGTGGCGGCGTACTTCTAGGCGCCGCCGGACGCCCCGGGCGCTGGCCCGGGGCGGGCAGCAGGGCGGTGGCGACGAGCAGCGTCCACTTCTCATCCGAGAGGTGGGCGGGCTTCTCCATCGCGAGCGAGTCCTGCAGCCGCGTGCCCAGCGCGGAGAACAGCCGCAGCCGCGCCTCCATCCGGAGCTCCTCGCGGCGCAAGGCCGCGGACAGCACCACCTCCCGCTCCTCGGTGGACAGCCGCTTCACGCGCGAGACGAACAGCGGATCCGCCAGCAGCCCCTCTTCGCCCCGGGTCTCCAGGGCGGAGGGCATCTTGAGGCGGCGCTCGCGCACGACGATGGTGCCCGCGAGCAGGTCCCCCAGCCGCTGGTGCGAGCGCGAGACGAGCGCGGACGTGCCGCCCACGAGGTAGAGCAGCGGCAGCCGGTCCACGACGCGCGCCAGGTTGCGCAGCGCCGCGTGGTAGAAGCCGATGCGCACCCCGCTCTCCTGGATGACCCGCAGGGACAGGGCCTTCTTGCCCACCGTCTGCCCCGCCCAGGCGGTCTCCAGCGTGATGCCGTAGCCCCAGTCCACCAGGAAGTAGACGACGATGCCCAGCGCGCTGGCGAACCCCGGGAACACCACCATCGCCAGGTTCAGCGCCAGCAGCACCGCCGCCGTGGCCACCCCGACGATGACCGCGTCCAGCAGCCACGCGAGGAAGCGCGAGTACACGCCCGCGAGCGTGAAGCGGAACTCCACGTACTCCGGGGTCAGCACCGTGTGGGTGCCGTCGAGCAGGGTGTCGTCGGGAGCAGGTGTCACGGGGCCCACTGTATGCCACGCGGCCCCGGTCCCCACCGCGTCCGCCAGGGGATTTCCGTGGGGGCCGCAAGCAGTCTGGACGGGAACCCGGGGGCAGGCGGGCGAGCAGCCCGTGTCCCTCCGGCGGACAGGTGCGGGGGTTGCCAGAACAGTGTTATTCGTGAATAGCGGGCTCCCACGCTATCCTGCCCGCACTCCCTGAGCCCGTGGCCTCTTCCGACACCTCATCCTGGAACCGCCGCGTGCTGCCAGCGGGCGTCTTCCAGTTCGCGCTCATCGCCGGGGTGACGCAGCTCAAGACGGCGGCGAACGCGCTGGTGCTGTCGCGCTTCGAGTCGCAGGCGCTGCCGTACCTGTACCTGCTGGGCGCGCTGATGACGGCGACGCTCACGCTCCTGCCGCGCGGCAGGCCTGACGCGCCCACGGAGTCCCCCGGCATCCTCACCGGCGTGGGCGGGGTGCTGGCGCTGGGACTGGCGGCGGCGCTGTCCGCGGGGCAGCGCATGCCGGCGCTGGCCCTGTACCTGTTCGCGGACTGCTTCAGCACGTTCGTGTCGTTCCGCTTCTGGGGCCGCATGGCGTCCGCGTTCGACGCGCGCGAGGCCCGGCGGGCGTTCACGGTGCTCAACGGCTTTGGCATGGGCGGCGGCATCGCGGGCGGCCTGCTGGTGCAGGCGCTGGCGGTGCGGCTGGGCACGCCCGTCGTCGTCGTCAGCGGCGCGGTGAGCCTGCTGGCCGCGGGGGCCATCTACCACCACCTGCACCAGACGGACGTGGCGCCGCCTTCGCGGCCGCGCTCGTTGCAGGCGTGGTTCCCGGCGTGGAGCTACCTGGGGGAGAGCCCGTACGCGCAGGTGCTCGCGGCGCTGGGCATCGCGTTCGCGGTGCTGTCGTCCTTCGTGGACTACCTGTTCCGCCTGCGCGTGGAGGGCACGCTGAGCGAGGACGGGCTGGCGGCTCTCTTCGGTTCGCTCCAGCTGTGGATTGGCCTGTTCTGCGTGGCCTTCCAGCTGCTCGTGGCGCAGCGGCTGCTCAAGCGCATGGGCCTGCTCATGTACCTGGCGCTGGTGCCGGTGGTGCTCGCGCCGCTGGCGGGCGCCACGCTGGCCACCGGGCAGCTGTGGCCCGTGCACCTGCTGCGACTGGTGGAGACGGCGGTGAGCTACTCCATCCTGCCCGTGGGCATCCAGCTGCTCTACGCGGCGGTGCCGGACGAGCAGCGCGAGGGCCTGCGCAGCGCGGTGGATGGCCTCTTGCGCAAGGGCGGCGTGGTGCTCGCGGGCCTGATGCTCATCGGCGCGGGGCGCGGGGCCAACGGCATCACGATGGCGGTGGCGGTGGTGGCGCTGTGCGCCGCGCTGGGCCTGCTACTCGTGCGCCTCAAGCCCGCGTACCTCACGGCGCTGGGCGAGCAGGTGGGCGCGCACGAAGAGGAAGAGGTGGAGCTGGGCGGCGAGGCGCAGAAGCTGCTGGTGGAGGCGCTGGGCGCGCCCACGCCGGAGCGCGTGCTGCGCGCGGTGGACATGCTGGAGCAGGCGGAGGCGCCGCTGCGGCAGCACCTGGCCGCGCTCCTCGCCCATCCCCACGAGCGCGTGCAGGAGCGCGGCGTGACGCTGGCCCTGTCCATGGAGGCGCGGGAGCTGGCGCCCATGCTGGAGCGGCTGGTGGAGGAGGGCCCCCGGCGCCCCCGCGACCAGGCCGTGTGGGCCCTGGCGCGCCTGTCCCCGGAGCGCGCGGAGCGGCTGTTGCCGCCGCTGTTGACCAGCCCCGACGTGGGCCTGCGGTGCGCGGCGATTGGCGCGCTGATGCGCACGCAGGTGAACTCGGCGGCGCTGGAGTCGCTGCGCGAATTGCTGTCGAAGGGGGACCATGCCCCGGTGGCCGAGCGGCGCGAGGTGGCACGGCTGCTGGGCCGGCTGAAGGATCCGCGCTTCGCGGGGCCGCTGTCGCTCTACCTGGAGGACATGGACATCTCCGTGCGGCGCGTGGCGCTGGTGGCGGTGGGGGAGGGCGGCTACGTGGAGCTGGCGCCGCGCCTCCTGCCGTTCCTCACCTGGCGCGAGGAGCGTCCGGCCGCGCGTGAGTCGCTGGTGCAGCTGGGCGACGCGGTGACGCCGCTCCTGGAGCTGCAGCTCAACAACAAGGCCGCGCCGCTGGCCATGCGCATGCAGCTGCCCCGCGTGCTGCGTGGCATCGGGTCGTCGTCGGCGCTCAACGCGCTCTTGTTCTCCAACGTGCGCGACGACGCGGGGCTGCACTTCCGCATTGGCGCGCAGCTGTCGCGCCTGCGCGAGGAGCAGCCGGACCACCCGGTGGACGTGGACCGCATCCACGAGGCCCTGGGCCGCCGCCGCGACACGTACCGGCAGCTCGTGGGGGCCTTCCGCGACGTGCAGGCGGCGCTGGGGCCCCAGTCGCTGCTCACGCGCGCGGTGGGCGACCGGTTGGATCAGGCGCTGGAGCTGTCGTTCTTCCTGCTGGGCCTGCTGCACCCGCCGCAGGCGATGCGGCGGATCCACCAGCACCTGGTGGGCTCCGACTCGCGGCGCCGTGCGTACGCGCTGGAGCTCCTGGAGAACCTGGTGGCGGTGGAGGAGCGCGAGCTGGTGATGGAGCAGGTGGAGGCCCACCACCGCGAGTTGCCGCCCGGAGCGCCGGGCCGGCTGTGGCGGCGGCTGGCGGGGCTGGTGCAGAGCGAGGACCTGGTGCTTCGCGCGTGTGCCCGCCACGTGGCGCGGGTGAACGGCCTGGACGTGCTCCCGCAGGAGGATGAAGTGAGCGACACGATTGTCCAACGGATGTTCGCGCTGGAAGGCGTGAGCGTCTTCTCGCAGAGCGACGTGGATGACATCGCCGCCATCGCGGCGGTGGCGCGCGAGTCCCTGTACCGCACGGGCGAGCGGCTCTACAGCCAGGGCGACCCGGGCGACGCGCTCTACGTCATCGTCGAGGGTGCGGTGGACGCGTTCCGCAACGGCGAGCACGTGCTGCGCTTCCAGGCGAAGGAGGCCATCGGCGAGGTGAGCCTGCTCGACGGCGCGCCCCGTCCCACGGACATGGTGGCCGCCGTGGACTCGCGCGTGCTCGTCATCGACCGGCGTGACTTCCTGGACCTGCTGGCGGACCGGCCGGAGCTGCTCACGGGCTTCTTCCGCTCCGTGAGCCAGCAGCTCCAGAGCGTCATCGACCTGCCCGCGCGGCGGGAGACGGGCCAGCGGCTGGAGCTGGGCGTCGCGCAGCAGCCGCATGTCCCGCTGGAGGGCATTGGCGGCCTGCCTCCCGAGGGCAACGCCCCGACCGACGTGTGAGCTTCGCGTCAGTCGCCCGCGCTGTGCGGTGGCGGCGTTACGGCCCCCACGGGCGGCTGCTTCGGGTCCAGGCTGAGCAGGTGGGCCGAGGCCACCGGGATGAAGGGCCGCGTGAAGCAGCGGAAGGGGGGGAGGCTGCCCACGAAGCGCGTCGCCGCGAGGCCCGCGAAGGCCCACGGCTGACGCTCCACGGCCGCGATGGGTGAGCCGACGCCTTCCGTCCTGCGCGCCCACATCCACAGGTACCGGTTGAAGGGGCCCCAGCGCAGGACGGGCAGGGCGTGCGCCAGCTGCTCCCAGCGGCGGAAGAACCAGGGGGGATTCGTGACGGGCGCCACCCAGGCGCGGTCGCTCTTGGCGGCGGTGAAGACGATGAGCCACCAGAAGCCCCAGGCGGTGCTGAGCGTGGTGAACACGGGCTTGTTCCAGAGCACCGGCGTGGTGAGGACCGCCAGCGCCGGGAAGCCCGCCGCGAAGAGCACGAAGGCCCGCCAGCGGCGGCGGACCTTGGCCCGCATCCACGGGAAGTTGAGCCGCACGCGCGGGTGGATCTCCGGATCCTCGGGCGTGACGCCGGTGGCGAGGCTCGCCTCGCGGGAGATGACCGTGTGGAAGTCGCGCGACAGGGCGACGATCACCCACTGCGCCACGCTCAGCGAGCCGAAGAACGCCACCCAGAACTCCCAGCTCCCCAGGAAGAGGATGCCGTGGCGCACCTCGGGCGCGTCGATGTTGAACCCCTTCTGCTGGAGCTCGCGCTGGATGCGCGACCCCTTCGCTTCCTCGGCGTCCCGGGTCGCTTCCTGGAGGGCGGCGGCGATCTCTTCGCGCAGGGGCTGGGGGAGGTTCTCCGTCCCGGGGAGGGGCTCCAGCGCGTCCTCCTTCGTCGGCTCCGCCGCGTCCTCGTCCTCCTGCGTCTCCGAGACGGACTCAGGGGCCCCGGCCTCGCCGGAAGCGGGTGGGACGGCGCCGAGGGGCTTGTCGCCGGCTTCGCTCGCCACGTCCCCCACGGTGCTCACGGCCTCCTCCGGGGTGACCTCGCCCGCGTTCTCCGCGTTGACCGCCTCCGCGATGAGCGCGCCCACCGCGGCGGCCACGGCGGCCTTGTCGACCTTCTCCTCGCCGTCGGCGCCGCGTGCCTTCAGCAGGGCCTCCACCTCGCGGGTCCGCTGCTCGATGCGCGCCTCGGCCTCGCGGCTCCGCGCCCGGGACTCCGGTGTTGACACCCTGGGCGAACGCTCCTCCCGGGTCGGCGTGTCGTCGTGGGTCACCACCACCCAGCCCGCCGCGAGCGCCAGCAGGAACGCCGTCTGGAGCGCCGTCACCCGGAGGTAGCGCTCCCGCGTCGGCGGATCCTTCAGCGTCGTCCTCGCGATGTGGAAGGGCAGGCTCGCGCCGTAGAAGAACTGGCGGATGCGCCCCACGGGGAGTTGACCCCGCACGGACTGGAAGTGCTCGGCGCCGCCCCGCATCTCGCGCCACAGTTGCCAGGGCAGCCCCTGCCTCGCGGAGTCGCCTCGGCTGGAGGCAGAGCTGCCCTCTGTTTCCTCTCGTAAAGGCTTGAAATCCTTGCCTTTCATGCCCGTCATTGCATCACGCTACCACGGCGGGGATGTGCTAAAGGCCGGGCCGTGAACCCGAACCTTCTCTCGCTGCGTCCCTTCCGTCGTCCTACCCGCCAGCTCTGGCTGTCGTCCGGCGCGCTGGTCCTCGCCTTGGGAGCCCTTGCGGGCTGTGAGAAGAC
>NZ_RAWA01000435.1 GCF_003611675.1 Corallococcus sp. CA053C
CTCCCCCGCCGCCGAGCCCGAGGTTCCCTCCAGCGCCCCGGCCGCGCCGAACGTCGTTGCCGAGCCTTCGCTCGCGAAGCCCTTCAAGCTGTCGCGCAGGTTCGACCGGACGGCGCGCCTCCTGGGCGACCAGGCCATGGAGCGGCTGGCCAACTCGCACGTGGTGGTGTTCGGCCTGGGCGGCGTGGGCAGCTTCACCGCGGAGGGGCTGGTGCGCAGCGGCGTGGGCCGCCTGACGCTGGTGGACCACGACGACGTCTGCGTCACCAACACCAACCGCCAGCTGCACGCGACGGTGAAGGCGGTGGGCAAGTCCAAGGCGGAGCTGATGGCGCAGCGCTGCCAGGAGATCAACCCGCAGGCGAAGGTGGAAGCGCTGCGCGAGTTCTACCGCGAGGAGCTGGCGGAGACGCTGCTGCCCGCGGGCCGCTACGACTTCGTGGTGGACGCCATCGACAACGTGAAGGCGAAGCTGCACCTGTTGCACCGGTGCGTGACGCTGGGCGTGCCGGTGGTCAGCTCCATGGGCGCGGCGGGCCGCCTGGACCCCACGGCCATCCGCGTGGAGGACCTGTGCGAGACGCACATGGATCCCTTCGCCAAGGACATCCGCAAGCTGCTCAAGCGCAAGTACGGCGTGGAGACCGAGCGCCACACGGGCATCACCGCCGTGTACTCCATCGAGACGCGCCGGCAGCCGGTGCCCCTCAACTACGACGACGCCACGGACGGCTTCCTGTGCGTCTGCCCGCAGGACAACGAGTTCCACACCTGCGACCACCGCACGCAGATTGACGGCAGCGTGGCGTTCGTCACCTCCGCATTCGGCATGAACGCCGCGGGCGTGGTGGTGCGCAGGCTGGCGGCGACGCGGTAGTCAGGCGACGCGCGGGCGCGCTTCCGCCACCGCCGCCTCGCGGCCACACGGGCGGCGGAAGACGCAGCGGGCGCAGGCGTTGAGGTCACCCGTCTGGGGAAAGGCCTCCGCCCCCTTGGGCGTGTTGGCGGCCGGATCCGCGAGCAATGCCCGCATCCCCGCCACGCTCTTCGCGAAGTGCTGGTGGAACGACGCCATGGCGGAAGGGTCCACCGCCACGTCGTGCTCCAGGCCCTCGTTCAGGTACACCAGCGACGCGCGCACCTTCTCCAGCGGGTAGCGGTAGCGCTGCGAGATGTAGAGCGCGTAGCCCAGCACCTGTTCGTCGTAGCCCTCGCGCGAGCGGCCCGTCTTCCAGTCCACCACCACGACGGAGCCCGCTTCGTCCACGTAGGCGAGGTCGGGAATGGCGAAGACCTTCACGCCCTCGTGGATGAAGTGCGCGAAGTCAGAGCCCGCGTCCACCTCCAGCCACTGCGCGGGCTTGAGCCCCTTCGCGATGCCAGGCCAGCGCGACTGGAAGAACCACGCGAGCGCCGAGCGCACCGTCTCGAAGTTCTGCTTCCACGCCTCGTTGGGGATGGCCTCTCCGTACTCGTGCTCCGCGAGGCCGGTGAAGGGCTTGCGGTACTTCTGCGTCCAGTACGCCTTGGAGCGCGAGTGCCGGAAGTCGTCCTGCATCAGCTTGTGCGCCCGGGCCTCCACGGCCTTGGGGTCCACCTCGCGGCCGGCGCGCCAGTCCAGCAGCACGTCCTTGAGGGCCTCGTGCACGATGCTGCCCGCCCACGTGTAGCGGTTGGACAGCTTCTTGAGCACGTACAGCTCGCGCACGTCGCGCGCCGCGTCCGCCTCCCAGCCGCCCCAGGAGCGGTAGTAGTAGAGGTAGTAGGCCCGAAGGCACTCGGAGAACTTCTCGTGGCGGCTCTTGGACCAGGAGAAGTCGTTGTGAAGAGGAGGGCGGGCCATGGACGCGGTGCATCCTATAGACGATCGCCCGTCCCGCCAGAAGGAGGACGAGCGGGGAGACAACCGCCCGGAATGTGGATAGACGCCGGGTGCGCCCGACCGCACGGGTATGGTGGCGGACAGCCACCGCTGAGAATCACATGAGCCCACGCAAGCGCACCGCCATTGCGGCCCTCCCCGCTCCCGTCTCCCCTGAACGTCACGCCGCCCTGCGCGGTCCGCTGCTCTCCTGGTACGACCGGAACAAGCGCGACCTGCCCTGGCGCCGCACCCGCGACCCGTACGCCATCTGGCTCAGCGAGGTCATGCTCCAGCAGACCCAGGTGGCCACGGTGATCCCATACTGGGAGCGCTTCCTCGCGCGCTTTCCCACGGTGAAGGCGCTGGCCTCGGCCCCCCTGGACGACGTGCTCTCCGGGTGGAAGGGGCTGGGCTACTACACCCGCGCGCGCAACCTGCACCGCGCCGCGCAGGAGGTGGTGGAGCGCTTCGGCGGGAAGTTCCCCCCGACGGCGGAGGCGCTGATCACCCTGCCCGGCTTCGGCCGCTACACCGCCGGGGCCGTGGCCTCCATCGCCTTCAGCGAGCCCGCGCCCATCGTGGACGGCAACGTGGCCCGCGTGCTCTCGCGCCTCTTCGAGGTGGAGGGCCTGCCCGGCGACCGCGACCGCGAGGCCACGCTGTGGGCGCTGGCCACGGAGCTGGTGAAGGGCGAGCGACCCGGAGACTTCAACCAGGCGCTGATGGAGCACGGCGCCACGGTGTGCCGTCCGGAGTCACCGCTGTGCCTGCTGTGTCCCGTGCGCGACGGCTGCTTCGCGTACCGCAAGGGCCGCGTGGACGAACTGCCTCCGGCCAAGGTGCGCGCCGCGCCCCGGAAGCTGTTCCTGGCGCTGGCGGTGTGGCCGCACGCGGGCACGCTCCTCTTCGCGCGGCGCGCGGACAAGGGGCTCTTCGGCGGACTGTGGGAGCTGCCCGCCGTGGAGGTGGAGGAAGAGACGACGGAGGCCGACGCCACCCAGCGGCTCTCCACGACGCTCGGCGCGGCGCTCACGCTGGAGGGCACGCTGGACAGCGTGCGCCGGCAGCTCACGCACCGCGACCTCACGCTGCGCCTCCTGCGCGTGTCCGGAAGCCCGCGTCCCACGAAGTCCACCGCGTTCCAGGAGCTGCGCTGGTGCACGCCTCAAGAAGCAGAGGCACTGGGCATGAGCACCGCGATGCAGCGCGCGCTCGACGCGGCCTTGGGCCATGGCGTGATGGGCGGTGATGCGCCCGCGGCGCCTGTGAAGAAGGCTCCCTCACGCGGCAGGAAGGCGACGGAGCGCTGAACCTGGCGGCCCGCCTTCCACGCGCTGAAACACTGGACCCGGGTCGTGCGTTGGCGTCCAACCGACAACAGTGCGCGGACCGCGCTGTCGCTCCGACAACCCCCGACCCATGGGGTCGCTTCCGTGACGCGGGGGTTCGCCTGAAGCTGCGGAACGCCATTTCCCGGAGGAGTTTCCATGGCCCGTCAGAACTCGCAGAAGTCGCCCCAGAGCCCGGCCCCGAAGTCCACGCCGGAGCGGACCCAGGACTCAGCGGCCCAGCCGGCCGCGAACGCCCACGCGACCCGGAGCCCTCCTGCGCCCACGAACGAGCAGATCGCCCGCCGCGCCTTTGAAATCTACCAGGCCCGAGGCGGCACCCACGGCAGCTCCGAGCAGGACTGGTTCCAGGCCGAGCGCGAGCTGAGGCTCGGCCGTCAGTAGTCCGCCGCTCTTCTTCAGTGCGCGGGAGGCAGGCCCTGCTGCGACGGGCGCTCGAACTCAAGCGCCCGCTTCAGCCGGCGCTGCGCCTGCTTCAACTCTTCGAGGATGCGCTCGGCGTCCATCACCGAGCGCATCGCGAGCCCGCACGCGGGCGTCAGCAGCACCGTGGACACAGCCTGCGCGAAGCCGATGCCCTGCGGAAGGGCCGCCTTCAGCGACGCCTCCACCGAATCCGACAGCTCCTCCACCGAGTACGTGGACGCGAGGTCCGTGGGGATGACGCCCAGGCTCAGCGTCGCGCCGGACGACAGGAAGCGCTCCAGCGCCTCGCGCTCCTCCAGCATCGCGTCCAGCGACAGCCGCACGTCCAGCGACAGCAGGTCCGCCTGCGCGTCCAGCAGCACGCCCCAGTCCGTGTTGCCGCAGCAGTGGATGCCCACGAGCGCACCTTCGCGCTGCAGCGCCACCACCAGCAGCCGCAACTCCTGCTGCGCCAGCAGGTGCTGCGGGTTCATCCGCACGTAGGCGTAGAGGCCCGGCTCATCCAGGTAGAACAGGGGCGTCGTGCCCGTGCGCTTGAGCGCGCGCACCATGGCCAGCGCGCGCACCATCACCAGCCGGTACAGCGCCGCGTCCAGGCCCGGCACCGCCAGCACCGGCTCATCCGTCGCGGTGCGCACCACCGAGCGGACCGTGAAGGGCCCCGCGAGCTGTGCCTTCGCGAACGCGAGCTTGCGGTGCTCCACCTCCCACAGGAACGGCTTCCACGCCCGGCACGCGTCGGCCGTGGGCTCGAAGGCCTCCAGGTTCCCGGACGCCAGGGCCCCGTCCAGCTTCGCCTCGAAGGCCGCGCGGCCGGCGTTCCACCCGTCCACGTCCACGATGCAGACGCCGTCCTCGTCGAACTTCAGGCCCGGCAGGCCCTCCAGCGCGGCGGGGATCATCAGCTCCGCGGGGTGGCCCACCGGCAGCTGCGGCAGGAACGGGATGTCCATGGCGAGCGCGGCCTGCAGGCCCAGCTCCACCTGGGTGTGCGGCAGGCTGCCAATGCCCGTGGTGGCACACGCGGGCAGGAGCTGGACGGCGCGACGGATGGTGGGCGAAGGCATGCGGGCAATCTAACCCTTCCGCGAAGGCAGGGCCCGGGCTTCGGGCCCCCCACGCATCAGGTGACGGAGAAATACGTGGCGTTCGGGTGGTGGAAGACGATGGCGGACACGCTCGCCTCGGGCTCCATCATGCAGCCGTCGGTGAGCTGCACGCCGATGTCCTCCGGCTTGAGCGCGGCGAACAGCTTCGTCTGGTCCTCCAGCCGGGGGCACGCCGGGTAGCCGAATGAGTACCGCTTGCCGGTGTACTCCGCGCGGAAGCGCTCCAGCATCGTCATGTCCGCCCGGTCCGGGAAGCCCCACATGCTGCGCAGCTGCGTGTGCAGGAGCTCCGCGTAGCCCTCGGCCGTCTCCAGCGCCAGGGCCTGCACCGCGTGCATCTTGAGGAACTCGCCCTTCGCCTTGAAGTCATCCGCCAGCTCGCGGATGCCGGTGCCCGCCGTGGTGACGAACATCGCCACCGCGTCCACGGGCTTGCCGCCCTCCAGCGGCTTCACGTAGTCCGCCAGGCACAGGCCGTTCTCCTTGTCCTGGCGGGGGAAGTCGAAGGACGTGACGGGCTCGCCCGTCGTCCCGTCGAAGAGGAGCACGCGGTCGCCGTCGCTCGCGGCCTTGTAGAACTGGAACACCGAGCGCGCGTGCATCACGCCGTCCCGGAGCAGCGCCTTCAGCTCCTCCACCGAGTCCTTCAGCGCCAGCGCCTTGCGGCCCTCCTCCGTCTTCGCGAGCTCCGCCTCCGCGGGCGTCCCCAGCGCGCGCGACGACGTGCGCAGGCCCAGGTGCCGGCCGTAGAGCATCACGGGGTTGATGAACTTCCAGATGTGATCCAACGGCGTGTTCGTCAGCACGTGCCGCGCGAAGTCCGGCGCGGGCGGCACCGTGGCCACCACCGGCACCTCCGTGCTGCGAGCGCGGCGCACGGGGGCGGCGGGCGCGGGGCGCTCCTTCACCTCCTGCGCGAGCTTGAGGCGACGCGCGGCCAGGTCCTCGCGCAGCTTCGTGTGGGCGCCGGGTTCGACAATCTGCTTCGCCAGCTCCAGACCGTTCATCGCGTCCTGGGCGTAGGCCACCGTGCCGCCGCCGTAGGCCGGGGCGATGTTGCGGTCCACGAAGTTGCGGCTGAGCGCGGCGCCGCCCACCAGGATGGGCGTCTCCACGCCGGCTCGGCGCAGGTCCTCCGCGGTGGCCACCATCTGGTGCGCGCTCTTCACCAGCAGGCCCGACAGCCCGAGGATGTCCGGCTGGTGCTCCTTCACCGCCTTCACCAGCTGCTCGGGCGGAACCTTGATGCCCAGGTTCACCACCTGGAAGCCGTTGTTGGCGAGGATGATCTCCACCAGGTTCTTGCCGATGTCGTGCACGTCGCCCTTCACCGTGGCGAGGACGATCTTCCCGCGCGACGCCGCCTGGGTCTTGCTCATGTGCGGCTCCAGGTGGCTCACCGCGGCCTTCATCGACTCCGCGCTCTGGAGCACCTCCGCGACGATGAGCTCGTTGGCGCCGAAGAGGCGGCCCACCTCGTCCATGCCCTTCATCAGCGGCCCGTTGATGATCTCCAGGGGCGGCATCTTCTGCATCGCGAGGTCCAGGTCCGCGAAGAGGCCGTCGCGCGTGCCCTCGATGATGTAGCGCTGCAGCCGCTCTTCCAGGGGCAGGCTGCTCACCTGCGCGCGCGCGGGCTTGCGCTCGCGGAAGTGCGCCGCGAAGGGCGTCACCGGATCCGCGCCCCGGTTGTAGATGAGGTCCTCGGACAGCTTGCGCTCCTCCTCCGGCAGGGACGGGTAGCGCTCCAGCTTCTCCGAGTTGACGAGCGCCATGTCCAGGCCCGCCTGCACGCAGTGGTACAGGAACACGGAGTTGAGCACCTCGCGGCCCGCGGTGGGCAGGCCGAAGGACACGTTGCTGATGCCCAGCACCGTGCGGCACTGCGGGAAGCGCTGCTTGATGAGCCGCACGCCCTCAATCGTCTGCACGCCGCTGCCGGTGTACTGCGCGTCGCCGGAGGCGCAGGGGAACACGAGCGGGTCGAAGTACAGGTCCTCCGCGCGCATGCCGTACTTCTTCGTCAGCAGCTCGAAGCTGCGCTCGGCCACCGCGAGCTTGCGCTCGGCGGTGACGGCCATGCCGATTTCGTCGATGCAGCCCACCACCAGCGCGGCGCCATACGCGCGCGCGAGCGGCACCACCTTCTCGAAGCGCTCCTCGCCATCCTCCAGGTTGACGGAGTTGATGATGGCCTTGCCCTGGCAGTACGTGAGCGCCATGGCGATGACCTTCTCGTCCGTCGAGTCGATCATCAGCGGCACGCGCACCTTCTTGACGACCACGTCCAGGAAGTGGCGCATGTCGTCCAGCTCGTCGCGGTCCGGGTTCGCCAGGCAGATGTCGATGACCTGCGCGGCGCGGCGCACCTGGGCGCGGGCGATTTCGGACGCGTCGTCGAACTGGCCCGCGACGATGAGTTCCTTGAACTTCTTGCTGCCGATGACGTTCGTGCGCTCGCCCACGATGATGGGGCGCTGCTCGTCCGTCACCTCCAGGTAGTCCACGCCGGACAGCGACGAGCGCGGCTTGGGCACCTCCGTGCGCGGCTTGAGCCCCTTCACCATCGCGGCCAGCGATTCGATGTGGCCCGCGTGCGTGCCACAACAGCCGCCCACCACGTTGAGCCAGCCGTTGTCACAGAAGCGCTTGAGCGACCGGGCGATCATCTCCGGCGACTCCAGGTACTGGCCGTTCTCGTCCGGCAGGCCCGCGTTGGGCACGCACGACACCGGGAAGGAGCTCATCGCGGACAGCGTGCGGATGTGGTCCGTCATGAAGTCCGGACCCGTGGCGCAGTTGAGCCCCAGGTAGAGCAGGTCCGTGTGCTCCAGCGACGTGGCCAGGCTCTCCACGGACTGGCCCGCGAGCATCGTGCCCATGGGCTCGATGGTGCCCGACACCGCCACCGGCAGCGCCCAGCCCAGCTTGTGGAACGCCCGGTCGATGCCGATGAGCGCCGCCTTCACGTTGCGCGTGTCCTGCGCCGTCTCCACCAGCAGGTAGTCCGACCCGCCCAGCGCGAGCCCCTCCGCCTGCACGGCGAAGTTGTCCACCAGCTCCTCGAAGGTGATGCCACCCGTGACGCTGATGGCCTTCGTGGTGGGGCCGATGGAGCCCGCCACCCAGCGCATCCGGCCGTCCTTCGCCTCCGCGTCCTTCGCGGCCTTCAGCGCGAGGCGCGACGCGGCGATGTTGATCTCCATCGCCTTGTGCCCGAGGTCGAACTCCGCCAGCACCACCGGCGTGCCGCCGAAGCTGTCCGTCTCCGTCACGTCCGCGCCCGCGGCGAAGTACTTGGCGTGGATGCCCTCGATGACGTCCGGGCGCGTGAGGACCAGGTTCTCGTTGCAGCCCTCGTACTCCGGGC
The DNA here is from genome assembly GCF_003611675.1 of Corallococcus sp. CA053C. GTDB lineage: Bacteria > Myxococcota > Myxococcia > Myxococcales > Myxococcaceae > Corallococcus. Next base: position 8,119 of record NZ_RAWA01000435.1, read on the forward strand.
CGCCGAAGTCCGCCGCCACCAGGGTGTGGTTCTGCAGCAGCGTGCCCATGGCGCCGTCCAGCACCAGGATGCGCTCGCGCATCGCGGCCTTCAGGGCCTCCACGCGCAGGCCGTGCTCCCCGGGGGGCAGCGGCAGGGGG
>NZ_RAWA01000436.1 GCF_003611675.1 Corallococcus sp. CA053C
CGCCTATATAGGGGGCCCGCCGCCCCATCCGGCCTGCCCGGGCCGTCCCCGCGGGTGCGCGCCGCACGTCGTCCCAGAGGAGTTTCCGGCCCATGGCGTCCCTTCGAGACATCCGCAAGCGCATCCGCTCGGTGAAGAACACGCGGCAGATCACCAAGGCGATGAAGATGGTCTCCGCCGCGAAGCTGCGAAAGGCGCAGGACGCCATCCTCGCCGCGCGCCCCTACGCGCAGACGCTGGAGCAGATCATCTCCGAGCTGGCGCTGCGCTCCGCCGACCAGGAGCTGGCCCATCCGCTCCTGGCCTCCCGCCCGGTGCGCCGCGTGGAGCTGCTGCTGCTCACGTCCGACCGTGGCCTCGCCGGCGGCTTCAACTCCAACGTCATCCGCCGCGCCAACCGCTTCCTGTACGAGAACAGCACCCTCCAGGTGCGCGTCTCGACGGTGGGCCGCAAGGGCCATGACTTCTTCCGCAACCGCAGCCAGTCCATCCGCAAGGACTTCGCCGGCCTGTACGCGGGGCTCAACTACCGCTCCGCCGCCAACGTCGCCGAGGAGCTGACCGCCGCGTTCCTCAACGACGAGGTGGACGCCGTCTACGTCGTCTACAACGAGTTCGTCTCCGCCATCAGCCAGAACGTCGTCGTGTCGCAGCTGCTGCCCCTGCAGCCCGCCACCACGAAGGCCGCCGCCACGCCCACGCCGGAGACGGTCGCCGCGGCGCCCGCGCTGGTGGACTTCAAGTACGAGCCCTCCCGCCAGGCCGTGCTGGACCGGCTGGTCCCCCAGGCCGTCAACATCAAGGTCTACCGGGCGCTCCTGGAGAGCGTGGCCAGCGAGCAGGGCGCGCGCATGAGCGCCATGGAGAACGCGACCAACAACGCCACGGACATGATCTCCAGCTACACCCTGCTCTACAACCGCACCCGCCAGGCGGTCATCACCAAGGAGCTGATGGAGATCGTCTCCGGCGCCGAGGCCCTCAAGTAGTCAGGGCACGGTCCGTTGGACCCCCAGGGGCCCGCTCGCGCTTTCACGGCGCGGGCCGGGCCCTTCGTCGTTTCCCCCGCCCGCCCGGCGGGCAGGGGAGGTGGCCCGGAGCGAAGGATGCGCGAGGGGACTGGCGCTGGGGACACCGCTCCGCTAAGCGGGACTTACGCGCGCGGACCCGGGAGGCTTGACCCTGCCGGGGGGCCCCCGGTAAAGGGGGCGCGCCCACACCCCTTCTCTTGGGGTTGATTTCCTGACGGGCGGCGGCGTCCCGGCCGCTCGCCATACGAGACAAGGCAGAGGATTCCATGAGCGCTCAAGTTCCGACGACTGGCAAGGTCACGCAGGTTCTCGGCCCCGTGGTCGACGTGGAGTTCCCGCCCGGCGGGCTCCCGGAGGTCTACTCGGCCCTGAAGATCACCAACCCCAACCTGGGCGCCGAGCAGGACAACCTCACGGTGGAAGTCGCGCAGCACCTGGGTGAGAACACGGTGCGCTGCATCGCCATGGACTCCACCGAGGGCCTGGGCCGCGGCATGCAGGTGCGCAACACGGGCGCCCCCATCCAGGTGCCGGTGGGCAAGGCCACCCTGGGCCGCATCATGAACGTCACCGGCGACCCGGTGGACGAGATGGGCCCCGTGAAGGCCACCGAGTACTGGCCCATCCACCGCGCGCCCCCGGCGTTCACGGACCAGGACGTGCGCGTGCAGATGTTCGAGACCGGCATCAAGGTCATCGACCTGCTCGCCCCCTACACCCGTGGCGGCAAGATTGGCCTCTTCGGCGGCGCCGGCGTGGGCAAGACGGTGCTCCTGCAGGAGCTCATCCGCAACGTGGCCGTGGAGCGCGGTGGCTTCTCCGTGTTCGCCGGCGTGGGCGAGCGCACCCGCGAGGGCAACGACCTGTACCACGAGATGCAGGAGACGAACGTCATCCAGATGGATAACCTGGAGGCCAGCCAGGCCGTCCTCGTGTACGGCCAGATGAACGAGCCGCCCGGCGCCCGCGCCCGCGTGGCCCTCTCCGCGCTCACCATGGCCGAGTACTTCCGCGACGTGGAGGGCCGTGACGTGCTCCTCTTCGTGGACAACATCTTCCGCTTCACCCAGGCCGGCTCGGAAGTGTCCGCCCTCCTGGGCCGCATCCCCAGCGCCGTGGGTTACCAGCCCACGCTCGCCACGGAGATGGGCGGCCTGCAGGAGCGCATCACCTCCACCACCAAGGGCTCCATCACGTCCGTGCAGGCCATCTACGTGCCCGCCGACGACCTGACGGACCCCGCGCCCGCCACCGCGTTCGCCCACCTGGACGCGACCACGGTGCTCAACCGCGCCATCGCGGAGCTCGCCCTCTTCCCGGCCGTGGATCCGCTGGACTCCACCAGCCGCATCCTCTCCGCGGACGTGCTCGGCGCGGAGCACTACGCCGTGGCCCGCCGCGTCCAGGGCATCCTGCAGCGCTACAAGGAGCTCCAGGACATCATCGCCATCCTCGGCATGGACGAGCTGTCGGAAGAGGACAAGCTGTCCGTGGCGCGCGCCCGGAAGATCCAGCGCTTCCTGTCCCAGCCGTTCTTCGTCGCCAAGGTCTTCACCGGCAAGGATGGCCGCTACGTGAAGCTGGCGGACACCATCCGCGGCTTCAAGGAGATCGCGGACGGCAAGCACGACGAGATCCCGGAGAGCGCCTTCTACATGACGGGCGACATCAACGAGGTCATCGAGAACGCCCGCAAGCTGGCGGCCGCGTAGCACGCAGCCGCCCGGAACCCCCATGCGCCTGACCGCCGCGCTCGCCCTGATGCTCTGCTGTGTCGCGCCCTCCGCCCTGGCGGAGGAGCGTGGCAGCCGGGCGCGGGTGAGCGCGAACGGGCTCTACAGCGTGCGCATGGTGGACACGGGCGTGGGGCAGTGCCGGCTGGAGATGCTCAAGGAGAACGGGCCCCTCTGGTCGGCGAACGTGTGCGTGGGGACGGTGGACGACCTGTACTTCGCGTCCAACGACGGTGAGAAGGTCTGGGTGCTCTACCCGCTGGTGGAGAAGGGCAAGCCGCCCGCGGGCAAGAAGAAGCGGGGCAGCGGCCTGTCCTGGGCCCGGGTGATGGTGGCGGCCCAGTTCGACCGCACCGGGCAGAAGCTCCAGGAGAAGCGGCTGACGGAGCTGATGACCCCGAAGCAGCTCCCCGAGGTGCGGCAGATGGCGCACCACCTGAAGTGGCTGGAAGGCACGCTGGGCATTCCGGGCAAGGGCCCCCGCCTGACGGACGCCGGGGTGGTGGAGTTCGAGCCGGTGGGCGTGAAGACCCAGCGGCTGACTTTCTGATGCGGTAGCACGAGGACCTTCATGGCCAAGCTGAGTGTCGAGATCGTCACCCCCGAGAAGCGCATCCTGTCCGTGCAGGCCGACGAGGCCATCGTGCCGGGCGGAGAGGGCCTGTTCGGCGTGCGGCCCGGCCACACGCCGTTCCTGTCCCTGGTGGAGCCGGGCACGCTGACCCTCATCGAGGGCGGCCGTCAGGACCGGTACTTCATCGCCGGCGGCTTCGTGGAGGTGAGCAACGACAAGGTGCTGGTGCTCGCGGACGCCGCGGAGCCCATCTCCGGCATCGACGTCGCGGGCGCCCGTCGCCGCATGGCGGAGGCCGAGGCGCGCCTCAAGGACCTGAACGCCGCGGACGCACGCTACGCGCTGGAGCAGGCCGCGGTGCGCCGCGAGGCCGCGCGCATCGGCGCCGCCGAAACCCGCTAGGCAAGAACCTCCTGTCGCAGTGCGAAAGGGTGGAGCCCGAAGCCCCGGGGTACGGGGACCGGCGCTCCGCCCTTTTCCGCGTCCGGGGGCCCGTGGGCGGCATGATGCGGCGTCAAAGCCATGAGCCCTCCTGACGCCCCCATGCTGGAGCTGTTCCACCGCATCGCGGATCCCCCGTCCGCGACCGCGCGCCTCTTCGTCACCGACCACGCGCTGGAAGACCGCGTGCGCTTCCGCAACGTCGCCTTCGCGGAAGCGGAGGCGGACTGGCTCGCGCGCGGCGGTCACACCACGCCCGCGCTCTGGGACGGCACGCGGCTGTACCAGGGCGCTGAAGCGGTGGTGGCGCGCTTGCTCGCGGTGGTCAACCTGGGTCGCGACGATTCATGAGCGTGCGCGCGTGCATGCGCGCGTCGCGTGGATCGACGTGAAGTCGCGCGCGTCAAGGTGAACACCTGAGCCCGTGGGCTCCGCACGCGCACGGCGCCTTGTGCGCCCACGCGCGGCCACCCGTGCGTCCCTTTCGGTTCATGCACAGCATCCGGAGTTGGACATGCAAGAGGGCCCGAGTACGTCATCCGGGGCGCCTGCTTGCTGAAACGCGGCGGGATGCGATAGCTACCGCGCCCCCGGTTGCGCCGCGTTGACGGCGGAGGAGGCAGAAAGTGTCGACGCGCGCGGTGCAACCCGGAGGGACCTCTCCTGTCCATGGCTCCACCGAACCCGCTCCGTGCACGTCAAGACCCCATGATCGAAACGCTGTCGCTTCGTGCGCCCTCGCAGCGTTCATCTCGGTGCTCGTCCTTGCCTGAGGCTCGGGTAGTCTCCGCCCTTCCGATGCCGCTGACCCCCGCAGATCGCCAGGACAGGTTCCATGCGGCGTTTCTCGGACTCGCCATTGGCGATGCGCTCGGCTTTCCGCTGAGGGGCATCCCGCCGGCGAGCCTGTCCCGCCTGCCCGGGCTCGCGGAGGACTTCGCGCCCCGCCCGCGCGGCAAGTACGCCAAGGGCCAGTTCAGCGACGACACGCAGCTGCTGCTCGCCGCCGCGGAGAGCGTCATCCGCGAGGGCAAGGTGGAGGGCCGCAGCGCCGCGGCGCACCTGGCGTGGCTGTGGCAGGAGGGCATCATCCTCCAGCCGCCGCGCAGCCTGTCGGAGTCGCTGCAGCGGCTGGCGGGCGGCACGCCGTGGATGAGCGCGGGCGCGCCGCTGGGCATCCGCTGCCCGTCGGTGCTCAGCCGCGCGCTGGTGGTGGGCCTGTTCGAGAGCGGCCAGCGCGCGCGCCTGCCGCACGACGCGGGCGTGCTCACCGTCGTGACGCACAAGGACCCGGTCTGCGCCGCCGCCGCCGCCGCGTTCGCGCAGGCCGTGGCGCTGGGCATGGAGGAGGAGGCCCTCACGCCCGCGGCCTTCTGCGACGCCCTGGCGCTGGCCGCCGCGGTGCACGACAAGGCGCTGGCGGAGGAGATCCGCCACCTGCCGCGCCTGCTCACCTGGGACACCCAGCGCGCGCTCAACCAGCTGCGCAAGGTGGGCGTGCCCCCCAGCGAGCTGAAGGGCGTGGACGGCCTGCCCGCGCACGTGGTTCCGGTGCTGCTCACCTCGCTGTACGCGACGCTGAAGGTGCCGCACGACTTCCGCCAGGCCGTCATCCTCACGCTGCGCTGCGGCGGCGAGGCGGACGTGGCCGCGGCCCTCACCGGGGCGCTGCTGGGCGCGCACCTGGGTACGCGCGCCCTGCCGGCCCGCCTGCGCAAGCAGGTGCTGTACGCGGAGAACCTGGTGGACACCGCGGACCGGCTGTTCCGCGCCCGACAGGTGCGCGAGACGCTGGCCACGGCCATCGCCCACCAGCACCGCCGCCGCTAGCGCTCGCCCGCTTCCGGGGAACGATTCTCCTCGGAGGCAAGGGGCAGCAGGCAGCCAGCCGAACGACGAAGGGGTGTGCGCCGGGACTTCTCCCGCCCACCCTTCCTGGCCACCTTGAGAGGCAGAACAGGGGTGGACGGGATGCCGGTCAGGCGTCCGTCGGTCCTTCCCTGGGCCCACCAAGTCGGAGGCACGGTCGTGGACCTCGAATCGGAACGCCTGGAGCGCACGCAGCTGGAGACGCTCTCCACCCCGGAACTCATCCGGCACGCCTTGTCGGAAACCCGCCTGCTCGTGAAGGCGGAGGTGATGCACGCGAAGAAGGAGCTGAAGCAGGAGCTCCAGGCCGCCAAGACCGCGGGCATCCTCCTGGGCGCGGGGGCCGTGCTGGCCCTCACCTCGCTGGCGGTGCTCTTCGTCGCGCTGGGGCTGGCGCTCCCGCTGGGGGCCGCGGTGGGCGTGCTCATCGTGGGCGCGGTGCTGCTGCTGGTGGCGGGCCTGCTGCTGTTCCTGGGCACGAAGCGGGTGCCCAAGCAGGCGATGCCCCACACCCAGGAGCGTCTGAAGGCGGACCTCAAGATGACCCGGGAGACGCTGCAATGAGCCAGGCACCCGATACCGAGAACGTGCACGGCGAGCACGCCATCACCCGTCACATGGGCGACCGCGAACAGGTGGAGCAGACCGCGGACCGCATCCGCGACGAGCTGCTGCTCACCCTGGAGGAGCTGGACCGGCGCCGCGACCGCGCCATGGACGTGCGCTACCACGTCAACCAGCACCGCGACCTGCTCGTCACCGTGGGCGCCGCCGCGCTGGTGGTGGTGGGCGTGGGCGTGGGCGTCGCCATCTACCGCTCGCGCCACTACGACGAGCGCGTGCGTCGCCGCCGCCGCAGGGCGCTGGAGCGCGCGTGGGCCCACCCGGAGCGCGTGGCCACCAGCGTGGAGGACAAGCCCCTGGGCGCGGAGCTCGGCCGCAAGCTGGTGATGATCTTCGCCACCACGCTCGCCTCCGCCGTGGCCCGCAACTCCATGCAGTCCCTGGTGCCCTCGCGCACCGGACCCAAGGTGCCTGCGGACGCTGATAAGAAATCGTGAAAGCGTAAAATGCGCGCATAAAGCATGCTGATGAGCATGACGGACCTGCTCTATGCGCGTGCGCAGATGGGGTTGTCGCTCGCGTTCCACATCGTGTTCGCGGCGGCGGGTGTGGCGTTGCCGGTGCTGATGGTCCTGAGCGACTGGAAGCACCGGCGGACGGGGGACGACGACTACCGCAAGCTGAGCGAGAAGCTGGCCAAGGGCACCGCCATCCTGTTCGCGGTGGGCGCCGTGAGCGGCACGGTGCTCTCGTTCGAGCTGGGGCTGTTGTGGCCGGAGTTCATGGGCCGCTACGGGGAAGTGATTGGCCTGCCCTTCAGCCTGGAGGGCGTGGCCTTCTTCACCGAGGCCATCTTCCTGGGCATCTACCTGTACGGCCGCGAGCGGGTGTCGCCGGGCCTGCACCTGTTCAGCGGCGTGATGGTGGCGGTGAGCGGGGCGGCCAGCGCCTTCTTCGTCACGCTGGTGAACACGTTCATGAACAACCCGTCCGGCTTCACGGCCACGGCCGCGGGGCCCACGGACGTGCAGCCGCTGGTGGCGATGTTCAGCCCTGGCTGGCAGTACCAGACGACGCACGTGCTGCTGTCCAGCTATCAGGCCAGCGCGTTCGCGATGGCGGGCATCCACGCCTTCATCCTGCTCAAGCACCCGGGGGCGGCCTTCCACAAGAAGGCGCTGTCCATCGCGCTGCCGCTCGCGTGCGTCACCGCGCTGTTGCAGCCGCTGGTGGGGGACCTGTCCGCCAAGCACGTCGCCCGGGCGCAGCCGGTGAAGCTGGCCGCGATGGAGGGGCACTTCGACACGCAGGTGGGCGCGCCCCTGCGCCTGGGCGCCATCGACGTGCCGAAGGGGCTGTCCATCCTGGCGTTTGGTGATCCGGACGCGGAGGTGAAGGGGCTCAATGACTTCCCTCGCGACACCTGGCCTCCGGTGGCCAAGGTGCACGGGGCCTTCCAGGTGATGGTGGGCACGGGCAGCCTGATGGCGCTGCTCGCGCTGGTGACGCTGTGGCGAAGGTGGCGGGGCAAGGCGTGGCCGCACGGCCGGGGGATGATGCGCGCGTGGCTCGTCGCGGGGCCGCTGGGGCTGGTGGCGCTGGAGGCGGGGTGGCTCGTCACCGAGTGGGGCCGCCAGCCGTGGATCGTCCGGGGCGTGATGCGCACGGGCGAGGCGGTGACGCCGGTGCCGCACCTGGCCGCGCCCTTCTTCACCTTCACGGTGGTGTACCTGTTCCTGGGCGTGACGGTGCTCTTCGTCCTCTGGCGGCAGGTGGCGGCCACGCTGCCCGGCAGGCACGTGGACGGCGAGGTGACCCATGCCCACTGAGACGGTGCTGGGGTTCGCGGTGGCGGGCACGTTCGTGCTGTACGCGCTCCTGGGCGGGGCGGACTTCGGC
>NZ_RAWA01000437.1 GCF_003611675.1 Corallococcus sp. CA053C
CCACGAAGCCGCCCCGGTCCGCGCCCGCGCCCGTGCTCATCGTGATGACCAGCCACGCCACCAAGGGCAGCACCGGCGAGCCCACCGGGTTCTACCTGGGCGAGGTCACCCACCCCCTGGCGGTCTTCGACGCCGCCGGCATCCCGGTGGAGTTCGCCTCCATCCAGGGCGGCGAACCGCCGGTGGATGGCCTGGACCTCAAGGACGCCACCAACGCGCGCTACTGGAACGACGCCGCCTTCCGGAAGGCGCTGCGCACCACCCTCAAGCTGGATGACGTGAAGGCGTCCCGCTACTCCGCCATCTTCTACGCGGGCGGCCACGGCGCGGTCTGGGACTTCCCCGGCAGCGCGGCGGTGCAGCGGGTGACGCGCGAAGTCTACGAAGCGGGCCACGTCGTCGGCGCGGTCTGCCACGGGCCCGCGGCGCTGGTGAACGTCAAGCTGAGCGACGGCGCGTACCTGGTGGCGGGCAAGCAGGTCAGCGCCTTCACCGACGACGAGGAGCGCGCGGTGAAGCTGGAGAAGGTCGTGCCCTTCCTCCTGGCCACGACGCTGGAGCAGCGCGGCGCGAAGCACCAGCCCGCCGCCAACTGGACGCCCAAGGTGGTGGTGGATGGGCGCCTGGTCACCGGCCAGAACCCGCAGTCCGCCACCGGCACGGCGGAGGCGGTGCGCGACCTCGTCCTGAAGCAGGCGGCTCCCGCGTCGAAGCCCGCGCCCTGAAGCCGCGTGGGGCGCCCTCCCTGCACGACCGGGAGGGCACCCGCCCCGCTACCGTGAGGCGGCGCGCATCAGTCCGCGCGGACCTTCGCGGGCTGCCAGCGCTGACCGGAGCTGTAGTTGATGGGGATCCACCGGTAGGACTTCCCCTCCGCGCCGGGCCGCCCCTCCGCGCCGGGCCGCCCCTCCGTGCCAAGCCGTCCCAGTCCGGGGAAGGGCATGTGCGCGAAGCCGAGCAGGTCGCCGCGCTTCGCGGCCTCGGTGAACGCACGCGCTCGCTGGGCCGCGGCCGCGCGCTCATCGACGTCGTAGGCGACCGTCACCGAGGGCTCGCGCAGCTGCACCGAGCCGAAGTGCATCAGGTCACCCCACAGGGCCAGCCGCTGCCCCCGGCTCTCCACGACGTAGGCGCTGTGCCCCGGCGTATGGCCCGGCGTCGGCACGGCCCGGATGCCTGGGACCACGGTGTCCCCGTCTCCGAACGTCTTCAGCTTCCCCGCGACCTGGTACGGCTCCACCATCGCGCGCGCCTCCTCGAAGTACTTCGGATCCACCGTCCCCTTCGGCCGGGGGTTGTGCCCCAGCCAGAAGGCCGCCTCGCGCGCGTGCACCTGGAGGATGGCATTGGGGAACGCCCGACGCGTGGCGGACATCAGCCCACCGGAGTGGTCGGAATGGATGTGCGTGAGCAGCACCACGTCAATCTGCTCGGGCTGGTAGCCCGCGGCCTGGAGGCTCTGCTGGAGCCGGCCGCCCACGTCGGGGCCGAAGAAGCCGCCCACGCCCGTGTCCACGAGCACCAGGGCCGTGCCGGTGTTGACGAGGAACGCATTGATGGACAGCTCGACCGGATCCTCCAGGTGGTCGCGCGAGAGCAGCTCCGTCACCCGCTCCGGCGTCGTGTGGGTCGCCACCTCGCGCACCGTCAGGGGAACGGTGCCGTCGGACAGCGCGGTGACCTCGAAGTCGCCGAGCATCATCCGGTAGAAGCCAGGGGCCTGGGTCCGCACCTGGGGCGCGGCCGCGTGGACGGCGGAGGGAAGCAGGGGGGCCAGGGCCAACACACCCAACGTGAGGGAACGGGAGACAGCGAGAAAGACACCGCGGGGAAGAGGTCTGTGCATGGGCGAGGAGATACCGCCCGGCATCCCCCGGGATAAACGGGCGCCCCTCACACATTCCGTTTCACCCCTGAAACAATCCGGAGTGCGCGATGGGGCCTGGGGCCTCTTCGCTGAACGCGCTATGCCGTGCGTGAGGTGGAAGATGGACAGGTTCACGGCGATGGAAGCCTTTGTCCGCGTGGTGGAGAGCGGCACCTTCACCAAGGCGGCCGACGCGCTGGGCCGCCCGAAGACGGCGGTGACCCGGCTCATCCAACAACTGGAGGCGCAGCTGCGCGTGAAGCTGCTGCACCGCACCACGCGTCGGGTGACGGTGACGCCAGAGGGCATGACCTACTACCAGCAGGCCTTGCGCCTGTTGGGCGAGGTGCGGGAGCTGGAAGCCACGCTCTCACAGACACGGCGCGGCCCCCGGGGGCGGCTGCGCGTGGAGTCGAGTGGGACCATCTCCCGGCTGCTGATCATCCCCGCGCTGCCGGCGTTCTACGCGCGCTACCCGCAGATGCACATCGAGCTGGGGGTGAGCGACCGCGTCGTGGACCTCCTGTCGGACAACGTCGACTGCGCCATTCGCGGCGGGCATGTGAAGGACGAGTCGCTCGTGGCGCGGCACCTGGGCGACCTCTGCTATCTCGTGTGCGCGTCACCGAAGTACCTGGAGCGCCACGGCCCGCCCCAACACCCGCTGGAGCTGGCGGGCCCGTCACACGCGGTGGTCAGCTACTTTTCGTCGCTGAGCGGCAAGGAGCTGCCCATCGTCTTCACCCGCGACGGCGAGCGGCTGGAGGTCCAGGGCCGCAGCCTGCTCACGCTCAACGAAACCAATGCCTACCTTGCCGCCGGGCTCGCGGGCCTGGGCGTCATGTTCGCCCCGCGCTTCGTGTTGGAGCCGTACCTGGCCTCCGGTGAGCTGGTGCAGGTGCTGGAAGGCTGGCATCCCGAGTCCCGGCCCCTGTTCCTGGTGTATCCCCCCGCGCGGCAGCTGGGCGCCGGGCTCCGGGTCTTCATCGACTGGACGATGGAGCTGTTCGCGAGTCGGCCGAACCTGTGGCGCCACGACGGATAGCGTCGTGAGGAAGACACGCGCTCCTCCACCCGGACGGATTGCTGGCACGGGAGGCTGTCATTACGGTCGCTGGTTTCCGAGGGAGGTCTGTCTTGAAGCCTGCTCGAACGAGACCCGTCCGTGTCATCGCCATGCTCGCGCTCGCCGTCGCGGCCTCCGGCGGGTGCGATGATGATGACGACGACGCTCCGGATGATGGGACCGCGGCGGCCACCGAGGCGGTGAAGCAGATCGCCATGAATGCCCCCACCAGCCTGCCGGCCAATGTGCCGGACGAGGTGCTGCGGGTGACGCTGGGAGGCGTGGAGTACAACCTCCGCGAGCTGCTCAGCCGCCCCTCCGAGTCGCGGCCCTCCGCGCACATCGTGGCCGCCTACCTGACGGTCCCCACGCCCGAGGATCCACCGCCCTTCGGGACCCGCGACGTGGCCGTGGATCCGGACTACGAGCGGGCGGCGCCAGCAGCCCAGGTCTACGAGTGCCGCCAGAACGCGAGCGGCTTCGCCTGGGCCTTCCTCCAACCGGAAGCAGGGCTCCAGCCCATCACCTCCCAGCCCATCCCTGCCCTGGACAAACTGGTGCTGGATCACTTCCGCTACCCGGCGGGCATTGATTTCGGGCCGCCCACCGGCACGCCACCGGTGGGCCCGTCCTGGCGGGTGTCGGCCCCGGTGCTCAACGAGGGCACGCCCACCGCCGGCCAGACGCTCTTCGTCGGCAGCGTCGAGGCCACGGTGGCCAACGGGTCCGGCAACGTCCCCCTGCTGCGGCTCGCCAACGTCGCGCGCATCGACCGGGGGCTCCCGTCCGACGTGTTCTCGAGGACCACGTCCGACGGGACCCAGACGGGCTATGCGCTCCGGCTCAACACCGTGGGAGGCATCGCGCCCACGGCCGGTTGCAGCGGCACCGCGGACGTGGGCCAGCGGGAGCGCGTGCCCTACGCCGCGGACTACTACTTCGTCGATGTCCTCACGGCTCCGTAGCGTCGGGCGTTGAGGGGGAACTGCCTCAAGGCGCGGGCTGCGCCGACACGGGGTCTTTCCCGCTCGCGACCAACACCTCGCGCCGCAGCAACAGGCGCGCGTCCTTGTTGGGGAGGATGCGCACCTGGAAGCGGCGCTGTGCCATGTCGTCGGGCGTGAAGACGCCCCGGTCGCTCACGAGCAGCAGGGCCGTGGGCACCACGTACCGCGCCGAGTTGTTGCCGTAGTAGTGCACCACCACGTGGTACGGCCCCGGCGCCGCCTTCTGCGCGTGGTACAGCTCCGGCCCCAGGCCGTCCGTGATGTCCCAGTACAGCTTCCCTCCCAGCCGCGTGTCCTTGTGCTGGTAGAAGCACTTCTCCCCGTCCGGCTCGATGACCCACAGGTCGATGTCCGTGCTGTCCGAGTTCCAGTGCGTGGTGAGCTGGTAGTCGATGGGCTGGGCCTTCGCGAACATGGCCTCCCCTTGCGGTCCCGTGAGCTCCGCGCGCCGCGCCCTGAGCACCGGGGCCACCTCCGCGAGCCCCGGCTGCCGCTCCAGGCCCGCCAGCATCCGCGCGTAGTGGAAGGCCGCCACCGTCCGCACCTCGCTGCCATGCCGATTCCAGGGACGTGCCAACACGATTTCGTAGTTGCGGGCCGCTTCCGAATAGCGCCCCGACGCGTCCAGCGCGAGCGCCTCCTCCAGGAACGCCTGGGGCTCGAAGGGACGGCTGAGGCGCACGTGCTCGAACAGCTCCGCCGCCGCCGGGTACTGCCCCAGCGCCAGCAGGCCGTACCCCACCAGCCGCAGCGCCTCCGCGTCCTGCGAGCGCAGCTCCACCGGTGACGAGAGCGCCCGCACCGCGCCCCACGTGTCACCGGCGAACGCGCGCTTGCGCGCCATGGCCTCGTAGATCAGCACGTCGTCCCGGTTCTCCTTGCGCGCCTTGCGGTAGGCCAGCTCCGCCTGGAGCCGGGCATCCCCGCCCGCGTAGGGCTCGTCCCGCAGCGGCTGGCGCTTGAGCAGCGGAAGCCGCGCCGCCTTCTGCTCGGCCAGCCGGGCCACCACCGCGCGGCCACTTTCGGGCACGTCATCCAGCGCGATGCCCAGCAGCTTGTCCCGCCGCTGGTCCTCCTCCCGGCGCCGCAGCGACTCCAGGTTGTCCAGGTCCACCTGCTCGTCGCGGACGGCGTAGCGCTGGAAGTCGCGCTCGGACTCCAGCACGAGCATGGACGCGCGGGCATTGGCCAGCCGGTAGTGCTGGCTGAGCGCCACCACCATCCGGTCCAACCGCTCGTCGTCCAGGGACACCAGCCGCGACACGAAGAGCTCCGCCCACGCGCGCGGCGCGAACGCGCTGTCCTCGTCCAGCGGCAGGGGGATGCGCAGCGTGCGCTCGGGCGCGGTGCCCGCCTGGGTCACCACCTCCAGCTCCACGGCGCCCTTGCCGCCCTGCAGCCGCCCCGCCACCTGCAGCTCCTGCCCGGGGAAGACGAGCCGCGGCCGGCCCGCCACCACCAGGTCCTTCACGTCCGCGCCCACCACGGACACCCGCGACAGCACCACCGACGCCGCACGGTGCGCCTTCGCCGCGGCGTCCACCTCCGACGCGGACAGGACGCTCACCCCGCGCCCGCCGCTGGAGCGCGCCAGCGCGTCGAAGAGCTCCGTGTTCACCGCCGCCTCGCCAAAGCGATACGTCACCCAGCGCAGGGACTCCGCGCACGGGTGGCGGGACAGGAGCGCGTCCACGCGGCTCTGCCCCCAGGTGATGTTGCCGTCGGAGAGCAGGAAGGCCGTCACGCGCTCGCCCTTGCCCGCGGGCTTGAGCCACTCGCGCCCGGCCCGGTCCAGTTCCTCCAGTGCGCCGTCCACGTGCGAGGCGCCCTCCAGATAGACGCGCTCCAGCTCGGTGAAGGTCTCCTGCCGGTGCGCCGCGTCGTTCGCGCGGAAGCCCGGCCCGTGCAGCCAGCGGGGGCGCACGTCGAAGAGGAGCACCGCGTACTCCTTCAACGTCGGGTCCTTCTCCAGCAGCGCGCGCAGCGTGGCCGCCTGGATGGCCCAGGCGTTGCCATCCTCGGAGGACAGCGACGTGTCCACCACCAGCACCGCGCGGCCCGTGGGCGCGCCGTCCGCGCCGGAGGTGAGCTGCGCGGGCAGCCGCACCCGCGCGTGGAAGGCGTGGCCTGGAAGCCCCGCGTCGTCCCGACCCACCAGCACGTCCGCGTCCTCGCGCTTCGGCTTCAGGGCCACCGCCAGCGCGCCGTCTCCCGTCAGCTTCGGAAAGTCATACACCTGCCAGGCGCCCACCTTGCGCGCCTTCGCGCCCGCGTCCGGCTGCACCGTCACCTCCGGCGTCTGGCGCGGATCCACGTGGACGCGCGCGGTGATGCGCACGTCCTGGCCCGCGCCCGGAGGCAGCGGCCACGTGTAGCGCAGGCGCTGCCCGTCGAAGAGCAGCGTCTGCTCATACGCGATGACGACGCGCTTGAGCGACTTGGGCGGCAGCGGGAAGACACGCGCGCTGAAGGTGGACGCGCCCGACCATTCGAGCAGCGCGGGGTCCACGTTGCGGCGCACCACGTCCTCGTACACCTCCCTCGCGCGCTTCTGTTCGACGACGCGGGCTTCCTGGATGGAACCCCAGGAGCGCTTCGCCCCTGGAGGCGCGGGCGGCGCGGCGGCGGTGAGCTGCTCCGACGCCGCCGAGGCGTCTCCCAGCGGCGGCAGCAGCTCCGACGACTGGAAGAGCGAGGGCGTGTCCACCGTCACCGCCCCCGAGTACAGCGCGAAGCCCGCCACCGTCGCGCCTCCGGGCAGCGGGTAATAGAACGTGCCCTCGAGGCTGCGGCCCGTGTCGTTCTCGAACAGGTGGTCCACCACCGTCCGCGCCCGGGAGCCCTGGATGTACGTGACGACGCGGATGGCGCGGGCCTTGAGGGGCTGGTAGCGACCGTCATCCCCCATCACCAGCACCTTGGCGGCGCGCGGCGCGGCCTCCACGCGAGGCAGCACCGGCGTCGGAGCCTCCGGTGCGCTGGCCGACTTCTTCGCGAGCTTCGCCGGAGCCTCGGACCGGACGCCGGCGGAACCTGCCCCCACGCTCCCGATGACACCTCCGCTCACGCCGCCTTCCAGCTGAGCGTCACCAAGCACCCGGGGCGCTCGCGCGGAGAGCGCGGCCCGGACCCGCTGACGGGCCGAGGCCTCCTCCAGCTCGCGCTCCTGTCGCCGGGTGTCGGGCACCTCCCGGGGCGGGGCGAGTGCTTCGGGAGCCGCGGCCAGCGCGTCATCCGACGCCGGCTCCTCCCCCATGGGGGAGCCCATGAGCCGCCGCCCCGGGTCGCGCTCGTCGCGCGCGGCGGGCCCGGAGAGCTTCAGCAGTTCCTCCTCGGAGAGCACCTGCGGATCCGCCACGGAGTCGCGCAGCGCCGCGAGGTCCACCTCGCCCGTGTCCGGTTGTCCGGGGGCCGTGACGGGGGCCACCAGCCCGGCCTGGACGAAGGACGCGGGTGCCACCTTCGGCGCGGCGGGCAGGGTGGAGGCAGGCGGGGGAGCGTCGGCGTCCCGCTTGCAACCCGAAGCCAGACATCCCATCAGCAACAAGAGGGCAGAGGTGCGGAGCAGTTGCATGGCCCCGGACGCTAGCCCATCTCCCGGGGCGACATCCGGCGCGGACCGTCCCCTGGACGAAGAACACGCGGCGCTTTCGGCAGGTAACAGGGATGGACCGCCTGCCCTAGGGTCCGGGCACCCTTTCCCAAGGAGCCCCCATGCGCCGCCATCCCTCACACCTTCTGCTGCCCTTGCTGGTCATCGGCCTCGGAGGTCTCGCCTGCGGCGATGACGCCTCGCCTGGCCGCAACACCGCTCCGACCCTGACCGGCCCGACCGTCCAGACGACGGCGGTGCTCTCCGGGGACCCCGTCGCGCTGACGCTGGAGGCCTCGGATGCGGACGGGGATGCGCTCACCTACGCCTGGACGCAGAGCCCTGCCTCCCCGGCGGGCACCTTCGATGATGCCTCCGCGTCCAACCCCACGTGGACCGCACCGCTGGTGGACGGCAGCCAACGCTTCACGCTGAAGGTGACCGTGAGCGACGGCAAGGGGGGCGCCGAGCAGGGAGCGGTGGACGTGGACGTCGCCTCGCCCTTCCCCGACAACCATCCCCCGACGCTGCCGGCGCCCACGGC
>NZ_RAWA01000438.1 GCF_003611675.1 Corallococcus sp. CA053C
GGGGAGGACGCGGGGGCGCGGGCGGTGGCACGTACGGCGCCGGACGCGCGGCCACGGGCGGAGTCGGCGCGGGCGGCGGCACCGGCGGCGTCGGCCGCGCGGGAATGGGCGAGCCACTCAAGGGCAGCGGCGCCGGCGGCAGCGCGCCGCTCATGTCCAGCCGGGGCGGTGGCGGCGGCGCGGGCACCGTGCCCTTCAGGAAGTGCGTCTCCGCCTCGCGGATCCGCCGCGACAGGAAGTCGAAGATCTCCACGGAGATCTTCCGCAGCTCCGGGTGCAGGTCCGGCGACAGGTGGTCCGGTGAGAAGCGCTTCGCCATGCGGAAGAAGGCGACGCGGAACTCGTCGAGCGATGCCTGCGGCTTGAGCCCGAAGACCTCGTGCGGCGGCAGGTGCAGCAGGCCGCGCAGCTGGGTGCGCAGGCGCTCGGCCTGCTGCATCTCCACGGAGGGGGTGGTGGCCGGAGGGGCGGCGAAGAGGTCGCGCACCTCGGGCAGGTCCTGGAGCGGGACCCAGTTCGTTCCATCGCGCGAGGCGCGCACGGCCGTCTTCAGACGGCCGGAGGCGATGAGCTCGCGGAAGGCTTGCAGTTGGAGCGGGCCCAGCACGCGGCCGAGCGAATCTCCGACCCAGTAACCGACAACAGATGACGACACAGAAACCTCGGAATCAGGACGCGAGCGCCTCGCGCATGGCCGACGCGATCTCCAGCGGATGGAAGGGCTTGCCCACGAAGCCCACGGCCCCCGCGGCGATGGCCTGCTCCACCACCGGTTCGGCGTCCATGCTGCTGATGACGAGCACGCGCGTTCCCGGCGACACGCGCTTCATGGCCCCCAGCACCTCCAGCCCGCTCTTCTTCGGCATGAAGAGGTCCAGGAACATCACCGCGGGCTGCTCCTTCGCGGCCAGCGCCAGTCCTTCTTCACCATCGGCTGCTTCCAGCAGTCTCAGGGCGATGCCCGTCTCCGCGATGACATCTTTGAGGATGCGACGCACGAAGCTGTCGTCATCCACCAGCAGCAGGGTTGGCAGTCCAGACATGGGCGGCAGGATACATGGGCCGCGTGTTTTTCGGCGCGACCGTCGTACGGCGCCTGCCCGCCTTTTGGGTTAAGGGGTGGGCATGTCCATCGACCAGGCGCTCTCCCATTTCGAGTCCCAGAAAGCCGCGTACCTGGAGGACCTCAAGGCCCTCGTGCGCATTCCCAGTGTGTCCTTTCCCGGCTTCGACGCGGGCCTCGTGCGCAAGAGCGCCGAAGCAACCGCCGCGCTGTTGAAAGACCGTGGGTTTGAAAACGTCCAGCTCCTGGAAATCGAGGGAGCCCACCCGTATGTCTATGGCGAGGTGCTCAAGGCGCCGGGCCGGCCCACGCTCCTCCTCTACGCGCACCACGACGTGCAGCCCGCGGGGGACGAGTCCGCCTGGAAGAGCCCGCCCTTCGAGCCGCAGCTGCGCGACGGTCGCCTGTACGGCCGGGGTGCCGCGGACGACAAGGCCGGCATCGTCGTGCACACCTCCGCGGTGGACGCGTGGCTCAAGAGCACCGGCCAACTGCCACTCAACGTGAAGGTCGTCATCGAGGGCGAGGAAGAGGCCGGCAGCGACCACCTGGGTGCATTTCTCCAGAAGCACGCGAAGTTGGTGGCGGCGGACGCCATCGTGCTGACGGACACGTCGAACTTCGACACGGGCCTGCCGTCCATCACCACGGCGCTGCGCGGGCTGGTGACGGTGGACGTGGAGGTGCGGGGCCTCAAGCAGGCGGTGCACTCCGGCATGTGGGGCGGGCCGGTGCCCGACCCCGCGATGGCGCTGTGCCGGATGCTCGCGACGCTGACGCACGCGGACGGCTCCATCGCCATTGAAGGGGTGATGGACCGGGTGAAGCCGCTGACGGACGCGGAGCGACAGAGCATCCAGTCGCTTCCCGGTGACGAGGCCACCTTCCGCGAGCAGGCGGGCATCCGCGAGGGCGTGACGCTGCTGGGCGGTGGACGTCACCCGTGGGAGATGAACTGGCGACAGCCCAGCCTGGCCATCAACGCCATCCAGGCCAGCAGCCGCAAGGACGCGCGCAACATCATCGTGGAGTCGGCGTGGGCGCGCGTGGGCATCCGCGTGGTGCCGGACCTGGATCCGGAGGACGTGCAGCGCCGGCTGGTGGCGCACCTGCGCAAGGTGTGCCCGTGGGGCCTGGAGCTGGAGATCCGCGAGGATCAGGCCTCCGGCTGGTGGTACACGGACTCGTCGCACCCGGCCTTCCAGGCGGCGTTCCGCGCGCTGGAGAAGGGCTACGCGAAGAAGCCCGTCACCATCGGCTGCGGTGGATCCATCCCCTTCGTGGAGCCGTTCGCGAAGGAGCTGGGTGGGGTGCCCGCGCTGCTCATCGGCGTGGAGGATCCGTACACGTACGCCCACTCGGAGAACGAGAGCCTGCACCTGGGCGACTGGGAGAAGTCCATCCGCTCCGCCATCCACCTCTATGAGGAGCTGGCGAAGTCACTGACGCCGCGCGGCTAGCGAGCGCCGTCGGGTTTCCGGACAGCCGGTGTCGAGCGGGCTATAGCGCGGGATCCGCGCCGCTCGCACCGGAAGGACTCCCGACGTGAAACGACTGTCCCTGCTGGCCCTGCTCCTTGCTTCCGCCGTGGCGCCCTCGCGAGCGCTCGCGGACGAGGGGATGTGGACGTTCAACGACTTCCCCTCGGACGTGGTGGCGAAGAAGTACGGCTTCAAGCCCACGCAGGCGTGGTTGGATCAGGTGCGGCTCGCGTCGGCGCGGCTCGCGGAGGGGTGTTCGGGGAGCTTCGTGTCGCCGGACGGGCTGGTGCTGACGAATCACCACTGCGCGCGCAACTGCATCGCGCAGCTGTCCAGCGCGAAGAAGGACCTGTCGAAGGCCGGCTTCCACGCGCGCACGCTGGCGGAGGAGCAGCGCTGTCCGACGATGGAGGTGAACCGCCTCACGGAGATCCGCGACGTCACCAAGGACGTGCAGGGCGCGACGCAGGGCAAGCAGGGCGAGGCCTTCGAGGAAGCGCAGCGCGCGGTGTTCGCGAAGCTGGAGGCGGCGTGCGCCACGCGCGAGGACGTGCGCTGCGAGGTCGTCACGCTGTACCAGGGCGGCCGCTATGACCTGTACACGTACGAGCGGATGCAGGACGTGCGGCTCGTCTTCGCGCCGGAGACGGCCATCGCCAGCTTCGGCGGGGACCCGGACAACTTCGAGTTCCCCCGCTACGACCTGGATGTGTCGTTCATGCGCGTGTACCGCGACGGGAAGCCCGCGAAGACGGAGCCGTACTTCCGCTGGAGCAAGACGGGGCCGAAGGACGGCATGGCGACGTTCGTGCCCGGCAACCCCGGCCACACGTCGCGGATGGACACGCTGGCGCAGCTGACGTACCAGCGCGACTACTCGATTCCGGAGAACCTGTTCTGGATGATGGAGCTGCGCGGGCGGTTGCAGGAGTTCGGCCGCCGGGGACCGGAGTTCGCGCGCATGTCCGAGGACCTGTTGTTCGGCATCGAGAACTTCATCAAGTCCAGGAAGGGGGGACGCGCGGCGCTGGTGGACGCGGCGTTCTGGGCGCAGCTTGCGAACAACGAGCGGACGCTGCGTGAGAAGGTGGCCCGGGACGCGAAGCTCCAGCAGCAGTACGGGGACGCGTGGGACGCCACCGCGAAGGCGATGGACACGCTCAAGACCTTCCGCTTCGAGCTGCGGCTGCTGGAGCAGATGGCGGGCCTGCAATCACAGCTCTTCAACACGGCGATGACGCTGGTCCGCGCGACGGCGGAGGCGGGCAAGCCCAACGAGCAGCGGCTGCCGGAGTTCTCGGAGGCGAACAGGCCCGCGGTGGAGCAGCAACTGTCCAGCCCCGCGCCGGTCTACCCGGAGCTGGAGGAGATGCTGCTGACCTACTACCTCACGCTGCTTCGCGAGGACCTGTCCCCGGACCACCCGGCGGTGAAGGCGGTGCTGGGCAAGGACTCTCCGGAGGTGGTGGCGAAGCGGGCGGTGAAGGGCAGCCAGCTGGGAAAGGTGGCGGTGCGCAAGAAGCTGCTGGCGGGCGGGACGGCGGCCATCGCGGCGTCGAAGGATCCGATGATTGCCCTGGCGCTCGCGCTGGACGGGCCGGGCCGCGCGGTGCGCAAGCGCTACGAGGACGAGGTCGCGGCGGTCCTGAAGCGCAACGGAGAGCGCATCGGCCTCGCGCGCTTCCAGCTGTACGGCACGTCGGTGGCCCCGGACGCCACGTTCACGCCGCGCCTGTCGTACGGCAGCGTGCAGGGCTACACGGCGAACGGGAAGCAGGTGGCGCCCTTCACGGACGTGGCGGGGCTGTACCCGCGCGTCACCGGACAGGATCCGTTCAGGCTGCCGGACAGCTGGCTCAAGGCGCGCTCGAAGCTGGATCCGAAGACGCCAATGAACTTCGTCACCACCAACGACACCGTTGGCGGCAACTCCGGGTCACCCGTCCTCAACGCGCAGGCGGAGATCGTCGGCCTCGCGTTCGACGGCAACATCCAGTCGCTGGGCGGGGACTACGGCTTCGACGCGGCGGTGAACCGCTCGGTGGCGGTGGACAGCCGCGCCCTGGAAGCGGCGCTGCGGGACGTGTACGGCGCGGAGCGGCTCTTGAAGGAGCTGGGGCTCGCGCCGTAGGGGGCCCGTAGGCTTCAGCGGTGGGGGCGGAAGCGGTCCGTCGCCTCCACCAGCGCGGACGTGTTGCCGGGCTCGTTGGCGGAGTGCCCGGCGTCCGGAACGATGACGAGCTGTGCCTCCGGCCACGCGCGGTGCAGCGCCCACGCGCTCTCCGGCGGGCAGACGACGTCGTAGCGGCCCTGCACGATGACGGCGGGGATGTGACGGATGCGGTGCACGTCGTCCAGCAGCTGGGTGTCGCTGCGCATCCAGCCCTTGTTGACGAAGTAGTGGCACTCGATGCGCGCGAACGCGATGGCGAAGTCGTCCCCCGAGTTGCGCGCGATGAGCTCCGGGTTGGGGAACAGGCAGCTGGTGCGGCCCTCCCACACGCTCCACGCCTTCGCGGCCTCCTGCTGCGCGTGCCGGTCCGTCCCCATCAGCCGCTTCGCGTACGCGGTGAGCAGGTCCCCGCGCTCCGCCTCCGGGATGGGCGCGAGGAACTGCTCCCACGCGTCAGGGAACATCGCGTCCGCGCCGCGTTGGTAGAACCAGTCGATCTCCTGCTTGCGCAACAGGAAGATGCCGCGCAGCACCAGCTCCGTGACGTGCTCGGGGTGCTGCTCCGCGTACGCGAGCGCCAGGGTGCTGCCCCACGAGCCGCCGAAGAGCTGCCAGCGCTCCAGGCCCAGGTGTTCGCGCAGTCGCTCCATGTCCGCCACCAGGTCCCAGGTGGTGTTCATCTCCAGGCTGGCGTACGGGGTGCTGCGTCCGCAGCCGCGCTGATCAAAGAGGATGATGCGGTACGCGCTGGGGTCGAAGAAGCGGCGCTGCTTGGCGTCGGTGCCACCGCCGGGCCCGCCGTGAACGAACACCACGGGCTTGCCTTCGGGGTTGCCGCACTCCTCGAAGTACAGGGAGTGACCGCCCGGGACGCTCAGCCGACCGGTGCGGTAGGGCTCGATGGGGGGATAGAGCGTGCGCAGCGGAGTGAGGGCGGGCACGACGTTCCTTTGGTGAGAGGAGGGTGCGCGCACCCTACCAGTTTGATCCGTTGCGGCATCCGTTTCAGAAGTACCACGTCAACCCGAGAACGAGTTGCCATGGCCCGCCCTCCACGGTGGTGCTCCGCGGGTCCCGTTGCTCGCTCGAAGCCCGCGTCCGCCTCAGGGCTTCTCGGGCGGAACCGGCGCGGCCGGGGCTTCGGGCGCCTTCGCTTCGGGCGCCTTCGGTGGACCGGGCGGCACGCCGCGTCCGGCCTGCGCGACCATGCGCACCTCGGCGTTCTCCCCGAGCGCGAAGCCGTCGCCCTTCGTCTCCAGCTCCGTCACCTCGATGACGTCGCCGCGCTGGAGGTGGAAGAAGCGCTCGTTCTTCTCCGCGCGGTGGCGCTCCTGCATCGCCAGGCCCAAGCGGCCCTCGGGCCCGCAGCCGATGTAGCGCTGGCGACCCTTGCCCTCCAGCGACTCGCTGACGATGCGGAACACCCGGCCCGGCGGCGGCTCCGGCCACGCCTCGCCCTTGGGCGCCACCACGAGGTAGCTCATCTTCAGCGATTCTTTGTGGAACCCGGCCGTGCGCGCCAGCTCCTCCACCACGCGCGGCATGGGCCACGCGCGCTCGGCGTGGCACCAGTCCGTCTCCTTCACGAGCGCGGGGCAGGGGCCCCGGTACATGCAGGGCGCGCGGATGCCATAGCCGCGCTCCACCAGCAGGTCGCGCACCTTGAGCAGGTTGCGGCTTGTCTCGCGCAGCGCGGGCTCCATCACCAGCAGGCTGCCGCCCTTCTTCACCTTCGTGAGCACGGCCTCCAGCAGCGCCGCGCGCGGCTTGAGCGCCTCGTCCGTCGCGCCGTACAGCTCGTTGACGACGTGCCCCATCGTGATGAGGTCGAACTGCCCGTCCGGGAGCTGGGCGTTCTTCTTCAGCGGATCCCACTCGCGCGTGGCCAGGGCCTCGCCGGCTTCGGTCGCGAGCTTGAGCGCCAGCGCCAGGGCCGGCTTGCTGCGGTCCGCCGCGGTGACTTCACTGGCGCCCGCGTCCATCGCCGCGAAGGCGACGGGGCCGGGGCCGCTGCCCAGGTCGAGCACGTGGCGGGGGCGGTTGGGCAGCTCGCCCAGCACCTGCCGGGCCTGCGCATAGGACACCGGCCAGTAGAAGAGCAGGTAGGCGCCCAGCAGGCGCGGGTCGTCCATGTAGCGGGCGCCCGCGAGCTGCCGCTCTCGCGTGAGGCCGAGCGACAGCTGCTTCACGCCCGCGCCCACCTCCTTGACCTCCTGGGGCGTGAGGCGCCCCTCGGGGCCGTCGCCCTTGCCACGCGACGCGCGCCAGACGGCAATGAGCCGCGGCAGCCACCGCTCCAAGTCCTTGCTGTATGCGTTGCTCATCGGTGCCTTCACTTCTGGGGTCGCCACCCGGGGGCGACCGCGTTAAACCCGTCCGGCCATGATTTCCGTCCGCGGATTGCGCAAGCACTATCAGGTTCACAAGCGGCCGCCCGGCCTGAAGGCGGCCCTGCGCTCGCTCGTCCACCGCAGCTACACGTCCGTCAAGGCCGTGGACGGTATCTCCTTCGACATCCAGCCCGGCGAGCGGGTGGGCTTCCTGGGCCCGAACGGCGCGGGCAAGACGACGACGCTCAAGGTGCTCGCTGGCCTGCTCCATCCCTCCGAGGGTGAAGTCACCGTGGATGGCCACGTGCCCCGGCTGCGCGAGGAGGCGTTCCTCAAGAAGATCATGCTCGTGATGGGGCAGAAGCAGCAGCTCCTGTGGGACCTGCCGCCGGCGGAGACGTTCGAACTCAACCGGGCCATCTACGACGTGCCCCGCCCCCAGTACAAGCAGACGCTGGAGGAACTGGTGTCGCTGCTGGAGCTGGAGGACCTCATCACCAAGCCCACGCGCCAGCTGAGCCTGGGCGAGCGGATGAAGTGCGAGCTGGCGGCGGCCCTCATCCACCGCCCCCGGGTGCTGTTCCTGGACGAGCCCACCATCGGCCTGGACGTGTCCATGCAGGTGACGATGCGCGCCTTCATCAAGGCGTACAACGAGAAGACGGGCGCCACGCTCATCCTGACGAGCCACTACATGGACGACGTGGCGGCGCTGTGTCCGCGCGTCATCGTCATCGACAAGGGGCAGCTGTCCTACGACGGCACGCTGGACGCGCAGCTGGGCGAGCAGCGCGCGGACCTCGAACTTCCGCGTCAGTGCCAGCAGGGCCTCGCGCTCCGCCAGCGTGAGGCCCGGGTGCCAGCAGTCCACGATGAGCACCACGCGGCGCTCCTG
>NZ_RAWA01000439.1 GCF_003611675.1 Corallococcus sp. CA053C
CTCCGAGGTGTGGGCGTGGGGCTGGGGCTGGCGTGGGTGGTGTCCCGGAATTTGAGCGCGATCGCGTTCGTGGGCGGCTTCTTCGGCGTCTACTTCGCGCTGCAGTGGATCGAAGTCAGCTACGTGATGGCCGCGACGAAAGCCGCGGCGGGCGGAGACGAGTGATGCGCAAGGCAATGGTGCTGTTCGCCTGTCTGTTCGCGGGCACCGTGTGGGCCTCCGAGCAGCATGGCGGCGAGGCTGGCACGGCCGCGGCGGCTCAGCACGGCTATCCGAACGAGGACATCGACGCCGAGGGCGAGGACGTCGCCGGCTACATCCTCCACCACGTGGGCGACTCGAACGAGTACGAGTTCGAGGTCCCGCTCAGCCGCAACCACATCCCCATCCACCTGCCGAAAATCTTCATCCCCCTGCACGACGGCGCCTGCACGCCGGTGGCGGACCCGCACGGCGGCGGCCACGGCGAGGTGTACCCGGGCCTGGGCCAGGGCTGCGTGGACCTCTCCATCACCAAGCACACGGTGATGATGTGGCTGGCGGCGCTCATCCTGATTGGCTCGCTGCTCCTCTGGAGCAACCGCGACAAGACGAAGCTGGTCCCGCGCGGCACGGCGGCGAACCTCTTCGAGATGCTCGTGTTGTTCGTGCGTGACGAGCTGGCCATCAAGAACATCGGCAAGGAGGAGGGCCCGCGCTACGTGCCCTATCTGCTGACCGCGTTCTTCTTCATCCTCTTCATGAACCTGCTGGGCCTGTTCCCCTGGATGGCGTCCGCCACGGGCAACATCGCCGTCACGTGCGGCCTGGCGCTGTGCACCTTCTTCGTCACGCAGGCGGCGGGCATCCGCGCCGCGGGCGTGGGCGGCTACCTGAAGCACCTGACGGGCGGCGTGTCCCCCTGGCTGTGGCCCATCATGATTCCGGTGGAGTTCCTGGGCCTGTTCACCAAGCCCTTCGCCCTCACCATCCGACTCTTCGCCAACATGCTGGCGGGCCACATCGTCATCTTCTTCCTGCTGGGCCTCATCTTCATGCTCCGCAACCCCGCGGTGGCGCTGGTGAGCGTGCCATTCGCCTTCGGCATCTACCTGCTGGAGCTGTTCGTGGCCTTCGTGCAGGCGTACGTGTTCACCATGCTGTCGGCGCTCTTCATCGGCATGAGCGTGGCCATGGGTCACCACGACGACCACGGCCACAAGGAAACGGGCGACAGCCACGACCACGGCAAGGCGCATCACATTTGAGCCGGGGAGCATTCCGGACCTGAGTTGGCGGGGCGCCCGGAGTCACGGCGCCCCGGTTGAAGACCCGGCGGTTCGAAAGGCCGTCGGAGGTAGTCCTAAAGGGCTTTGACGACCCCCCCACAAGCGGGTCCTGCATCACCCGAAAGCACGTGTTCCCATGACCAACTTCGCTCTTGCCTTCCTCGCCGCCGGTATCGGCGCGGGTCTCTCCATCATCGGCGCCGCGCTCGGCATCGGTAAGCTGGCGGCCGCCGCCATGGACGCCACGGGCCGTCAGCCCGCCGCGGCCGGCGACATCCGCACCACGATGATCATCGCGGCGGCCCTCATCGAAGGCGCCACGCTGTTCGCGCTGGTCGTTTGCATCCTGCTCGCCATCAAGACCTGAGCCGGTTGGCTTCACCGGGAGCCGGCGTCCTCTTCTTCGAAGGGGCGCCGGCGTCCTGAACACCGCAGTGCCTGTGTCACCCGCAGTCTCCCGCACCTCTTTTTCGCCGTCTGAATCCGGGACCCGCCATGTTCCTGCCCCCTGTTCTCGCCGCCAGCAGCTTCGTGGAGGTCCGTCCGGGCCTCATCTTCTGGACCATCGTCACCTTCGTCCTCGTCATGCTGGTGCTGCGCGCGAAGGCGTGGGGGCCCATCCTGTCGCTCGTGGAGGAGCGCGAGAAGCAGATCTCCAACGCCATCGAGAGCGCGAAGCGTGAGCGCGCCGAGGCGGAGAAGCTGCTCGCGGACCAGAAGACGGCCATCGCCGAGGCCCGTCGCGAGGCGGCGGAGATGATGCGCCGCAACACCGCGGACATGGAGAAGTTCCGCGACGAGCTGATGGCGAAGAGCCGCAAGGAGGCGGAGGAACTGAAGCTGAGCGCCCGCCGCGAGATTGACGACCAGAAGGCCAAGGCCATCGCGGAGGTGCGCGCCATGGCGGTGGACCTGGCGATGGACGTGGCCTCCAAGCTGATGAACGAGCGCATGGACGACGCGAAGCACCGTCAGCTGGCCGAGCAGTTCGTGCAGGGCCTGCCGGGTGCGACGAGCGCCACGGCGACCCGTCGTTCGGCGTAAGGCCGGGAAGTCCCAAGCCTCGCCCGTCTGTTCCAGGAAACCATCATGGGTCTCTCCATCGGCATCGTCGGTCTGCCCAACGTGGGCAAGTCCACCCTGTTCAACGCCTTGTCCTCCGCGGCGAGCGCGCAGGCCGCGAACTACCCGTTCTGCACCATCGAGCCGAACGTGGGCGTGGTGGCGGTGCCGGACGAGCGCCTGGACCAGTTGACGGCGCTCATCAAGCCGCTGAAGAAGATCCCCACGTCGCTGGAGTTCGTGGACATCGCGGGCCTGGTGCGCGGCGCTTCCAAGGGTGAGGGCCTGGGCAACCAGTTCCTGGCGAACATCCGCCAGGTGAACGCGGTGCTCCACGTGCTGCGCTGCTTCGAGGACGACAACGTCACCCACGTCGAGGGCGGCGTGGATCCGGTGCGGGACCGGGACGTGGTCGACACGGAGCTGTGCCTCAAGGACCTGGAGACGGTGGAGAAGCGCCGCGAGCGGTCGCTGAAGAACACCAAGCTGGGCGGCAAGGCGGCCGAAGAGGCCAAGGCCGAGGTCGCGACGCTGGACCGGGTGAAGGCGGCCCTGGACAACGGCATCACGGTGCGCGCGCAGAAGCTGAACGAGGAGGAGCACGCGCTGCTCCAGGACCTGTTCCTGCTGACGGACAAGCCCGTGCTGTACGTGGCGAACATCAGCGAGGGGCAGATTGGCAAGGAAGACAGCGACCCGCGGGTGAAGGCGGTGCGCGAGATGGCCGCCAAGGAAGGCGCGAGCGTGGTGGTGCTGGCGGCGGCGCTGGAGTCGGAGATCCAGCAGCTGCCCGAGTCCGACCGCCCCGGCTTCCTGGAGAGCAACGGCCTGACGGAGCCCGGCCTGCACAAGGTGGTGCGTGAGGGCTACAAGCTGCTGGGCCTGTGGACGTACTTCACGGTGGGCGAGCAGGAGTGCCGCGCGTGGACCATCCACAAGGGCTTCAAGGCGCCGCAGGCGGCGGGCGTCATCCACTCGGACTTCGAGCGCGGCTTCATCAAGGCCGAGGTGATGCGCTGGGAGGACCTGGTGAAGCTGGGCAGCGAGTCGGCGGTGAAGGAGAAGGGCCTGCTGCGCGTGGAAGGCAAGGAGTACCTGGTGCAGGACGGTGACTGCATGCACTTCCGCTTCAACGTCTGACGCGCGGTTGCTGGCTGCTTCGAAGTGACAGCGGGCGCTTCCTTCCACTTCGGAAGGGGCGCCCGTTTGGCTTTCAGCGCGGGCCGCTCAGCAGGGTGAAGACCCAGAGGCCCACGGCGAGCAGGGCGAGCACGGTGGAGATGACGGCGGAGCGCTTCGCGCGGCCGGTGGGGTCCGGGTTGTTGCGGGCGTAGCGCCAGACGCCGCCCACGCGCAGCACGAGGAAGAGGGCGAGGAGCACGGGGCCCACGACCTGCCAGCCCTCGGGGCGCTTGAGGACGACGATCCAGGCGGCGATGAAGGCCACGTTGCCGAGCAGCAACACGGCGGGATAGGGCAGGGCAGGGCGGCGTTCGCTCACGGGCGGCAGTGTGCGCATCCGGCGCGGCGGGTCCAACTGAAACGTGCGCGGCGTGACGGGCAGGTGACACCGGCGCGTGCCTACCGTGCGGGGGGATCCACGTAGCGCGCGCGGGGGCGGAGCAGGTGGCCCTGTTCGCGCTGCTCCAGGATGTGCGCCACCCAGCCCGCGGTGCGGCCCAGGCCGAACAGCACGGTTGCGGCGCCCGATGGCAGGCCCAGCGCGTCCGCCAGCATCACGAGCCCCAGGTCCAGCGCCGGGGGCGGATGGCCGGCGTCGCGCATGGTGTCGATCACGGCGCGGGCGATGCGCACGCGGAGGGATTCGGGGCGCACGCTCAACGCGGCCTCCACCAGCGGTGGCGTGCGCGGGTCACCGTGCGGGTAGAGGCGATGGCCAAAGCCTGTCACGGACTCGCCCCGGCGCAGGCGGCCGTGTAGCACCTGGGCGGCGCGCTCTGGACGGCCCACCTCCGTGAGGAGGGCTTCCACGCGGTCGCAGGAGCCGCCGTGCCGGTGGCCGGAGAGGGCCGCCAGCGCCGCGCCCATGCATGCGTAGAGGTCCGCTCCAGAGGAGGCTGTGACTCTCGCGGCGAAGGTGGAGGTGTTGAGCTCGTGGTCCGCGCTGAGGATGAGTGCGCGGTTGATCAGCTCCGGGGCTCGCTTCAGCTTCGCGTCCCAGGCCGTGGCCAGGGATTCGGCCACGGTGTCTTCCTTCAACGCGCGCGACACGCGGCCCGGTGCCTGCGCCACGCAGACCCACGCGCCCAGATGGCGGATCAGGCGACGGGCCCGGGCCTTGTCCTGTTCCGGTGGCGCGGAGAAGCGGCCCTCGTCGCTCGCGGCCAGCAGCGGCACCAGCGCGGACAATGCGGACAGGGGCGGCGTTCCACGGGGCAGCAGGGCCGCGAGCGCCGCGGGAGACAACGCGGGTGATCCACGCTGCGACGAGTTGGTGCGCTCGGTGGCGGACAGTGACGACGCTCCTCGCGACGGTGGACCGGCTTGCTCGGGAGCGGCAAGCAGCACCCCCGACAAGGGCCACGGCGTGGGCACTGGCGGCAGGTGTCCGGTCCACAGCAGCTCCGCCACGTCCTCGAACAGGCGGCCTCCGGTGGCCAGCGCCACGGCGTCGTGCCCTCTGTACGCGAGTCCTTCTTCGCCCACTTGCGACACGGATGAGTCGATGACGGGCTCGCCCCAGCGCAGCGCTCCGGAGGCCACCGCCGCGTGGCCTGCCCTGGCGTCGTGGCGCGTCTTCAGACGCTCCACGTCCGCTCGCAGGTAGCGGTTCTCCTTCGTCCCCTTCTCCGGCACGCACCGCACGAGCCCTCGGCTCACGTACGTGTAGAGCGTCGCCCGCTTCACCCCCAAGAGGGTCGCTGCCTCCTCCGCGCGCAGCAGCTCCTCCTCAGGTGGATGGTCGAATCGAGATTGAGAGCGACCCCCGCTGCGACGCACCATGCTTCACGTACCTCCCTGGAGGCGGAGTCTCGACTCGACTGGACATCCTGTCGAGCTGAAGTCTCCGCGCCGGAGGTCTTCACGCGAGGAGTGACCATGTCTGTGTCAGTGGACTTCGGACGCACGTCGTCGGACTACGCGAAGTACCGGGCGGGCTTCCCCGACAGCTTCTTCACCCGGCTGGAACAGGACGGCGTGCTGCGGCCCGGCCTGCGCGCGCTGGACCTGGGCACCGGCACCGGCACCATCGCTCGGGGACTGGCTCGGCGTGGCTGCGAAGTCGTGGCCCTGGATGTGTCCGCTCCCCAGCTGGACGCGGCCCGGCAGCTCGCTCGGGACGAGGGGCTCGCGGTGGAGTTCCGCGAGGGCCGCGCGGAGGACACCGGCCTGCCTTCAGCCTCCTTCGACCGCGTGTTCGCCGGTCAGTGCTGGCATTGGTTCGACCGCGCCGCCGCTGCTCGCGAGGCGTTCCGGGTGCTGCGGCCCGGCGGGCGGTTGATCATCGCCCACTTCGACTTTCTGGCCCTGCCCGGCAACGTGGTGGAGGCCACCGAGACGTTGATGGAAGGCTTCAGCCCCCGGGACCTGCTGCCCGTGGATCGCTACGGACATGCCGTGGGCATCTACCCGGCGTGGTTCCTCGACGTGGGCCTCGCGGGCTTCCAGGCCGTGACGTCCTTCTCCTTCGACTCCCCCACGCCGTACACCCACGTGGGCTGGCGCGGACGGATGCGCGCCAACGCTCGGATTGGCGCCTCGCTCCCTCCAGACGCCGTGGCCCGCTTCGAAGCCGCGCTCACGGCGCTCCTCGCCGAGCGCTTCCCCCACGAGCCGATGTCCGTTCCCCACCGCGTGTTCGCGCTCGTCGCCGAGCGCCCCTGACTCACAGCGAGGCCCGCCATGTCCCCGTCCCATCCCCACGTCGTCCACGCCGACGACCTTCCCTGGACCAACGTTGCCCACGGCTCCCGCGTGGCACTCATGCGCAAGCAACTGGGCGCCGCCGCGCATGGACGCAAGCTCGGGTGCAGCCTGGTGGAGCTTCCTCCGGGCCGCCGCTCGTGGCCCCTGCACTACCACCTGGGCAACGAAGAGGCTGTCTATGTCCTGTCCGGCGCGGGCTCGCTGCGCCTCGGTGCCGAGACCGTTCCCGTGCGCGCAGGGGACTACGTCGCGCTGCCTCCGGGCGCGGAGTCCGCGCACCAGCTCATCAACGACGGGTCGGAGCCGCTGCGCTACCTGTGCTTCTCCACCATGGAGGCGCCGGACGTGCTCGTGTATCCGGACTCGAAGAAGGTCGGCGTCTTCGCGGGGGCTGCTCCGGGAGGCGACAAGGCCGCTCGCACGCTGCATGCGTACCTGCCGCTGGCCTCGGAGGTCGACTACTGGGACGGCGAGGCGCCCTGATTGCTAGGGTGCTCGGCCCATGGCTTCCCTGCTGGATGCGCTCGACCGCGAGCGGCTGCTCAAGGATCCCGCCGCCGCTGCCGGGCTCGTGCCCGCGGGCGAACCTCCCCATGTGTCGCTGCTGCGCCTGTGTGAAGCAGGCGTGCTCGCGGGTGGCCTCACCGTGGGGTACGGCGTCCGGCCGGATGAGCTGGTGGGCCCCCTCACCGCGGCCATGGGTGGCGCGGCCCGGCGGCTGAAGATTGTCGATGTTCGCGAGCGCCCCGTGCTGGAGCTGCACGTCGCGGCCGGTGACGTCACGGAGAAGTGGGAGGTGGAGGACGTGCCCGCGCTCGTGCACAACCTCAACGACCTGTACCGCGACGCGGCCGACGTGCGCGCGGTGGCCGTGCTGGGGGAGTGGGAGGACTCGCTCCAGCTCTTGTGTGTCGAGCGCCGCGCGCTGGGCCGGCTCCTGCGCCAGCCGTTCTTCGCGCCCGTCAACGCCCGCGCGCTCGCGGACCTGGTGGCGCCGCGCTGAAGAGGGGGCGGGCCTTGCTCGACCCCGGCCGGCCGGTGGGGCACCATGGGGCCATGCGGATCACCCTGGCCCTCATTCTTGGATTGCTCCTGGCGCAGGTCGCGCGCGCGGAGCCGGACTCCTTTGGCCTGGGCACCGGACGCGATGGGGTGCTGACCGTCGTCGCGGGCAGCACGGTGCTCATCGGAGACTCCTCTCCGCTGAAGCAGTCCGTCGCCGCGGGGGCGTTGCAGCTCACGGTGCCCGGACTCAAGGTCGGCGCCGGGGACCTGGTGATGATCCACACGAGCGTCGGTCTGTCGCCCCCGCCGGACCTGGGCAGCGGGAAGGCCGTGGCCCTGGACAATTCGGTCGTGGGGCGCTGGGAGCTGGCCCGCGTGGCGTCCGTGGATTTGACGACGGGCCTGTTGAAGCTGACCCAGCCCCTGCGGTTCTCCTACGCCGCGACGCGCGCGCAGGTCGTGCGCGTGCCCGAGTACTCCGACGTCATCATCGAGGCCGGCGGCCGGCTGTCTGTCTTTCCGTGGGACGGCAGGTCTGGCGGCATCCTCGCGATGCTGGTGTCCGGCAAGCTGATCAACGACGGCACCATCGACGCGGATGGCGCCGGGTTCCGGGGCGGCACCTTCCTCAACCATCCCGTCCTCTTTGGCTGCACCGGGTTCTCCGTGGCCGAGGCCGACGGCGGCGCGGCCCGTGGGGAGGGCGTGGTG
>NZ_RAWA01000043.1 GCF_003611675.1 Corallococcus sp. CA053C
CCCCAGCCCCACCACCGTCGTCATGAACCCGTCATTCCAGCCGCCATGCCCGAAGCGGCCCGCGTCCTCCAACTCGAACCCCAGCCCGTACGGCCCCGACTGCGCCGTCAGCAGCTGCTGCGTCATCGCCTGCGACAGCACCCGCTTCGACGTGCCCGCCCTCGCCTTCGCCACCTCGAGCATCATCAGCGCCAGATCCGAAGGCGTCGTCCACAGCCCGGCCGCCGCCAGCTCCGGGTAGACCTTCCAGCGGCCCTCCACGCTCTCCCCACTCGCGCGCGTGCCCGCGGCCGCCCGCGCCGCGAGCGCCGGCGGCAGCGGCTGTTCGAACGTGCTGTGCGTCATCCCCAGCGGCTCCAGCACCAGGTCCTTCATCAGCTTCGGGAACGGCTTCCTCCACTGGTCCATCAGCATCGTCTGGACCACCAGGTAGCCGCCGCCGCTGTAGCGGCCCTCCGTCCCGGGCACGCTGTCCACGCGCACCGGTTCGGAGTTCGCGGGCATCTCACCGTCGAGGATCTGCTGGAGCGTGGGCCGGGGCGCGTCCACCGCGTAGCCCTCGAAGCCGTGCACCGTCATCCCCGCGCCGTGGCTGAGCAGCCGGCGCAGCGTCACCTTCTGCTCCTTCGTGAAGGCGTTGTCCGGCACCTTCCACGAACACAGGTGCTCGTTGATGTTCGTGTCGAGCGACACCTTGCCCTGCTCCACCGTGCGCAGCGCCGCCAGCGCCGTCACCGGCTTGCTGACCGAGGCCGCCTGGAACAGCGTGTCGAGCGTGACGGGCTCCGACCCTCCGGCCTGCGTCACCCCATACGTCCGGGCCCACACCAGGGCGTTCTTGTCGAACACCGCGATGCTCATGCCCGGAATCCGATACAGCTCCATCCAACGCAGGACGGACAGTGCCTGGGGCTTCTCCCCCGGCAGCGTCACCGGCGCGAGCCCCGCCTCCACCTTCGCCACGCGGGCCGCTTCGGCCGGAGAGGCCGCCCACTGCGTGACAGGCTTTGGCGTGTCGGCCCCCGTGAGCAGGGTGACCGCCGCACAGCTCCACAGCGCGACCGGGGCGATTCGGGGCAAGGCTCGGAACATGGTGGGCTCCAAAGGCTGACGTGGACGGCGCTTCACAAGCGCCGCCCCAAAAGCCGTCAACCTACGGAGTCACCGACGCCCGAGGGTCCTGACGTCTCCCCGGGTTCGTCATGGTTCCGTCATGAAAGACAGACAACGGACCTCAGTACGGCAGCGGCTCGCCCCGTGCTTGCAGCGAGGCCACCAGGCCCTGGCGCGCCGAGCCATACAGCCCCGCGTCCAACACCCCGGCGCCCGTGTCCAGCAACCACAGCTCCAGCGCCCCCGTGCCTCCACCCGCCGCCGCCGGGGCGGAGGCCCCCGCCACGCTGGTGACACCCAGCCCCACGGGCACCACGGCCGCGACGGCCGTCAAACCCATCGCCTTGAGGAAGTGACGGCGGTTCGAGTCTCCTGACATGACACGCTCCTTCGCTTGGAAAATCAGGGTTGCGCTGCCTGCACCTGCGACGCCACCGCCGTGAACAGCTCCGGATCCAGGTGCGCCCTGGACCCCAACAACAACCGCTCCTCCACCGCCCGGGACGCGTCCTCGCGCACCTGCGTGCGCCCGCCCACCGCGTACTCCACGACGTCGCGGTAGACCGTCGCCCGGGCCCCGTCCTCCCACGTCACCGTGAAGCCCCGGTAGCCCAGCCCCACGTCGGGCCGGGACCGCGTCCCCACCGGCAACGCCTCCACCGCCTCGCGCAGCGCGCGCGACTCGTCCGGCGCCAGCGCCCAGGTGGGCGGCTCGCGCCCACTGAACAGGTCCACGCTCGCCTGCGCCCGCGACGCCATGGGTCTCTCCTCCACACGCGCGGGGTCAGCGGGAGCGCCGCCCGTGGTGCAGGCCCAGGCTCCCAGGAGTCCCAGGCCGCACGCCAGTCGTCGGATGCGCGGTGCCCGCTTCACGACACCGTCACGTTGAAGCCACGGTAGTAACCGCAGAACACGGTGTAGCCGCCGCGGTCGCACGTCTCCGGGTTGGTGATGAGCAGGCCGCTGTTGTCCGTGTTGCGCGCGGCCGTCCCGCCCGGCTTGTGACACCAGTGGCTGTTCGCGCAGAAGCGGTACCAGTGATAGTCATAGCCCGGCCAGATGACCAGACAGACATTGTAGTTGGCGTCCGTCCGGCACACCGTCAGCCACCCGTCCCGCTGCGCCGCCGCGCCCACGTTGGCGCAGTCGATGGCCGTGTACATGGACCCCGCCGCGCGGCCCGGCTGCGCGAAGGTGTTGGTGCGGTAGTTGCTCGCGAAGTTGTAGCAGTTGTTGTACGGCTGGTAGGACGCGCCGTTCCAGAAGGTGAAGTCCGTGTCGCTGCCCAGCGCCGCCGGATAGCAGATGGTCATCACGCCCTGCACGTCTCGGGAGTCGATGATGACCTTCTCCGCCTCGGCGAACACCGGCCCCGGGTCCCGCAGGTCCAGCCGCGCGCTCTCCGCCGTGTGCAGCAGGAACCGCGAGCTCTCCGCCGACTCCGGCTGGAACGCGCCGCCCAGCCGCACCATGGACGGCAATCCCAGACGCTTCCAGTCGTCCGCCATGCCGGTGTCCTCGGCGCGCACGATGAAGCCCCGGTAGCCCAGGCCTCCCGTCTCCGCGTTCAAGGGCAGCAGCTGCGACGGGTCCGCGCGGATGCGCTCGGTGAGCTGCCGCGCCTCCCGCTCCGACAACGTCCACCGCGGATTGGGACGCCCCGAGAAGATATCCAGCTCGACAGTCACCATATGACACCTCTGGCGGACGCTCGTGGTCACCCGAGCGCCAGGGAAGGCGGAGGGATGTCTGTTCTGGATACGGCCAAACACTCTCTTCCGTCAATAGGGCTATCTAGATTTACTGTTCTTTAAGGACTGACGCGCTAAGGCATTTTTGAACAGGCATTGAAGATTCCCCTGGGGCCTC
This sequence comes from Corallococcus sp. CA053C, assembly GCF_003611675.1. Classification (GTDB taxonomy): domain Bacteria; phylum Myxococcota; class Myxococcia; order Myxococcales; family Myxococcaceae; genus Corallococcus. Next base: position 2,983 of record NZ_RAWA01000043.1, read on the forward strand.
CCGGATGTGGGGGCCCGGTGTCTTCCGCACGTACCCGGGGCTCTGCCATATTCCATGGAAGGCGACTTTTTCCGAGAGGGTCACAACCATGGTCCGCACCTCGTGCCTCGTCAGCGCCGTGCTCCTCATGAGCGCCTGCCAGAAGCCCCCGGAGCCGTCCCCGGCCGCGCCTCCCGCCGTCCCTCCGGTGGTGGCGGCGCCGGTGAAGGTGGCGCCGTTCTCGCTCTCGGTGCTCCAGGACGCGGCGCCGTCGGGCTGCACGTGGTCGCGGCTGGAGTCCGACGGCGGGCGCAGGGCGCTCGTCACGGTGGATGCGGCGTGTGACGGGCTCCAGCTCGCGTGGAGCGCGGATGGGCTGCACGCGGCCGTGCGGGATCCCGGGGGCAGCGCCCGAGGACCCGGGCGCGTGTGGACGGTGGACCTGGGCTCCGGACAGGCCTCCGCGCAGCTTCTGCCCGACGAGGGCCAGACGGGCGCGGTGGGCTTCGACTCGGTAGGCCGGCTGGTGGCGCTCGTCGCGCACACCGGTGACCTGGTGCGTCGCGCGGACGGCGCGCGGGAGTCCTTCCTCTTCGACGGCCGGCGCATCCCCATCCCGGAGGGGGAGGAAGGTGCGGGGCTCGCGCATGCGTTCCGGTGGGAGGCCGGGGCGTGGAAGCGCATCGAGACGGTGGCCACGCGCGGCGACGCGGACGCCGTGTTCGCGCTCACCACCGCGGAGATGTTGGTGTCGTCCACGGTGTCCGCGGATCCGGATGCGCTGGTGGCGCAGGCGCTGGACGAGGGCAGCCAGGATGCCGCACGGCTCGACGCCGTGGTGCCCGACCGGGGACACGACCTGTTCGGCGGCTGGGCGCGCGTGGAGTCCCGGGGCGGCCCGCTCTTCGCGTGGCAGACGGTGGGGGAGCAGACCGCGCTCATGATGCCGGTGCGCTGGGAGGTGGACGACGGACACCTGGCCGAACCGCAGGGCCTCGCCCTGCCCGCGCGCAGCCCCGTGCGAGCGATGGCGCGCGGAGACCTGCTGCTCCTCGCGGGCACGACGCAGGCGCGCGTCTATGACGTGGGCACGCGGCGATTGGCGGCGTCGTTCGACGGCATCCAGGGCGCGCGCTTCTGGCCCGCGCCCGGGCCTCGCGTGCCCCAGAGTGCTACGGCCGCCACCGGACAGCACTAAGCCAGCCGAAGTAGGTTCTGTCAGCGGCGACCACCGCCGAGGCCGAGAAATCGGGCTTCGGCGCCGCCCCCCTGAACGGATTGAGTTGGGATGGCTTGGCGCGGACGCATGCGTCTGGCCTCCGGGCGCGCCTCGGTGCCACCGCCGCCTCCCCACGGCACTCGCCGCACCTCAGGGGAAGGCGATGACCACCTTGCCGAACTGCGCGCCGCTCTCCAGGAACGCGAACGCGGCGGGCGCCTCCGCGAACGGGAACACGCGGTCCACCACCGGGTGCACACCGTGCACGGTGAGCGCTTTCGCCAGGGCCTCCAGGTCGTCCCGGCTGCCGGTGGACACCGCCTGGAGGCGCACCACCTTGCTGAGCGCGGGCCGGAGGTCGAAGCGCACCACCGGGCTGTCCAGGAAGCCCACCAGCGTCACCGTCCCTCCCATGCGCACCGCCTCCACCGAACGCGCCACGCCCTCGCCTCCCGCCACGTCCACCACGTGGTCCGCCCCCAGGCCCCCGGTGAGCTCCCGCACGCGCGCGGCCCAGTCCGCATGCGTCCCCGTGTGGATGCCCTCGGACGCGCCCAGCGCCAGGGCCCGCGCGAGCTTGGCCTCGCCGCGCGACGTGACGAGGACGCGCGCGCCCGCCATCCGCGCCAGCTGGAGCACGAACAGCGACACGCCACCCGTGCCCTGCGCCACCACCGTGTCCCCCGGCCCCACGTGCGCCTGCGTGAAGAGCGCGTGCCACGCCGTCACCCCCGCGATGGGCAGCGTCGCGGCCTCCGCGTCCGTCAGGTGGGGCGGCGCGGCGATGGCCGCCTCCTCGTGCACGCACGCGTACTCGCGCAGCAGTCCGTCCAGCGGTCCGCCCAGGCGCCGCCGCGCGGTCTCCTCCCTCGGCGGCCCACGCACCCAGTCCGGGACGTAGAGGGGAATCACCCGGTCCCCCACGCGGAAGCGCCGGACCTCCGCGCCCACCGCCACCACCTCGCCCACGCCGTCGGACACTGGCACCAGCGGACGCGGGAAACCGCCGTACGTCCCGCGCAGGATGGCCACGTCCCGGTAGTTCAGCGACACCGCGCGCAGGCGCAACAGCACGTCACGCGGGCCGGGCTCGGGCAGGGGCCTGTCCGTGAGCTGGAGCGCGCTCAGGTCGCTTCCGGGGTTCAGCACGTAGGTCTTCATGGCGCGAAAGATGCTCCCGGCGCCGGCCTGCGGATACGAACGTCGATGCAGGCTGGCCGTGCGAGAATGCACGGCATGCTCGCCTGGGATGACCTGCGCTATTTCCTCGCGGTGGACCGCCATGGCACCCACGCGGCGGCCGGACGGGCGCTGCGCGTCGCGCCCACCACCATCGGCCGACGGCTCTCCGCGCTGGAGGCGGCGGTGGGGGTGCGGCTCCTGCGGCGCACGCCGGAGGGGCTCGTGCCCACCGAGGCGGGCCTGCGCCTCCGGACCCATGCGGAGCGCGTGGAGGCGGAGGTGCTCGCGTCGGAGCGGGAGCTGACCGGCGCGGATCAACGCGTGGCGGGTTCGGTGCGCATCACGTCGGGCGACGGGCTGGCGGCCTTCGTGCTCGCGCCCCGACTGGTGGAGCTGCGGGCGCGGCACCCGGACCTGGTGGTGGAGCTGCGCGCGGAGCTGCGGGTGCTGGACCTGTCTCGCCGCGAGGCGGACGTGTCGCTGCGCATGTCCCGTCCCCGTGAACCCGCGCTGCTGGCGCGGCGGCTGTGCGACATGCCCTTCCGCGTCTACGGCGGCGCGGCGTACCTCGCCCGGCGCGGGCGTCCCTCGACGGTGAAGGAGCTGGCGCGGCACGACTGGGTGCGGCCCGACGCGACGCTCGCGGGGACCGCGCAGGAAGCGTGGCTGGACAAGCACGTGCCCCAGGCCCGCACGGTCCTGCGCGCCAGCAACACCACCACACTGATGGCCGCCTGCGCCGCGGGGCACGGGCTCGCCGTCATCCCGGAGCTGTTCGCGCCCCACGAGCCCCGGCTCGAACCGCTGCTGCCGCGCGCCACCGGGCTGCCCACCCGCGAGCTGTGGGCCGTCACCCACCCCGACCTGCGCCACAACGCCCGCGTGGGCGCCGTGCTCGCGTGGCTGACCACCGTGTTTCCCCGGCCGCGCTGACGCTTCAGCCCTCGCCGCCCGTCATGCCCTTGAACGCCATGAACATGATGGCCGCGTAGCCGCCGCCACAGAGGCAGCAGGACAGCACCGGCACCAGCAGCGCGCCCGCGCCCGCGGCACCCCAGCTGGTGCGGTGCAGCGAACGGTACGTCACCACGCGCAGCCCCATGGCCCAGAAGGGCGCGGCATACACCGCGACGAAGGGAATCAACCCGACGATGTAGGGCGCCTGGGAGAGCGCATACGCGCGCAGCGTCACCGAGAAGCCCTTCTCCACCCCGCCCATGCGCAGGATGAGGTGCTCCAGGCCCGCGTGCACCAGCGACATGCCCACGCCGAAGAAGGGCGTCACCACCGTCCACACCGCCATGCCCACGGTCATCCACAGCTTCATGCTCTGCGGACTGGGAGCCCCTTCCGCGGCCTGCGCGCCCGCCGCTTCGGGCACGAGCCCCATGATGACGCCCATGAGCGCCGTGTAGACGAGGCCCGTGGTCAGGAAGCCCGAGACCGTGGACAGGAACACGAAGCCCAGCGAGCTGCCCACCGACGCGTCGGGGTTGATGCCCTGGAGCGTCTTGGTGGGCTGCATCAACATGCCCACGCACGTCTTCCAGAAGGCCTTGAGCGTCCCCAGCTCCTCGCGCTGGTCCCACGGCAGCAGGCCCAGGGGTTCGCGCTCGAGGCAGGTCGCGCACACCACGCCCTCGGGGCCCTGGCGCAGACAGCTGGCGCAGGCGAAGGCACCGCACCGGGGACACGTGCCCACGCTCCGCCACTGCGGGTGCACCGCGCAGACGGGCTCGGCGCTCCCGGGCGTCGGGGCGATGAGCAGCGCGGCACCACACGCGCCGCACGTCTGCGCACCGGGAACGAAGGGGGTCTGACAGGAAGGACAGGAAGGCTTCATCGCCGCGCATCCTCGCATGGCCCGGGCACTCCCGGGCATGAAGCCTCACGGGGACGCACGCACCGCGTGGAGGGGCGCGCGCGCTCTACGGCTCTGGCGCTGCTTCCGGATCCACGGACACCGTCGGGGACGTGCTCCCGTTGGGCACCTTGTCCGGCGCTGGCGTGCTCCCGGCGGGTGCCACGACTCCCGGGGGTCGCGGGGCCCGGGCCTCCTGCGCCGCGCGGACCTGCCGGGCCCGCTTCGCGCGTCCCTGCGCCACCTTCGCCGCGCCCGGGTCCCCCAGGGCCTTCTCACGCTTCGCCAGCGCGTCCCACAGCTCCGGCGCGTCCGGATGCAGCGTCACCGCCGCGCGCAGCAGCCCCCGCGCGACCTTCGGAGAGCGCGTGTCCAGCAGCCTGCGCAGGAAGCCCGCGGGCGAGAGCACCAGCGCGCCCTCTGGCGTCTCGAACGCCTCGCGCACGTGGGGGATGGCTTCGGCTTCCCGGTCCGCCTCCAGCAGTCCCACTGCCTGCGCCAGGTGCGCGTCCATCGACTCCGGGTGCAGCTCCGTCGCGCGCTCCAGCCAGCGCATCCGGTCCTCCGGCTTGCGCTTCGCCCGGTCCGCCAGCGACAGCAGCTCCTCCGTGTAGTCCGGCCGCACCGAGGGCGCGCGCGCCGCCGCCTCCTTCAGCGCGGGCCACAGGCGCTCCGGGTCCTTCACGTCGTCCAGCCTCGAGCGCCGCAGCGCCGGCACCTCCGCGCGCTTCCACCCGGCGACGAAGCGGGCCACGTCGTCCCGCACGCCCTGGCTGAAGCGCTCCGTCTCCGGACACTTCAGGGACTCGCACGCGGCCAGGTAGTCCGCGAAGAAGCCCGCCGCGCCCTGCGTCCGGTACGTGCGCAGCCGTTCGGCGCCCAGCACCCGCTCCACCGTGGCCGCCATGTGCGCGCCCACGCGGATGAAGAGCGACTCCGCCCGGGGCTCGTGCGCGCCGCGGATCCGCTCCATCGCACCTCGCGGATCGCGGGCGATGGCCGCGCGGTCGAAGAGGGCTGTCACCTTCGCGAACGCGCCCGCCAGGTCCTGCTCCGGCGGCAGGCGGCCCGGCCCTCGCGTGGCCCAGTCGTGGTACGCGAGCCCGTAGCTGGCCATCCGTCCCAGGCCCTCGTACTCCACCGCGTCCACGGGGTCCGTGAAGTGGCCCGTCCGGGCCGGAGCGCCCTCGTCCAGCACCGTCTCCATCAGGCGCAGGGACAGCCGACGCAGCCGCTTCGCCTCGTCCTCCACGTTGGTCGCGAGCGCGATGGCGGTGTCCTCCGCCGGCAGCACCACCAGCAGCGTCGTCGTCTCCGGCTGCCCGCCCGCGTGCGCCACGATGTAGTGGCCCCGGAGCGGATAGGTCGCGAAGCCCATGCCGTAGTCGGTGATGCGCCCGTCGCGCGTCATCATGGTCGACTGCATGCGCCCCATCGTCTCGCGCGTCACCAGCGTGTCGTCCAGCATCGCGCGCGCGAAGCCCAGCAGGTCCTCCACCGTCGCGCGCGTGCCACCACCGGCGAAGCGGCTCGTCACATCCAGGAAGCGCGAGGGCTTCAGCGCGGTGCCCTGGATGCGGTAGCCCACCGCTTGCTGCGCGTCGCGCGTGTGGATCTCGTCCAGATCCGCGTGCGTCATGTTCGCGGGCCCGAAGACGTGGTCGCGCAGGTACTCGCGGTAGGACTGGCCCGAGGCCGTCTCCACCGCCGCGCCCAGCAGGTTGAAGCCCCAGGTGCTGTAGACGTAGCGCGTGCCCGGCTCCGCCACGAGCGGACGGTCCGCGAACAGGCCAATCGCCTCGTGCGTCGTCACCGGCTTCGTGTTGTTGCCCGCGTTCGGGCTGTCATAGGTGGGCACGCCGCCCAGGTGGCCCAGGAGCTGGCGCACCGTCACCGACCACTGCTTCACCGGGTACTCGGGCACCAGCGTGTGGATGTCCGCGTCCAGGTCCAGCTTGCCCGCCTGCGCGAGCTGCAACACCGCCACCGCCGTGAAGGACTTGGTGATGGAGGCCATGCGGTACGTGGTGTGCACCGTGGCGGGCAGCTTCTTCGCCAGGTCGCGGAAGCCATAGCCACGCATCCAGCGCTGGCCGCCTCGCATCACGCCCACGGACAGGCCCGCCGTGGGGCCCTGCTTCAGGTCCGCGCGCATCAACGCGTCCAGCGCGCGCTCCATCTCCGGTGGGAACTCCGACGCGGCCTTCGCGGCGGACTCCGGCGATGCGGCCTTCGCATCGGGCTCCGGAGACACAAGCGCGGCGGTTTCGCCCGCCTTCGGCTCGGCCACGGCTGGCGCGACAGGCGCCTGGGGCACCGCGAGCGCGGGCGCGCCCACTCCTGCGCCAACGATCAACCACAGCGCGACGAAGAGACGCCTCATCGCACGTCCTCCACGGCCCGACCCGCGCCGTCACCGGACGTCTTCGTCGGCTCCTCCTCACGCGAGGACGTGAGCGCCGAGGACGACCCGCTGCCCTGATCACCCGACGCCTTTACCTGCTCCTCCTCACGCGAGGACGTGAGCACCGGAGTCGGCCCGGTGCCCTGTTCCGCCCACGCGTTGATCAGCGCGTCCGCGACCAGCTGGCCCAGCAGGTCCAGCCCCTGTCCACGCGGATGCACCAGGTCGTCGTGCATGAACCCCGCCTGATTGAAGCGCACCAGTGAGCCCGCCCCGCCCATCGCGGTGAACAGGTTGAAGAAGCCGCAGCCTTCGGAGATCGCCACCTCGCGCTCGGCGCTGATGGCGGCCTCCAGGAACGGCCGCTGCGCCAGGGGCTTGCCCTTCGCATGCGAGTCCTGCACCGCGTCCATCGGCCCCACCACGAGGCACGCGCTGCCGGGCGCGGCGGCCCGCGTGCGGCGCAGCAGCGCGGTCAGGTCGCGGCGCACGGTGGCCACGTCGGTGCGCTTCCACTCCAGGCGCTTGGACTCGTTGCCGCCCAGGAAGAAGAGCAGCAGCTTCGGGTCGCGCTGCTGGAGCTGCGCCTTCAGCGCGTCCTCCTCCAGCCGGGCATACAGCGTCGCATCCGCGGACGGCACGCCCAGCATGTCCAACACGATGCCGGGCCCGTCCTTCTGGAGCACCATGCCCTGCACGATGGCGCCCCTGCCCTCCGCCGCGACCTCCAGCCACTTCGCGCCCGGGGGCACGTCGAAGGCCGTGGCGCGGCTCGTCCCGTCGCCCTGGGGCTCCGTGCGCGCCAGCATCACCCCGTCCACGGACACCACGAGCCGGCCCGCGCCCGCCACGTCCTTCCACCACAGCGTCCCGCGCGGCTCGCCCTCCAGCTTGAAGCGGCCCCGCGCCCGGGCCTCGGTGGCCACGTGGTACACGCCGGTGATGCCGAAGGGGTGCGGCGGCGCGTGCAGCTCGCCCAGCGTGCGCGGCTCCCAGCCCTGGCTCACGGCCGCCGTGCGCGACCTTCCGCCGTACGGCGCCATGCGGTCCACCAGCAGCACGCCCCGGCCCGCGCCGCCGAAGCCCGCCACCAGCTCGGCGCGCACCACGTCCACGATGCGGTCCCCCGCGATGAGCGAGTTGCCGAACGCGCCAATGACGACCGGCCCCTTCAGCGCGCCGTCCACCAGCCCATCCAACGCGGCGTAGAACGGCGTCAGCGCGGAGCGCGCACACCCGCTGTCCCGGGCCTCCAGACACGGGTCCTCCACCGCGGTCCCGGGCGCCTTCAGCCGCTCGCCCAGCGCATGCAGTTGCCGCGCACGCTCACCCGTGGGCTTCAGGGCGCCGACCGGGAGGGGCACGGGCGGAGGCACGGGCACGTCCACCTTCGCGGTCTCCACGGGCCGAGGGGCTTCGGGAGTCACGTCCGACAGCGGCGGCGTGGGAAGCGCGGGAGGCGCCGGCATCGGGCGCGCGGCGTCCAACGCGGCGGACTTCGCCGGGGCCGTCGTCAGGGGGAACCGGTGAGGGGAGGTGCGGGACTCGCACCCGGGGAGCAGGGCACCCGCGAGCACAGCGAGCAGCCGCACCCGCCAGAGCCCCCGCGAGACATCGGGAACCGTCATGTGGCCCGAAAGCGTAGACGAAAGCGGGGGCCTGCGCATGTTCCCTACCCCGTGCCTGGCCGCCCCGCGGGCCACCCCGGCTTGTCCCTGGGGACAAGGCTTCCGTTCAGCACCTCACGCTTCCGGCCGGGCGGCCCGCCGGGAAGAACAGCTTCCCGGGCCCCCTCGCGAATGCAGGGTCCAAAGGCGAACAGGCTCCCTTCACACCACGCGCGACGTCCCCAGATTCTCCGCAGCGAATATGGGAAAAAACAGACTGACAACGTGGACGAAGCTCCACCGACGATTTGGCGACCAGGTGCGTCGCATGCGCAACAGCCGTGAGCTGACGCAGGAAGTGCTCGCCGAGCGCAGTGACCTCTCGGTGGATGCCATCCGCCGCATCGAGCGCGGCAGCTTCTCTCCATCACTCGACACGCTGGGCAAGCTGTCCGTGGGCCTGGACGTGTCGCTCAAGACCCTCTTCCACACCTTCGACATGGAGCGTTCCGACGGCGTGGCGGAGATCTGCGACTACCTGGCGTGCCGCACCGGGCCCCAGGTGAAGCAGGCCTGGCGCGTGCTCCAGGCCATGTTCGACGAGCCCTAGGAAACCGCCCGCACTGCCGGTCGCACCCGGCAGATGTTCCCTGTCCACCCGGACGCCGTCGGCCTATGGGTTCCGGCTCCATGAGCCGCCCCCCACCGACCCTCCTCATCGTCGAGGACGACAGCGACCTGCGCGAAGCGCTGGTGGAAATCCTGTCGGCGGAGGGCTTCACCGTCGCCGCCACCGCGAGCGGGACCGAGGCGCTCGCCTGGCTGGACGCCCACCCTCCCCCGGCGCTGGCCCTGCTGGACATGTGGACGCCGCGCAAGGACGGCTGGCTGCTGCTGGGCATCCTGCACCAGCGGCCCGCGCTGGCGGACGTGCCCGTCGTCGTCATCAGCGCCAACGAGGAGAAGCACCCCGCCATCCGCGAGGTGCTCCAGAAGCCCTTCGACCGCGACGTGCTGGTGGCCTGCGTGCGCCGGTTCGTGCACGCCGTGCACTGACGACAGCGGCGCGCGGCCGAGGCCCGGAGGCTTCAGGTGCCGCGCGTCTCGTGGCCCAGCCGTCCCGCCACGGCCGGGTCCAGGTGGAACGAATCGAAGAAGCGGTCCGCGTCCCGGGGCGGACGGCCTTCCGGGTGGAGCAGGAGCTGCTGGTACAGCCGCGGCCCCACCATGAAGAAGCGTCCGCGCAGGCGGCGCGGGCCGGACACGCCCCCCACCTCCTGGCCCGGGAAGCCGCCCTCCATCTGGAGCGGCTTCGCGGAGATGCCCGTGGCGCCCAGGGCCTCCAGCGCGCCCTGGCTGGCGCGGTCCACCACGTCGCGCGGATCCACCTGGGCCACGGCCGCGGGCGGGAAGTCCGTGTAGGAGACGTAGTAGGCGGTGTCGTCCTCCGTGCGCGCGGAGATGAACGTGTGCAGCGTCACCTCGCCCACGTCCGTGGGCTGCACGCGCCGCTCCTCCGTGACAGGGCCGGAGAAGGCCACGCTGAAGCCCCCTTCCGTGGACTGGACGACAGCGGGCGCGGTCTGCACGGGCTCGGCGGCGGCGACCGGGGGCGCGGACTGCGTGCGCCCCGCGCAACCTCCCAGCACCAGCAGGGCGGCGAGCGACACGGCCCGGCGCGAATTCTTCATCATCCAGCCTTCTCCTGACGTAGGTGCCGCAAGGTACGCCCTGCCGCGCCCGGGCGCATCCCTCCACGGGCCCGGGCCCCGTGCCGACGCGCGGCAGGCAACGGTTGGCCCCGCTTCCGGCCGGGCCTCTTCAGTGCACGGCGCCGACGGGTTCCTCGTCGTCGGCGGGGGCGGGCAGGCCCGGCGGTCCGGCGGACACCCGCGTCAGGTGGACGCGGAACACGGAGCCCTGGCCGGGCTGGCTCTCCACCTCGATGCGGCCGCCGTGCGCTTCGATGATCCGGCGCGACACCGACAGCCCCAGCCCCACGCCGGGAGCCCGCTGCTTCGCGTTGCCCGCGCGCTGGAACGGGACGAAGAGCCCCTGGAGCTCGTCCGGGGACATGCCGATGCCCTGGTCCGACACCGCCATCACCGCGTGGTCCCCGTCCCCCCGCACGGCCACCTCCACGCGGCTGCCCGCGGGGGAGTACTTGAGCGCGTTGCTCACCAGGTTGGTCAGCACCTGCTCCAGCCGCGCGGGGTCCGCCCGCACGAACACCGCGGCGTCGGGCACCACCAGCTCCAGCGTGTGGCCGGAGTCGCTGGACTGGTACAGCTCCACCACCGAGCGCGCCAGCTCGCGCGTGTCGCGCACCTCCGGCTGCAGCTCCAGCTTGCCCGCCTCGATGCGCGTGGCGTCCAGCAGGTCCCCCACCATCCGGTCCAGCCGCTCCACCTGCCGGCGCACCAGCGCCAGCGTGCGCTGCATCCGCTCCGGGGTGACCTCCGCGCGGCCGGAAGCGGCCAGCGACGTGGACAGCTTCAGCGCGGACAGGGGGTTGCGCAGGTCGTGCGCCACGCCCGCCAGGAACGCCAGCTGCTGCTCCTGCTGGTGGGCCAGGCTGCCCGCCATCTCGTTGAAGGTGTGGGCCATGTCGCGGATCTCCGACGGTCCCTCCTCCGGCGCGCGCGAGTCCCGGTTGCGCCCCGTGCCGAAGGCCCGCATCGCGCGCTGGAGGTCCGCCACCGGGCGCAGCGCGAAGCGGCGCAGCCAGAAGACCACCAGCCCCAGCGTCGCCAGCAGCAGCACGCCCAGCACCAGCCCCAGCACGTTGGCTGTCTCGTGCCAGCGCGTCGCGCGCAGGCGGGCGGCCTGGGCCTGGTCCACGTTGATCTGGATGAGGTGCTCCAGCGAACGCAGCGCCGCGTCCAGCGGGCCTACCACCCGCGCGTCATACATCCCGGCGCTGCCCGTCCGGGCGGACGCCATCCGCTGCGCGTCCAGGTAGGCGGCCACCTCGTGCTCCACCTGCGACAGCACCTTGCGCTCCTCGTCGGTGGAAGCGCTCGTGTGCAGCTCGCTGAGCTGGCGGCGCAGGTCGAACTCAATCTGCTGCGGCGAGCGCCCCCGCGAGGGGTCCACCACCATGGGCGTATCCGGCGCCGCGATGAGGCGGGAATGGACGAGCAGATCCACCTCCAGCTCCTCCGCCAGCCGCACCCCCTCCACGGAGTCGCTCAGGGTGGCCGCCTTGCGCTCCAGCGCACTCGTCAACACCACGAGCAACGACGCGGAGACCAGGGTGAGCAGCACCAGGCCGCCCACCACGGTGGAGAAGAAGGCGCGCAGGCTCATCGCGCGGCCCCCGCGGGCCTCCAACCGGCGTCCATCCTCATGCTGGGGCATCCTCCCTCCGGGCGGCCTCAACCCCCTTGAATGTCGCCCTCTTCCTCAGGAGCGCAACAAGCGTCCGATATCGTGGATTCGCGTGCCCCCGGCCGGCAGGCCCTTGTGGGACGCTCCGCGAAAAGGAGCCGGCCCCACGAGGCCCGGCCATGCTAGGCAGCACGCACACGCGACCCCGCGCGCATCCTGTCACCCGGGCGTCCGCCCCTTCTTGAAGAGGTCACCCGATGGATCTGCTCTCCCCACCGGCCCGCACCCTGAACTTCGATGCCTTCTGGCGCTGGATCCAGGAGCACACCAACTGCATCCTGCGGTGCGGCTCCGCCGACATGACGCTGTTCGACCATGACGACTTCCACTGGATGTTGATGGAGGAGGAGCGCCAGCACGTCCTCCAGCTCATCAAGGGCAAGTCCCTGGTGGGCGAGCTCGTGATGGTGGGCCGCGACGTCTCCGAGGTCAGCATCTCCCCGGACCCGGACGCCGACCCCCAGCAGGGCCACTTCCTGGTGGAGCTGATGGGCGGCCCGAAGGACGACCCCCAGGTGCTCTACCACTTCGTCATGGCCCACGGCATCGAGCCGGCCGCTGGGCACCAGGGCTTCAAGCACTGAGCGCGACACGCTCGATGGCCTCCACCGCCGCGTGGACGCCGTTCACGTAGGAAGCGGGGCGCTCAGGGGCCCCGGCTTCCTCCAGCAACGCCTGGACCCGGGCCTCCAGGTCCACCGCGTCCACCACGCGCTCCGAACCGGTCAGCCGCAAGGCCTGTCGGTCGTAGAGCCGGGACCGGGCCCACGCGGCGAGCGGCGTCCCCGTGGCCCGCGCCTCCTGCACCGTGTTGTAGCCGCCCGACCCCACCAGCACGTCCACGCCCGGGAGCACCGCGAGCGCCGGCCAGACGGCCAGGGCCCCGGCTGTCTCCGCGCCCGTGGGGACGAGCCACCGCACCTCCGCCCGCCCGTCCAGCGACCGTCGCAGTTGGGACGCCGTGTCCCCCGCCTCCACCACCTCCTCCGGCCGGCCGCAGCCCAGCACCGCCACCAGCGGGCGTGAAGCGGACGCGGACAACCCCAGCCGCCGCCGGGCCTCCTCGCGGGGCTGCAGGGCGTCCGCGTCCAGGAGCAGCCACGGCGCGGTCCGCACCGCGCGCGGGTGGTGCGCGAAGGGCGCGTCCTCGCCGGGCACGACGAGCAGGTCGAACGCATCCACCGCGCGGGCCACGTCGAAGCGCTCCACGTAGACGGGGTTGAGGTCGCGGTGCACCAGCACGCGCGGCGCGCGCACCGTGGGCAGCAGCGCGGCCAGCTCCCCCGCGAGCCCCCGGGGGAAGGTGTCCACCACCAGCACGTCGCACGGTGTGGCCGTGAGCCACGCCGTCACCGCCGCCACCGTCGCGGGCTTGTCCAGGCGCGCATCCAGCCGGTGCACGACGGCGCCCGGGCCCAGCAGCGACTCCAGGGGCAGGCCGGGGGCGAAGGGGCTGTTGGTGAGCAGCTCCACCGCGTGCCCCCGGGCCACGGCGGCGCGGGCCAGGGCGGAGGCGCGCGTCAGGTGCCCCAGTCCTCCGCCGAGCGCGTACAGGCGCCAGTGCTGACGTCGCACGGCCGCTCAGCTCCCGCCCAGGTCCTCCTCGAAGGAGGCGTCGTCCTCGCGGCGCAGGCTCTCGCCATCCGCCTCGGTGAAGTCGTTCTTGTCGTGGGAGCCGCCGGCCGTCGTCCACGCGCCCCGGCCGTAATAGCCGTAGTCGTCGTAGTAGTAGCTCGGGTCGTCCTCGTCGTAGTCGGAGCTGGACGCGTCGCGGTTCTCGTCGCCGTTGTCCGCGGTCCGGGCGCACGACACGCAGACGGTCTCCTCGCCGTCGAGCATGCGCATGTGCAGCGCGCACACCGGCTTCTGGCAGCGCATGCACTGCGTGGCCGCCGCCCGCTCGCAAGGGTGGGAGAAGAGGAAGCCGGACGTCTCCAGGCAATGCTCGGCGGACGGGAAGGATGGGCGCATGGCGGGAGGCTCAGGGCGACGGGGCGCCCACGGGGGACTGGAGGCGGAAGAGCAGGGCCATGCGCAGGGGCAGGTCCAGCGCGGCGAAGCCCAGGCACGCGGCGGCGTCGGGGGCCACCGGCGTCTTGGTGGCGAGCACCGTGTTGCCGGACGGGTCGCGCAGGGACAGCTTCCCGTCGCGCACCTTCACGCGGATCTCCTCCGCGCCGGACGCGCCCTTCACGGACGCGCCCACCCCTTCGGCGGACACGGTGTAGAGGACGGCGCCCTGGGCGTCGGTGAGCTTCCAGCCGGAGCCCTCGCGCGCGAACGTGTAGCGCACGGTGGCGCGCGCGGCGTCCTTCACCTGGAACACGTCCGGGCCGCCGGTGACGTACGCCAGCACCGCGTCGTCCGGACCGGACACCTTGAGCTCGCCGCCCTTCCACTTGTAGCGCGCGACCTCCTTGTCCTCGCCGTCCACCAGCTTGGCGCCGTCGTCCTTGGGCTTGAGCGAGAAGCGCTCGCGGTCATCGCCGTCCTTGAACTTGAGCTTGGTGCCGAGTTCCCTCGGCTCCGCGGCGGTGGCCGCCCCCTGCGTGGCCGGAGCGGCGCTGTCCTTCGAGGCGGGAGTGCCCCCTTGCGAACACGCCGAGGCCGCGAGCACACCCAGGCCCACGAGGAACAGGACACGCAGCTTCATGGAGTCGCCTTCGCGTCCCCGCGCTTGCGCAGGGAGCTGGAGAAGTTGAGCACCTGGTAGAGGCTCAGGAGCATCATCGTCGCGGTCTGCGACGCGTCCTGCTTCAGCGCCGTGCCCACCGGAGCCCTGGTGCCCCTGCCCTTCGCGGCGGGGGGCGGGCTGTCGATGGGAGCCTTGGCGGGAGCGGCCTTCGGCGCCAGGAGCACCCAGTCATGGGCCATCAGGGCGCGCATCACCAGCCGGTCCCTGGCCACGCGGATCCGCGACAGCTTGATGCCCGGGGGCAGGCGCGCGGCGCTCCGGGCGGGCGCGGTCAGGTCCGCGAGCCCGGGGTATTGCTCCGGCTTCACGCGCAGGGCCACCTGCATCAGCGCCTTGCCCTTCTGCTTGCGCTTGGTCTTCGTCTTGCCGCGGGCGTTGCGCTGCGTGCGGCTGCGCTTCTGCAGGTACTCCACCATGGACAGGCGCAGGTACGTGCCGTCCGCGAAGCGGGCCTGCAGGTCCAGCCAGGCGTCCTTGAAGACCTCGCGCTGCCACCGACCCCGGGTGTCCTGCTGGATGCGCTTGTGCGCATCGTCGTTCGGAGCCAGGTCCAGCGTCAGCGACACGGGCGAATCCGGATCCAGGTCCACCTGGAGGCGCTTGAGCAGCGTGGCCACCAGCCCGTAGCGCCGGTTGTCCAGGTCCATCCGGCGCCGACGCGCGCGCACGACGAACAGCACCACGGCCGCGACGAGGTCCAGAACGCCAACGCCGGAGACCAGCGGGCCGTACACGTCCCACGCACCGTCCGGGTGGGCGTCCATCAGGAATGGCAGGAGGATGAAGCTGCCGATCCCGCAGCCGAGCAGGACCCAGGCGCCGATCCACAGCTTGCGCCGCGTCAGCTCGGCCTGCTGGTCCAGTTGCTCCACGACCTCCAGGTCCGCCAGCACCGCGGGCACGGAGGAGTCCTGCGCACGGTAGACGTGGGTCTTCTGGAATTCGGTGAGGTCGAGCGCCACGGTGGGGAGCCTTCTTCAGCGGGACCGTCCTGCGGTCGGCCGCGAGCGTAGGGGTCCCCTCCGGGCAGGTCAAACCGACTGTCGCCGGGCCCGCGCCGCCTGGAGCTTGCCCCGCCGCCGGGCGTAGTGGACCACCTGGTAGAGGCTCAGGAGCATCATCGTCGCCGTGCGCGACGCGTCGTCCTTCGCCAGGGCCTGCTTCCAGAACGCGGGCGTCTCCGGGTCATCCGGCGTCCGCTTCACCTGGACCGCCCAGTCATGGGCCAGCCGGACGCGCATCGACAGCCGGTCCGCCGCGACGCGCACGCGCTCCAGCTCCACGCGCGGCGGCAGGCGCGCGGCAGCGGTCGCCTGCGCCTTCATCGCGCCCAGCCCGGGGTGGCGCTCGGGCTTCACGCGCAGGGACACCTCCAGCCGCGCGGAGCCCTTCCGCTTCGTCTTGATCTTCGTCCTGCCGCTGGCGCTCGTCTTGGAGCGCTCACGCTTCTGGAGCCGCTCCACCATGTGGATCCGCACGACCGAACCGTCCGCCAACGGGCCCTCCAGCGTGAACCACGGGTCGACGAAGAACTGGGTGTTCCACCAGCCGACCATGTCCTCATTGACGCGCTTCTCCCGCACGTCGTCCTGTCGCAGGTCCAGCTTCAGGCGCACTGTCGCGTCCGGTTCCAGGTCAATCTGGAGACGCTTGAGCAGCACCTCCGCCAGCCCATAGCGCCGGTTGTCCAGGTCGCGCTGCTTCAGGGAGTCGCGCCAGACGAACAGGAGGACGCCAGCGGCGAAGAGCGTCGCCCCGACGAGGCCCGCGGCCGTCACCAACTCCGAGTCCGCGCCAAGGGCCCACACGCCGAACGACAGGATGGACAGCGCCACGCCGGGAATCAGCGTGGGCCACGCGCCCAGCGTCAGCAGGACCCGCTGCGACTCCGCGCGGGCGTCCAGTACCGCCAGGACCTTCAGGTCCTCCAGCAGCTCCGGCACCGTCGCGCGGGACTGGTAGAGGAACACGTTGTGGAATCGGGTGATGTTGACCGCCACGGCGGAGGACTCCCCTCAAGACGCCCGTCGGGCGGACCGGGCGGGAGCGTAGGGGCCCGCGCGAAGGACGGTCAAACCGCCCGCCCGCCGCGCCTCCCATTTGAGAGACGCGCAGCCTTGGGGGCCTGCTCGGTGCGAAGTGCCACGAAAGGTGACCCGCCAGAGCGGCGTGAAGGTCACGTTGTTAGGATGAAGCCGCACCCACGACGAGGTCGACCTTGGACGAAGTGAGCCGCAGGGCGGCGCTGAAGTTGATCGCGGCGGCGGGTGTCAGCACGGCCGCGGCCTGTTCATCCCGCGCGCCGGAAAAGGCAGGAGGGCAAGCAATGGGTCAGCCGCAGGGACAGTCACAAGAAACCATCATCCGCGTGGATCCGCTCGGGATGCCGTGGCGGACGCCGGATCCGTTCCTCTTCTGCGTGCACCACGACGACCACTATCCCGCGGGCAACGAACGCTTCGGGCCGCAGGCCTCGCTGGCGGGCCGCGAGCTGGGCCAGGACTTCGGCGGGCGGGACGGCTGGAGCATGTACCACGGCACCGTCGTGCCCGGCTTCCCGCAGCACCCGCACCGCGGCTTCGAGACGGTGACCGTCGTGCGCAGCGGGCTGTTGGATCACTCCGACTCGCTCGGCGCGGCGGCGCGCTTCGGCGGCGGTGACGTGCAGTGGCTCACCGCGGGCAGTGGCATCAACCACTCGGAGATGTTTCCGCTGCTCAAGCGTGACCAGCCGAACCCCGTGGAGCTGTTCCAGATCTGGCTCAACCTGCCGCGCGAGAACAAGCTCGTGGCGCCGCACTTCTCCATGCTCTGGAATCACGTCATCCCCCGGCACGTCGCGAAGGACGAGGCGGGACGCGCCACGGAGATCACCGTGGTCGCCGGCCGGCTGGGCGACGTGAAGGCGCCTCCCCCGCCGCCCAAGTCCTGGGCCGCGCGCGAGGAATCGGACGTGGCCATCTGGACGCTCAAGCTGGAGCCGGGCGCGCGCTGGACGCTGCCCGCGGCGGCGCGGGGCACGCACCGCATGCTGTACTTCTTCAAGGGCTCCGCGCTGAGCGTGGGCGGTCGCGCCATCTCGCCGTCGCACAGCATCGAGCTGCGCGCCGACGCGGACGTCGCGCTGGAGAACGGCGCCGACGTGACGGAGCTGCTCCTGCTCCAGGGGCGCCCCATCGGCGAGCCTGTCGTCCAGTACGGCCCGTTCGTGATGAACTCGCGGCAGGAGATCCAACAGGCCTTCGCGGACTACCAGCGCACGGGCTTCGGTGGCTGGCCCTGGCCGGACCCCGCGCCCGTCCACGCGCCGGAGGAAGGGCGCTTCGCCCGCCACGCGGACGGCCACGTGGAGCGACCAGCCTGATCAGCGCTGGTCAACACCTCTGGGCTCTTGGGGGACCGGGCGGGGCGGATTGGGACTACCCTGCCCCGCTGTTGGCACTTCACCCGAGGCTTCTCCATGGCGACCCAGGACGCAAAACCCAAGCTCCCACGGGCCCACACGGACGAAGGCCTCCGCACGGAGCGGGAGAAGTCGGACCAGGAGTACGCCCAGCGGCAGAGCGCGATTGAAGACGGCTCGGACGCCGCCATCGACAAGGCCCGGGAGCAGGCGGACGAGGCCCTCCAGGCGGCCCGCGACACCGCGGACGCGAGGGAGGCGCGCAATAAGGCGCCCATGGAGCGGGAGAGCCTGGACCAGGAGCGGGCCCACGAGGACGCGACCCTTCAGGGAGAACGGGACACCGCGGACGCGGAGCTGCGGGACGAGCGCGAGGAGCGGATGCTCGCCCTGGCGGCCCTCCTCTACCTGGAGCGGGCGGAGACCGACCTGCGGCTGTCCGGGGAGCGCGCGTACTCCGACGAGGCGCTCGCGACGCGGGACCACTTCATGGGCATGGTCAGCCACGACCTGCGCACGCTGCTGGGCGGCATCGCGTTGCAGGCGGCCCTGCTCAAGCGGGATGCCACCGAGGACGAGGCGGGCCGGAAGGCGACCCAGGCCGCGGACAAGATCCAACGCTTCACCGCGCGGATGAACCGGCTGATTGGCGACCTGGTGGATGTGGCCAGCATCGAGGCGGGGCATATCCGCGTCACCCCCGCGCTGCAGGACACGACCGCGCTGGTGAAGGACTCTTTCGAGGCGTTCCAGCCGCTGGCCGCCGCCCACGGCCTCACGCTCGACGTGGAGGTGCGCGGGAACACGCTGATGGCGAAGTTCGACCATGAGCGGGTCCTCCAGGTGCTCGCGAACCTCCTGTCCAACGCCATCAAGTTCACGCCTGGCGGCGGCCGGATCTCGCTGCGGGTGGAGCGGGTGGACCCCGACGTCCGCTTCTCCGTGGCGGACACCGGACCTGGACTCCCAAGCCACCAGCTGGAGGTGGTGTTCGACCGGTTCTGGCAGGCCCGCAGCGAGGACCGGCGGGGGCTGGGGCTGGGGCTCTACATCTCCCGGGGCATCGTGGAGGCACACGGAGGGCGCATCTGGGCGGAGAGCAAACCCGACCAGGGCAGCACCTTCTTGTTCACGCTCCCCGGAGCGCCGGCCTCCGCGACGTAGCCGCTCAGGGCTTCTTGGCGTCGGAGGGCTCCCAGGAGAACTCCACCGTCGGAGCCCCCGCCGCCTTCGCGTCCTTCATCAGGAAGCCCTCCTCGCGCTTCGCCGCGCGCTCGAACGCCGGCCGCAGCGCGACGGGGAGGGGCAGCAGCACGCCCACGACGAACTTGTTCCCACGGCACGCCTCGTTGTCGTAGCTGAACGCGATGCGCACGGCAACCTTGTTGGCCTCCAGGTGGTGGAACGCCACGGAGCTCTTCACCGCGTCGAGTCCGGACGAAAAGCCCACGCAGTCCTCACCGGGCTCCAGGCTCTCCAGCATCGCCTGCACCGTGCGGGCCTTGGTGAACGCGGCCTGATCCTGGATGTGCTTGCGCACGAAGCCGTCCGCCTTGAGCGCCTTGAGCACCTCCTTCTCCCCGAACGCGGCGAGCAGCGAGAAGCCGCCCGTGTCCTTCGACACGTCACGGGTGACGTAGCCCTCGTGGGCATACGGGTGGGCGCCGCCGGTGTAGCCCGAGTTGGAGGACTCGTAGCTCACCCAGGGGCCCACCACGGACAGCACGCGGTAGGACTCGAAGCCCTCCCAGTTGGACGTGTCCGTGTCTGGCTCGGATTCGAAGTTGGAGAGGAAGTCCTTCTCACGCGAGCGCAGGCCGAACACCTCCTTGCCGCCGCGCAGGGCGCGCAGGTCCTTCGGGGACATCTCGAACGTCACGTCCGAACCGGTCACCTTCCACGTCTTCGCCTGGGCGGGAGCCGCAGCCGGCGCGGGGGCCGGAGTCGGAGCCGCGAGCAACACCACCATCACCACGGAGCTCATGAGCATGCGCGCCATCCTGCCCGAACTCGCCCGGTGTGAGCGCGTGTCACAGGCCAGGCAGCGGGTCCGCGGTGTGGACCTGTCGCGCGAAGAAGAGGAAGCCGGCCGCGAGGACCAGGTGCACCAGCGAGTTGGGAGCAATCCCGCCGAACCGCGTGATGACGCCCGCGTGCCACGCCGCGAGCTCGATGGGGAACAACCCGATGTGGACCCACGCGTTCCCGAGCAGGAGGGTCCGCATCGTCGGCGAGTCCGGATGATGGCGCACGAGGAAGGCCACCGCACCGAGCGCGAGGAGGAGCACGCCCACCTCGCGCACCCAGATGGCGGCGGCGGGCGCGGGAGTGACACCCTTGCTCGCCAGCACGGCCTCGGGGAGGAGCAGGGCGAGGGTGCCGACGGCGAAGCCGATGCAGCTCGTGAGCAGGAGAAAGGTCTTTCGAGTCATGGACATGGGGCCACCCTGCCCGCTGCGGCGCTGGCGGCTCAATGACCTCCCCAGGTAGTTGCCGGCGCTGGCATCGCGGATACGCTCCCCGCGGTGAACGACGCGCTCTTCCCCGCGCTGTTGCGCTACTGGCGTGGCCGCCGGGGGCTGTCTCAACTCGCGCTCGCGCTGGAGGCGGACGTCTCCGCCCGGCACCTGAGCTTCCTCGAGTCGGGCCGTGCCCGGCCGAGCGAGGAGATGGTGTCGCGGCTCTTCTCGGTGCTCGCCGCGCCATTGAGGGAGCACAACCAGGCGCTCGTGGCCGCGGGCTTCCCGCCCCGGTTCGCGGAGCCGGGCCTGGACGCGATGGCACCGGAGGTCGACCAGGCCCTGAACCAGATGATGGCGCAGCACGAGCCGTATCCGCTCACAGTGCTCTCCCTGGACGGCACCATCGTGCGAAGCAACCGCGCCGCCCAGACGCTCTTCGGCGCCTTCGTCGCGCAGCCGGAGGCGTTGCGACAGCCCCTGGACATGTACTCGCTGCTGTTCGACGCGCGGTTGATGCGGCCCTTCGTCGTCGACTGGGAGTCGCTGGCGCGAGGCATGGTGGCGAGGCTGCACCGGGAGCGGCTGCAACGGGGGGACGCGAAGCTGGGACCGGTGCTGGAGCGGGTGCTCGCCCTTCCCGGGGTGCCGCGCGCCTGGAGGCAACCGGACTTCTCCACGGAGGCCCACCCCACGCTGCGCGTGCGACTGGAGCGCGGCGAGCTGCGCGTCGGCTTCCTCGTCACGGTGACGGTGTTCTCCGCGCCGCAACAGGTGACGCTCGACGAGCTGCGCATCGAGAGCTGCTTTCCGCTCGACGACGCGACGCGGGAGGTCTGTAAGCGCTTCGCGCGAAGTCCGGGCACGCGAAAGCGTCAGGGGCGGCGTTGACGCTCGGCCGGGGTGTGCCATCGTCGGGCCGGCGGGCGCGTTCGCGGCCCTCCGCCTGGGGACCCCGACTGCATGCCTCCGTATATCGTTCAACCGGCGGACACGTTGAATGGCATCGCCGCGAAGAAGCTGGGCAACGCGAACCGCTGGCCGGAAATCGCCAGGCTGAACAAGCTCGCCAATCCCAACCTCCTGCTGGTGGGCCAGCGACTCGAATTGCCGGGCACGCAGGCGGTCCACCCCTCCTTCGTCCTGAAGCCGGCTCCGACTCCCTGGTCGAACCTGTCCACGCTGAACGAGCTCTGGGATGGTGGACCGGGAGAGCGAGCGTTCCTGGCCACGACGCAGGCCCAGCACGCCCAGGAGCCCGCGACCTTCGCGTGGGCGCGGGGTTCGCTCTTCGTCGTGTTCTCGCAGCTGTCGGAGACGGGGAAGCTCATCCGGAAGGTCGCGGTGGTGCCCACGGACTTCTCGCTCCTGCCCGCGAACCTGCTGGGGAAGATCACTCCCGCCGAGCATGCGATGGCCTTGAACCCCCTGGGCAGCCAGTTCCTGTCGGCGAGCCAGAAGGTGTTTGGAGCGCCCTCCATCAACGGCACGCCGCTGCTGATCGACATCGCCAAGGCCGAAGCGGCGGGGGCGCGGATCATCCCAATCGAGCAACTGGTGGCGGAGCTCAAGCAGTTCGCGGCGCAGAACGCGGGCGCGCAGACCCGCGTGAACAAGCTCATCGACATCATCCAGACCGTCGAAGGGGAGGTGCTGATCGAAGGAAGGGTGTCGGGCAAGGCGGTCAGCAAGCTCCCGGCCCCGCATGTCGCGTACGTCCGCGCGGCGGAAGACCTCTGGAAGCAGTTCGCCGCCAAGAAGCTCACGAAGCCGCAGCTGGAAGCAGCGCTCAAGGAGCTTGAAGTTGCGTTCGGCAAGGCCAAGGCCATCGGCAGACTGGGGAAGGCGTTGACGGTCGTGGGGGTCATCTTCACGGTCAAGGACGTCGCGGACGCCACCCAGCGCTCCATCCATCAGAAGTCGTACAAGCCCCTCGCGGCCGAATCCATCCGACAGGTCGGCGGCTGGGGAGGCGCCATCGCGGGAGGAAAGCTCGGGTTCGGGGTCGGCGCCTTGTTTGGCATTGAGACGGGCCCCGGCGCGCTCATCACGGGCGCGATCGGCGCCATCATCGTCGGCGGCGCGGCCTATTACGGCTGTGACCTTCTCGCGGATCAGCTCTCCCCCAATTGATGACCCCCATGAACCCTCAGCCGCCCTGGATCGAGTACCCCGACGCGGAGCCCTGGTGGGGCGGTTGGCGTCAGGGCACCAGTGAAGCCTGGCTGCTGCGAACCTGGCTGCCCTTCTGGCAGGCGCTGAATGAGACAGCGAAAGCGGAGTACCTCCAGCGCTGGCCGCCGCCCACGGAGGACTGGCGGATCCAGGTCACGGTCTACTGGAAGTGACCCGCCCGTTTGCCGTCGCGCGCCGGGCGCGGTAGCACCGGCTCCGTGGCCTCTTCCGGAATCATCTACGCGTCCTTCGACCGCTTCCCCGCTCCCAAGGGCGCGGCCGTCCACATCCGAGCCTTCGTCGAAGCCCTGGGTGCCGCCTTCGGTCCCGTGGACCTCGTGGCCATCGGAGATGCGCCCGGCATCCCCACGCCGGCCCTGAGCGACGCCGTCACCTACCACCCGCTGGGCGCGAGGGGGAAAGACCTGGTGGCGCAGGCGCTGACGTTCCGAGCACACCTGGGCGCGTGGTGGCACGGCCGACCGCGAGCGAAGGTGGTGCACGTGCGCTCCATCTTCGAGGGCTACCCCATCGCCCAGCGCAAGGCGTCGCTCACCGACGCGCTGGTGTACGAGGTGAACGGGCTGCCCTCCATCGAGCTCAAGTACCACCACCCGGACGTCGCGGACGACGCGGAGCTGATGCGCAAGCTCGTCACGCAGGAGGACGTCTGCCTCCAGGCCGCGGACCTGCTCGTCACGCCCAGCGCGGTGACGGCCGAGTACCTTGTGTCCCGAGGCGCGGACCCCAAGCGCCTGCGAGTCATCCCCAACGGCGTGGACCTGAACGTGTTCCGCTACGCGCCCCCGAGAGCGCCTGAGCCCGGCCGGCCCCTGCGCCTGCTCTACAGCGGCACGATGACGTCGTGGCAGGGCGTGCACCACGCGCTGGACGCCTGCCGGCTGCTGCTGCGCGACCTGCCCGTGGTGCTCACGCTGGTGGGCCCGTTGCGCAAGCACGCGCGCCGCGCGCTCCTGGACCGCTGCGGCGACCTCCTCCTCCAGGGTGCGGTGGAGCTGCTAGAGCCCCTGCCGCAGGAGGAGCTGGGCCGGCTGCACCACGCCTGCGACGTGGTGTTGGTGCCGCTGCCGGTGAACGACCGCAACTGCCTCCAGGGTTGCTGTCCCCTGAAGCTGCTGGAGGCCATGGCCACCGGCACGCCCGTGGTGGCCAGCGACCTGCCCGTGGTGCGAGCCCTGGCGGAAGACACGGAAGTGCTCCGGGTCCGTCCAGGCTCCGCCAAGGCCATCGCGGAAGCCGTGAAGGCCCTCCTCGCCAATCCCATCCAAGGCGCCGCGCTGAGCGCCGCGGCCCGAGCCCGCGTGGAGCGAGACTTCCCCTGGGGTCGCGCGCAGCAAGCGTTGGTCAACGCCTACGCGGACGACCTGGGAATCGTGCGCGCCAACACCGCAGCCTCCGCGTCCGCCTGACGGCTCGCACTGCCTCTCCCTAACGGGTCGGCGGCACAGCCTTGGGCTCCTCGCGTTCCGCCTCGCGCGGCTCGGACGTCGCCATCGGATCGCCCTGCCAGGGCCAGCGCCCATCCAGCTCCACCGCCAGCGTGAAGCTGAGGAAGGTCCGGATGAGGACGATGAGCCCGAGCACGAGCACCTGGCCCAGGGTGGGAGCCTCGGCGACGGTGCGGATGATGTCCGCCGCCACGAGCAGCTCCAGTCCCAGCAGGATGGCGGCCCCCAGGCTCTGCCGGAGCTTGCGGTAGGTGTGACGGGCGGACCGCCCCCGGTGCACGGCGACGTTCACCGCGGCGAGCAGTGAGCCCAGCACCATCGCGCCCACACCTGCCACCTCGAAGCATCGCGCCGCGAGCCGCACGAGCTCGACGAACTCCATGGTGCACCCCTTGGGCAGAGGATGCCCCTGCGAGCGGCCGGGGTCTCGTACCGCGACGCAGGGAGTGCGTCATTGAACAGCGTCCGGGTGGACGCCTACGCAGGCGACCCCGGAATCGCGCGCGCCAGCACCCGCTTCAACACCGCGGCCTCCGCGTCCGCCTGGAACCGCGCCTCGATGCACGCGCGCGCCGCCTGCCCCATCGCCGCGCGCTCCTGCTCCGGCAGGCCCAGCACGTCCAGACACGCCTGCCCCAGGTGATTCAAGAGCGCCTTGGGCACGAGGAAGCCGTTCTTCCCGCTGTCCACCGCCTCCGGAATCCCCCCGGCATCACTCGCGATGACCGGCCGCGCGCACGCCATCGCCTCCAGCAACGCATTGGGCATGCCCTCCCACAGGGACGGCTGGAGATACACATCACACAGGCGCAGGTGCTCCGCGATGAGCGCGGGCGAATCCAGCGCGCCAGAGACGACGATGCGGGCCGCATCCTCGGGGTGCTCCGAACGGTAGGCGACCAGGTGCTCGGCGTCCCGGGCGCGCACCTCTCCAATCACAAGCAGGCAGGCCGGCCGCACACGCCGCACCTCGGTGAGCGCGGAGAGCAGGAACGGCAACCCCTTCTTGTGGCGCAGCTCCCCGGAGAAGCCGAGCACCGCCTCGTTGGGTGAGATGCCCAGTCGCTCGCGCAGGGACGCATCCGCGGGGCCCGGGGAGAACAGCGCCGTGTCCACCGCGTTGGGGATGACCTCCACGCCAGGGTCCCGGCCCAGCAGCAACGCCATCTTCCGGCCCAGGTCCCCCGACGCGGCGGTGAGCACGTCCGCCCGCTGGAGCGTCCAGAGCAGGCGAGCGAAGTCCCCCGGAGGGAACATCAGCTGATCCACGTCATTGCCCCGCGCACTGAGCACGGACGGCAGGCCCGCGCCCTGCGCGAACACCACCGCGAGGAACCCCGGCGGATACAGGTAGTGCCCCCAGACCAGGTCATACTTCCGCCGCGCGTGCAGGTAGCCGAGCACATCGAGCGTGTGCTGCATGGACAGGTCCGCGCTGCCGAACAACCCCAGCCGGTGCAGCGTGACGCCCTTCGCGAACGGCGACACCTCGCCCGCGTCCTCCACCGTCTCCAACGCCCCCGGCGACGCCGTGCGCGTCCACGCCACCACGTCCACGCGTGCGCCCAGCCGCACGAGCGAGCCCGCGGTGCGCGCGCCGCTGCGTGCCAGCCCTCCGATATCGGGAGGAAAGCGCTCGGCGAGGAGGAGGACGCGGGGACCGGAAGCCATGGCCGAAATCCTAGCCACCCCGGCCCTGCTGCAACGCCCAATTCATGATGCAACCCACCACCACCACGGGTTTGAGGGGTCTCCTCGCCTCCCTGTGGCTGGCCGTGCTCACGCGCTTCCAGCTCCTGAAGCTGTCCGGCGGCGCCATCCTCCAATCCCTGCTCACCTCGTCTTCTCCTGGGGACTTCAGCTGCCCCTCGCCTGGCTCCTCTCCCATCCGCTGGCGTGGGGACCCACCGGAGTGTTCGTGGCCATCGCTGTCACGTACGGCGCGCTGGGGCTGGCGAGCGCGGCCCTCTTCCGGCGCGGGCAGTGGAAGCTGCGGCACGTTTGATGAAGCACGCCGCCAACGGACAGTCGACCCTGTCCAGAGGCTGAGTTGAAAGCGCCCGCCCGTATGCCGACTTTCCCGGCTCTCTCGCAGCATGTGGGCGCATCCATCGCGCCTTCGGACGCGGGCGCTCCCGACATCCCGGAGTCGCCTCCTTCGCGTCGCTGCGAGCCACGGGGTGGAACAGTCGACGGGAAGGGTCTGAAGACATGGCGGGCAGCGAACGGCTGGGCGTGGCGATGGTGGGCTTGGGCGGGGCGGTGGCGACGCCCCCGGAACGCCTCAGGGGCTGACCATGAACACACCCACGCGTGACACGACGGCGGCCTCGGGCCGCCTGGCGGAGCTCCGCCCACTGCTGTCGGAGCTGATGGACCTCAAGCAGCTCCGCACCCCGGATCATCCGGACGGCCTGGCCGCGCACGGCTTCCGTCGCGCCTGGGGAGCGCTGGCCTCGGGCGTGGACCCCGCCACGGTGGCGCTCCAGGAGACGGCGCGCGCGGTGGCGGCGGTGCGGCCGGCGCGCGGACCGCAGGACCTTCCGGAGGGGGATGGACCATGTTCGGTGTGAAGTCAGACGCCCGCAAGCTGGGCTGGGCCGTGGTGGGGTGCGGTGGGGTGGCGCGGGACTACGTCATCCCGGCGCTCGAGGGTTCGACCAACGCCAGACTTGTCGCCATCTGTGACGCGGACGCGGAGGCGTTGATCCGCAGCCCGGCGGACGACGTCGCCCGGTACACCGCGCTGTCCGGGGTGCTGGCGGACAAGGACGTGGAGGCCGTCTACATCGCCACGCCCAACCACCTGCACGCGGCGATGACGGAGGCGTGCGCGGCGGCCGGCAAGCACGTGCTGTGTGAGAAGCCCATGGCCCTCACGCCGCAGGACGCGCTGCGCATGGTGTCGGCGTGTCAGCGCGCGGGCGTGCACTACGCCACCGCGTTCGACCAGCGGCACCACGCGGCGCACCGCAGGCTGCGCACGCTGGTGAAGGAGGGCGCGCTGGGCACCATCACCCAGGCGCGCATCCACTACGCCTGCTGGCTGCCGGCGGACTGGGCGCCCCGTAACTGGCGCATCGACCCGGAGCAGGCCGGTGGCGGCGCGATGATCGACCTGGCGCCGCACGGCCTGGACCTCCTGGAGGTGCTCCTGGGGGACGAATGGCAGACGCTCACCGCCCTGTTGCAGCGGCGCGTGCACGACTACGCGGTGGACGACGGCGCGGTGCTGATGGGCCAGTTCAAGAGCGGCGCGCTGGGGCTGTTGCAGGTGGCCTACAACTGCCCGGACGCGTACCCCCGGCGCACGCTGGAGCTCATCGGCACCCGGGCGCGAGCGCTCGCGTACAACACGATGGGCCAGACGCCCGGCGGCGCGCTGTCGCTCACCGACGCGAGGACGGGCGAGGAGAAGTGGCTGCACCTCTGGCCGGAGGAGGACCGCAGCCCGTTCCTCAACCAGGTGGAGTCCTTCAGCACCTGCGTGCTGGAGGACCGGCCGCAGCCCTTCGCGCCGGAGCGGGACGTGCGGCTCGTGGGGCTGCTGACCCAGGCGACGCATGCCGGAAGGGCGTTCCCGCCATGCCATTGATCCGCTACGCCTGCACCCACTGCGGCACGTGGCAGCCGGGCTTCCCGCACACGCCGCCCACGGGCTGTCCCACCTGCCTGGACGTGCGCAACGCGCTGCCCTTCGACGGCTGGGAGTTCCAGTCGGCGGGCCAGATGTCGGAGCGGTTGACGACGCACTGGGAGGAGGCGCTCCCCGGCGTCTGGGGCTTCTGCTGCACGCCGTCCTTCGGCCTGGGCTCCACCGGGTGGCTCCTGCGCAGGCCCGAGGGCAACGTCGCGTTCGAGGGCGCGCCCTGGTATTCGCGGTCGGCGCTGGAGGGGCTGGAGGGGCTGGGCGGCATCGAGGTGCTGTCCGCGTCGCACCCGCACGGCTTCGGGGCGCTGTGGCAGCTCCAGGAACACTTTGATCCGCTGCTCGTGCTGCACAGGGACGCGGTGCCGTTCAGCAAGGCCTTCCAGGTGCGCTGGCCGGTGGACGACGTGCACGCCTTCGCGCCGGACCTGACGCTGCACTGCGTGGGAGGCCACTACGAGGGCCACAGCGTGCTGTACGACGCGCGCACCCGCTCGCTGTTCTGCGGGGACGCGCTGAAGGTGGAGCTGGACGCCCGGGGCAGGCCCGTGGCGCTGTCGTGTCACAAGGGCTTCCACGCCGGGATTCCGCTGAGCCACGGAGAGCTGCGCCGCTACCGCGCGGTGTTCGAGCAGCTCCCGTTCGAGAACGTCTTCACCCCCTTCGAGTTCGCCCGCGGCGTCACCCGCGAGCACGCGCTGGCGCTGTTCGACCGGCTGCTCGCGGGCATGCCGCACACCCGTCCGTTGCCGTTGGAGGAGTTGTCATGAGCGTCGCCCAGGCCCTGGATGTCTATTTCCGCGCCGTCGCCAGCGGTGCGTTGCAGCTGTTCCGCATCGACCCCATCGACCGGCTGGGGGTGCCGGTGGCCTCCGCGAGTCTGCGATTGGGAGACGGCCCCGGCGCCGTGCTGCACGGCAACGGCTACGGCCTCACCGGCGACGAGGCGCGCGTCGGGGCGCTGGGTGAGCTGGTGGAGGAGACCTGCTGCGAATACGCGATGCAGCGGATGCCCCGCGTGCACGGCAGCTACGCGGCGCTGGTGCGGGCGCGAGGGCCCACGGCGGTGGCGGATCCGCTGACGCTGGGGCTGCCCGCGGGCAGTCCGTACCATTCGGACATGGCGCTCGTCTGGGTGGAGGCGCAGCGGCTGGCCACCGGGGAGCGGGTGCTGGTGCCGGAGGAGTTCATCGCCATCCACCCGGGGCAATTGCAGGGCCGCGCGCCGCTCATCACGCCCATCACCAACGGCCAGGGCGCGGGGCTGACGCGGTCGCAGGCGCTGGCGCATGGCCTGTTGGAGCTGGTGCAACGCGATGGCAATGGATTGCAGTACCGCGCGATGGATCAGGGCGTGGTGTTGGACCTGGAGGGCGCGGAGCTGTCACCGGACGTGCGGGAGCTGCTGGAGCGCTACCAGCTCGCGGGCGTGGAGGTGCTGGTGAAGCTGGCGAGCACGGACTTCGGCCTGGTGAACGTGTACGTGGTGGGCCGCGACCTGTCCGAGGACGTCCAGCCGCTGATGGTGACGGCGTGCGGTGAGGCGGCGGATCCGGACCGGGACCGGGCGCTGCGCAAGGCGCTGCTGGAGTACGCGGCCTCGCGAGCGCGCAAGGCGTTCATGCACGGCCCGCTGAGCGAGGTGGCCCGGGTGGCGCCCCCGGAGTACCTGGACCGCTTCGTGCCGCAGGTGGACCTGGCCGCGGAGGAGCCGCGAGCGCTGCACGCGATGGTGGAGTGGGCGCGGCTGCCAGCCGCGACGCTGCGCGAGCTGACGGCGTGCACGCTGATGAGCCGGCGCACGGTGCGCTTCACGGACCTGCCGAGGGTGCCGACGGCGGAGGACCCGGCGCTCCGGTGTGACCACGTGGTGCGCCAGCTCCACGCGGCGGGCTTCGACATCCTCGTGGCGGACCTGTCGCCCCAGGGGCGCTCGGCGCACGTGGTGAAGGTGCTGGTGCCGGGGCTGGAGGTGGAGACGATGACGTACCACCGCGTGGGCGAGCGCAACGTGGCGCGGCTGCTGGAGCGGCGTGACCCACTGGTGGGCATGGGGCCGCCGCCCCCGGGCGCGGAGCCGGTGCGGCTGACGCCGGAGGCCGAGGAGCGGCTGGGAGGGCCCGCCTGGTTCCACGTGCGGCTGGCGGAGGCGCGCCTGGGGCGCCTGTACGCGCTCTACCGGGAGCCGGACCGTCACGCGGTGCCGGCGGTGCTCGCGAGCCGTCGCTTCGGGGGCGAGTGAGCCATGGCGCTGCGCTTCGCGTACAACACCCACGGCGTGTCCCACCATCGCTTCGAGGACGCGCTGCGGCTCATCGCGGACAGCGGCTACTAGGACGGGGGGGCGCTGACGTTTGACCACCACCACTGGCGAAGAAGCTGGAGGGCTGTGCCTGCTACGGCACAGGCAAGGAAGGCCTGGAGCTGATGCTGACGGCCTTCCACCAGCGAGAGGCCCGAGCCCTCGGGCGCACCGGAGCTGCGGAGGTCTTCCTCAGCTGAGAGGCCGCAGGGGATGCAGCAGGCCTGCGTCGTTGAGCACCTGCTGAACCTCGGCAGCCAGTCGGACGTGTTCCGGATTCGTCATCGTGAACCGCTCGGGGGTCAGGACCACCAGTGTCCCCAGGTTCCCCACGGGTTCCACCTGCACGGGAGCAGGGAGCGGAGGCACGGTTCCGCGTTGCCGGGAGAAGTACATCACCCAGCCAGGAACGGTCCCTGCCTTGTATCGCGGGGCTGCCAGGCTCATCAGGTGTTCGGTCGAGGTCGCGAGGCCGAACTCCGGCTCCCATGCGAGGACCATCTCTCGAATCACCTGACAAAGCAGCGAGGCGGTCGCGACACGCTCTGCGAGCGGCCCCTGCTCAGGGGGGGTGAGGACACAGGACGAAGGCTGCCAGGGGCTCTCTGAGCCACATGAACCCGTGACGCTTGTCGTATTGTCTGGGGTGGGACCCGACCAAAGCCCATAGAGGAATCCATCGCAGAGCCGGCGATCCTTCCTTTCGAGGTGTTCTCGCAATGAGCCAGCATCCGTGGCCACCTGCAGTCTGGACGCCTCTTGAAAGGAGTCTCCAGGCTCGCACCAGCGATTCCAGGTCGGCTCAAGAGGGCTCAGGGACTGGAAGAGCGCAGCGGCACGCTGGGCACACGACTCCGCTGACTCAAGACGCCCCATCCAATAGGTGCCTGCGAAATAGGTCTCAATCATGGCGTGGCAATGATCACGGAGCGGCGGGACGCAGGACGACCTCGATATCGATGCTCTCCCTGACGAACATCTTCCTGAGCATTCCTGCGAAACGCTCCTCTGCGACGATCCAGCGTACGGGAATGCCCTTGGCACACCTCAACTGACGTCGTGCTTGCTCAAGCACCCTGATATCGCCCCTAAAGTACCTCTTGAATCCCTGGACCCCATCAAGGAACTTCTCGTAACCAGGCCCCTTGGCATCCAGGAGCAAGGGCTCCGCCGCATCGAAGCCATCAAAGTCGGCCCGCTCCCCCACGCCTTCGACCCGGTACGCCTGCCCCTCGGGAGTTCCCGTCACCTGCGCTTGATACGCCCGGGCACGCTCGGACATCGACTCGTTCACCTGTACCCACTTGCCTGGCCCTCCTGACGCACCACCCGCAGGCCCCATCGCGCTCATCGCCACCGCCGTCGAGGCGAGCGTCACCTCCACCGTCTCGCCCACCACCGCCACCGCGCTCACGTCCTGCACCACCAGCAGCCGAAGGCTCCCCTGCGACGCGCCCAACATCGTCGCGTCCGTCAACCCCGGCAGCAGCGTGAGCGCGGATGACAGCCCCACCGTCACCCCGTGACTCACCACCACCGTCACCGCCAGCACGAAGAGTCGCGCCACCTCCGGCCCCAGCGTCCTGCCGAAGTGCTCTCCCGCCTCCTCCAGTTCCTGGAACGTCGTGGCCCGGTCCGTTGCATCCTTCAGCGTCCCGCACGCCCTCACCACGGTGAGGAACGACTGGACCCCCAGGTACAACAGCATCACGGCGGCCAGGACCGCGGCGGCCTTGGTGAACACGGGCTCCGGCGCCGCCGCCAGCACCACCCAGGACGTCAGCGCTCCCGCCACCACCGAGACGAAGAGCGCCGGGTTCACCGTGTCCCTCAGCGCCTCTCCAATGCTCGTGCGCAGCGGCTCCAGGGACATGCCCACCGCGAACGTCAGCCGGTCCAGCTCGCTGAAGCCAGCCCCATCCTCCAGCAAGGACAGACAGTCTCCTGGAGCCTGATGTGCTCGACACCACCGGCTGTACCGGTCATGCAGCAGGAACGCCCGGTCCCTCCGCGCGCCCTCGCCCGCCACGGTGCGCACCAGCCGCGAGGGCCGCACCGTCAAGGGCAGTTCCAGCACCAGCCGAGCCAGTGCGTCCTCGAACTCCGCCGCACGGATGGGCGGCGGGCGCTCCCAGATGGCCGACGCATCCGTCCGCACCCGGCCCTCACCGGTCCGCAGCCGCACCGTGGGACCGCTCGCGCAGCCCGCCCAGAACACCAGCAGCACCATCCAGGTGAACACCCGGCCCCACGGTGTCAGCACGCTCGCGGTCATTCCGCCCATTCAACCATCTCGTCACGGGGGCTCATGCACTCAAGCGCCGAATGCCCTGTTCGACCCGGCACCTCACGGACCTGGAGCATGCACACCGTGTGGCGTGAAGCTTGATTCGCGCGGAGGCGCTCGATGAACCCAGTCATGGATTCCACCGCGGTCCGCCCCTTCTTCCCGGAAGGCTTCAGCGCCTGCGACGAAGACGTCAATGGCACCCGACTCCACTTCGTCATCGGCGGACAGGGCAGCCCGGTGGTGCTCCTGCATGGCTATACGCAGACGCACCTCATGTGGTGGCGGCTGGCTCCGGAGCTCGCCAGGAACCACACGGTCATCGTCCCCGACCTGCGAGGCGCCGGTGAATCGGCCGCACCCTCGGAGGGCTATGACAAGGAGACGCTGGCGCGCGACGTGCGCGCGCTGGTGAAGAAGCTGGGCTTCGAGAAGGTCTCCGTCGTGGGGCACGACATCGGCCTCATGGTCGCGTACGCCTACGCCGCCCTCTACCCCCAGGAAGTCGAACGCCTGGCCGTCCTCGACGCGTTCATCCCCGGAATCGAGCCCTGGTCCGACCAGATCATGCGCAGCCGCGACGTCTGGCACTTCTCCTTCAACGGCCCCACCGCCGAGAAGCTCGTCCAGGGGCGCGAGCGCATCTACCTGGACCACTTCTGGAACGACATGGCCGCCAATCCCAAGGCGGTCAGCGAGACCGAACGTCAGGCCTACACGGAGGCCTACGCGGCCCCCGGGCGGCTCCACTCGACGTGGAGCTACTTCCAGACATTCGACCAGGACCAGAAGAACTTCCGCGAGCTGGCCAGGCACAAGCTCCCCATGCCCGTGATGGTCATCGGCGGAGACAGGTCCCTGGGGGAAGCCCTCGTCGCGCAGATGCGAGCGGTCTCCACCCAGGTCGAACCCCACATCCTCAAGGACACCGGCCACTGGGTCTCCGAGGAGCGTCCCGACGAGGTCAGGAAGCTGCTCGGCACCTTCCTCCAGGCCTGAACCGGCCCCCGCTACCGTCCAAACCCACCCAGCGCCGTGCGGCTGAAGCTCGCCGCGCCCTGGCTCACGCGGACCGCGGACTGGCTGAACACCTGGAACGCCGCGCGGATCTCCTGCGCGCTCTGGCCCGGCGTGAGAATCCAGCGGTCCGCGATGCCCATCTCCTGGAACACCCGCCGGAAGTCCGTCACCCCATCGTCGATGCCCATCGCCGCCACGATGTGGTTCTCCACCCGGTGCAGGTCCTTCACCACCGCCGCCACGTCCTTCGCCCGCGCCTTCTGTGAGCCCTGGTCCGCGCCGTCCGTAATCAACAGCGTCACCGTGCGCACCGCCACCCCGTTGCCGCTGAACTCCTGCGCCTTCGCCAGCACCGTGCCCAGCAGCACCACCGCCTGGTCATACAGCGGCGTCCCCATGTCCGCCGTGTAGTTCCCCGAGTGCATCCGCACCACGTCCTCCAGCGGCCGGAAGGGATTGAGCACGTGCCCGTTCAGGTAGCGCGTGTGGAACAACACGCCGTCCTTCTGCTGACTCGCCAGCAGCGAATCCAGCACCAGGTTGTGCCCGTCGCACACCGTCTTCGTGTGCCCGGAGTGCGAGATGCTCCCGGAGTCATCCGGCATCACCGTCACCAGCACCACCTCGCTCGCCTGCACGTCGTCCACGTGGATGCCCAGGCCCGCCTGAATCTGCGCCCCCAGGTCCACCACGGTCAGCGCCTGCAACCCCGCGGGGCTCAGCACCCCTTCCGCGTGCGCATCCTCGAAGAGCTTCTGGACCCCGCCACCGTTCGCCTTGCTCATGTCCGTGTCTCCGTTCGTGTGAGTGTCAAAGCCAGACGTCACGCCAGGTGCAGGTCGGGCCAGCTCGCCAGCGGGTCCGTGGACTTCACCAGGTGCATGCCCGCGTCCGCGAAGCGCTTGAGCGCCGCGTCCGCCTGCGGCGTGAAGTCCGCCACGAAGCCGCCCTTCCCGTTCGGCACCGTCACCGACGACATGCAGTCCGTCAGGAGATAGACCTTGCGAGCCAGCGCCGCGTCCTGCGCGACAATCTCTCCCAGCAGGTCGTCGATGGAGCTCTTCACGCAGTGGCTCGCGGCCTGCCCGCCAATCACCACCGCGTCCGACGTCAGCAGCGTCTTCAGGAACTGCGTGTTGCGCTGCGCGAGCGGCTGCCCGTCATGCCGCATCAGCACCTCCGGCCGCAGCACCGAGTAGTTCTCCGTCAGCGGGTTGCCGCCCTTCACCTCCGCCCACGACTGCACGCCGCGCGCGAACGAGTGGAACAGCCGCGCCTCCTGCACCACGCCCGCCAGCGCGTGTCCGTCGCTGCCCAGCAGGCAGTGCGGCGGCCACAGGTACAGCGTGTACTTGCCCGCGCGCTCCAGCTCCTCGCAGTAGAACTTCACCTGCTTGAGCAGCCACGGGTAGTTGCCACCGCACAGCCACTTCGCCACCGCCGGGTTCGGCCTCGCCTGGCCGCGTTCAATCTGCTCGCGCGTCACCTCCCGGTGCGCCTGCAAGGGCTGGTCATCCTGGTCCACCCAGAACGACGGGAAGAAGATCTGGTAGGCGAAGTGCGTGTCGAGCGTCGCGGTGACGTTCGTCAGCGTCCCCAGGTTCCGGTAGATGAACTCGGCGATGCGGCGGTTGTCGTCAATCGCGCCCCGGCCGCTGCGCCCCGCGACGTACAGCGAGCCATCCGGGAAGCAGAAGTCCTTCTGCACGTCGATGAGCAGCAGGTGCAGGTTGAAGGGGTCCGTCGCGGACACCTTCACGCCCTGCGCCGCCTTCCACGCGCCGGCCTCCTGCTGAAGCTTGCCGGCGTTCGGGCTGTACCCGTACTCGGCCGCATGGTTGGCATTGTAGAACCCGGGCAGCGGCAATTCCTTCGCAGTCGTCTTCGTCATGTCCATTCCCCCTTCACGTGCACTTCACGTCATCCGCAACACGGTGAGATCCTGAGCCCCCACCACCATCAATCCCTCTCTCGACAGCAGCAGCAGGCACCCCGCGTCCACGAACGGCTCCGCGTCCGGGAACTCCCGCACGGCCTCCAGCTGTCCCTGCCTGTTCTCCACGCGCGTCAGCCCCGCGTCCGTGGCACAGAAGAGCGCACCCCCCACCGCGCACTTCCCCCGCAGCGTCCCCAGCCACGAGCCGTTCCCCGCTTCGGCCCGAGCACTCGCGCGCACCACCCCGTCCGGCCCCAGCAGCACCGCGTGGTGCACCGTGCGTCCCCCGAACTCCTCCGCGAGCAGCAGCCACACCGTGTCCCCGTCGAACACGGCCTCCGCGTCCAGCAACTGCCCTGAAGGCCACGGCAGCGAGATGCCATCCCTCAAGCCCTTGCGCTCCACGTCGAACAGGAAGGCCCCCCGCAGACCCGCCGCCCGGTGGAACCCCAGACCGAACCGGGGTCCCACGAACAGTCGCGTCTGCCCTTCCAGCACGTCCCCCCAC
>NZ_RAWA01000440.1 GCF_003611675.1 Corallococcus sp. CA053C
CTGCTGCGCCGCCTCACCGGTCCGGACGCCGCGCAGCGCTCCAGCGCGATGGCGGAGCTGGCGCGCTCGCCCGAGGCCAGCGCCCGCGTGCTCGCGCAGCACTTCCCCGGCCCCACCGCCTGGAGCCGCCTCCCCGTGGTGGAGCTGCCCGAGGCGGACGAGCTGGGCCCCATCCCCGCCGCCCTGTCGCGGCTGGGCCGTCCCGCGGCCGTCGCGCTGGCGCCGCTGCTGGACTCGAACGACGCGGACGCGCGCTACCTCGCGCTGCTCACCGCGGGCAACCTGCCCTACGCGGAGCTGGTGGACGGCGTGCTGCGCGGCCTGTTCGACCTGGAGCCGGACATCTCCAGCGCCGCGCGCGTGGCCGCCGCCGCGCTCAAGCACCTGCCTCGCCTGGATGCATCCCTGCGCGACCTGCGCCAGGAGCTGACCAGCCGGGACGCGCTGCGCCGCTCGCTCGCGGCCCGCGCCCTGGGCACGCTGCACGACCGCGACGCCATCGAGGGCCTCATCAACCTCACCGGCAGCGACGACGCGATGTGCGCGCAGGCCGCCGCCGAAGCGCTGCGCGAAGTCACCCGCGCCACGCTGGGCCTGCACCCGCGCCAGTGGTCGTCGTGGTGGGCGGAGAACCGCAGCCGCCGCCGCGCGGACTGGCTGGTGGCCGCGCTCCGCCACCGCGAGTTGGACGTGCGGCTCGCGTCCATCGAGGAGCTCAGCCGCGCGCTGCATGACACGCTCGGTTACTACGCGGACGCGCCGGACGCGGAGCGCGAGGTCGCGGTGCGACGCTGGGAGGCCGCGGCGGTGGATCCGGCCAACGCCCGCCGTCTGGGCATGCTCTGAGGTCCCCACCCGGGAGCGCGCGATGACGGGCGCCATGTGGGTCAGCCTGCTGGCGTGCGCGGGGCAGCTCGCCCTCGCCGGCATCGCGCTGGCCCGCGTGGGCAGAAGCCCCCTCGCGCTGCCGCTGTCGCTGCTGTCCATCGCGCTGTCCACCTGGAACTTCTCCGCCTTCGGGCTCGCGCGCTCGGGCGACACGGGCTGGCGGCTGGTGGGCTTCGCCGCGGCGCTGATGACGCTGCCGTGCGCGGTGCACTTCATCCTCGCGTTCGTGGGCCGCAGGCGCCGCTCCGCCTGGGCCATGTACGGCACCTACGCGGTGATGAGCCTGCTGGCGCTGACGATGCTCGTGGCCATCGGGTGGCCCGCGCTCGAAGCGCACATCAACACGTTCCGCTTCGGGTTCGCGGTCAGCGCCGTGGCGATCCCCATCCTCGCCGCGGCCTTCACGCTGCTGGCGCTGCACCTGCGCCGGGAGGGCTCCGCGGACGAGAAGGCCCGCGCGGGGCTGGTGCTGCTGGGCCTGGGGCTGCTGGTCGCGCTGCTGCTGACGGACCTCG
Organism: Corallococcus sp. CA053C; assembly: GCF_003611675.1. Classification (GTDB taxonomy): domain Bacteria; phylum Myxococcota; class Myxococcia; order Myxococcales; family Myxococcaceae; genus Corallococcus. The sequence goes on from NZ_RAWA01000440.1 coordinate 1,404, forward strand.
CCGCGGACATGGCGCTGCCCGTGCCGAAGCTGGGCAACGTGGGCACGCTGCTGGGGCTGCCGGTGATGGCCACCGCGTCACTCCGCTTCCAGCTCTTCGGCAAGGACGCGCGCGCCACGAGCGCGGCGGTGTACGCGGGGGTGCTCGCGCTGGTGGGCGTGCTCGCGTACCTCGCGCTCTTCCGCGTCTTCGCCGCCGAATCCGGCGCGCTCGTCGTGGGCACCACCGCCATCACCTTCGCGCTGCTGGCGGCGGCGCGGCGGGTCGTCGCGGGCTTCGTCACGCAGCGCGAGCGGCTGGAGCAGCTGGCCACGCTGGGGCGCTTCTCCGCGCAGATGTCGCACGACCTTCGCAACCCCATCGCCGCGCTCAAGGGCGCCGCGCAGTACCTCAAGGAAGAGCACGCGCGCGGGCACTCGTGGGAGGCGCACGGTGAGTTCCTGGACCTGCTGCTGGAGCAGGTGGAGCGGCTGGACCGCGTGGCGGGCACGTACCAGCGGCTCGCGCGCGTGGAGCCGCTGCGCCGGCCGTTGGACCTGAACCGGCTGGTGGAGGACGTGCTGTCGCTCCAGGCCTTCGCGAACCCCGGCGCGGTGGTGCTGACGAAGGCGCTGGCTCCGGGACTGCCCGCGTGCGCGGGGGACGAGGACCTGCTCGCGAACGCGCTGGAGAACCTGGTGCGCAACGCCTTCGAGGCGATGCCCACGGGCGGCACGCTCACCGTGCGCACCCACGAGGATGGAGGCGCGGTGGTGGTGAGCGTGGAAGACACCGGCAGCGGCATGGACGCACGCACGCGCGAGCGGGCCTTCGACGACTTCTTCACCACGAAGGCGACGGGCAGCGGCCTGGGGCTGGCCTTCGTGCGGCGCGTGGCGGAGGCGCACGGCGGCACGGCGTCCCTGACGAGCAGCGAGGGCCGTGGCACCATCCTCCGCCTGCGCCTGCCGACGGCCCCTGCCCTGCCGTCCCAGCACTCCGAGGGAGAAGCCGCGTGAGCGAGCCACTGAAGGGCCACGTGTTGGTGGTGGATGACGACCCGGCGCTGCTCAAGGTGCTGGGCGCGCTGCTCACCCAGGCGGGCCTCACCCCGCATCCCGCGTCCAGCGCGAAGGACGCCCTGGCGCTGCTCGCGCGCCGGCCCATCGACGTGGTGGTGAGCGACGTGCGCATGCCGGGCATGAGCGGCCTGGAGCTGCTCGCGGAGGTGGGGCGCGGCTGGCCGGACGTGCCGGTGCTCCTGATGACCGCGCACGGCACGGTGCCGCTCGCGGTGGAGGCGATGAAGGCGGGCGCGGCGGACTTCGTGCTCAAGCCCTTCGACCGGGAGGAGCTGCTCTTCACGCTGCGCAAGGCGCTGCTGCGCGCGAAGGAGGAGACGCCGCGAAGCGCCGGCAAGCTGCCGGACGGGCTGTTCGTGGGCGCGGGCCGCGCGATGTCGGAGGTGAAGGCCCTGCTGGCGAAGGCGGCGCTGGGCACGGCCACGGTGCTGCTGCGAGGCGAGTCCGGCACGGGCAAGGAGTTGGCCGCGCGGGCGGTGCACGAGGGCAGTCCCCGGCGCGCGGGGCCGTTCGTGAAGCTGCACTGCGCGGCGCTGCCGGACACGCTGCTGGAGAGCGAGCTGTTCGGCTACGAGAAGGGCGCCTTCACGGGGGCGGCGACGCGCAAGCCCGGCCGCGTGGAGCTGGCGCACGGCGGCACGCTGTTCCTGGATGAGATTGGCGACGTGTCCCAGGCCGTGCAGGTGAAGCTGCTGCGAGTGCTCCAGGAGCGCGAGTTCGAACGGCTGGGCGGCACGCAGACGGTGAAGGTGGACGTGCGGTTCGTCGCGGCCACGCACCAGCCGTTGGAGGAACTGGTGCGCAGGGGCACCTTCCGCGAGGACCTCTTCTACCGGCTCAACGTGGTGCCGCTCTGGCTGCCCTCCCTGCGCGAGCGGCCGGAGGACATCGAGCCGCTCTCGCGCCACTTCCTGGACGTGCACGCGAAGACGAACGGGAGGCCACCGTTCACGCTGAGCGCGGATGGGCTCGCGGCGCTCCAGGCCCAGCCGTGGCCCGGCAACGTGCGCCAGCTGCAGAACTTCCTGGAGCGGCTGGTGGTGCTCTCCGACGGGCCGACGCTCACGGGCGCGGACGTGGCGCGCGAGCTGTCACGGCAGCCGGGCCTCTCACCGCCGGTCGCCGCGCCCTCGCCCACCGTGGACTCCGGCACGCTGGAGTCGCGGCGCAAGGACGTGGAGAAGGACGCGCTGGTGGATGCGCTGAAGCGCGCGGGGGACAACCGCACGCTGGCGGCGCGGCTGCTCGGCATCAGCCGGCGCACGCTCTACAACAAGCTGGAGGAGCACGGCCTGTTGTAGGGAGGTTTCAGGGAGCCACCGTGGCCAGGGCATCCAGCTCGTCCTGGAACGCGGCGACGATGGCCCCCGGGTCGGGCACGCGCACCGCATCCGAGGCCACGCCCACGGTCACCTGGCCCGCGTAGCTGAAGAGGCTGATCCCCAGGCCCACGTGCCCCGCCTGGGGCACCCAGAACGTGAGCCCCGCCAGGCGCGCGCCCGCGAGGGACACCGGCTGACGCGGCCCGGGCACGTTGGTGGCGACGAGCGACGCCTTGGAGCCCATCACGTCCACGATGATCCGCTCCAGCGCGGCGGGCGTGCGTCCCAGCAACTCCAGCGCGCCATGCGTCACCACCGCTTCGGGTGAACGCTTGAGGGCCTCCATCCGCTTCGACACCTCGCGGAGCCGACGGCGGGGGTCCTCCAGGTGCACGGGGAGCCGCAGGAACACCACGCCAAAGTGGTTGCCCAGCTCCCGGGGTATCGCTTCATCGAGCGGCCGCAGGTTCACTGGCACCAGCGCATGCACGTCCTCCAGTGGAGCATCGAGCGTCGAGAGGTAGCGCCGCAGCGCCCCCGTGACCGCCGTGAGCAACACGTCGTTCACCGTGCCCCCGAGCGTCTGGCCCACGGCCTTCACCCGCGCCAGGGGCACCGGCTCCGACCACGCGGCGAGCTTCCGCATCTCCAGAGGTCCGCGCAGGGGAGAGCGGGGGTCAGCCGGCTGAACGAGCAGCTTTCCCAGTGCCGCCGCGCCCCGGGCGCCCTCGCGCACCAGGTCGCCCGCGAGGATGGGCTCCTGCACCAGCTCCACGCCCTTGCGAAGCACGCTGCGTGCACCGCGAGCCAGCCGCATCCACCGGGGGGCCGCAAGCGACTCCGCGGCCGGGCGCGAGGAGGGCTCTGCGTCACCCGCCTCCGCGCGCGGAGCCGACCGCTCCGCATCCACCGGATCCGTGAGCGACAGCAGCACCCGCGCGAGCGCGATGCCGTCCGCCATGCAGTGGTGCAGGCGCGCCAGCAGCACGTCGCCGTGGGACGAGCCCTTCACGAGGTGCAGGTGCCACAGCGGCCTTGAGCGCTCCAGCGGGACACCCAGCCAGTCCCCGACCAGGGCCTCCAGCGCAACGCGTCCCCCCGTGGCCGGCACGCGCAGCGTGGACAGGTGCGCGTCCAGGTCGAAATCCGCCGCGTCCTCCCAGTGCGGCGCGCCCAGCGCCCCGGGCACCACGCGCTGCCGGAAGCGCGGGTAGCGCTCCACCAGCCGTTCGCGCACCACCTCGCGCAGCCGCTCGCGGTCCATCGGACCGTCGAACCACAGCACGGCGGTGATCATCATCAGGTTGGCGGGCTCCTCCATCTGGAGCCACGCCGCGTCCATGCTCGCCATCCGCTCGCGGCCTGCCATGGCGTCCTTCTCACCCGTGCGCCCTGTCGGAGCAAGGCCCTCGCTCAAGGCTTGGGCGGCGGCTCCGGGGCCTGGGGTTTCTCGCGCTCGAACTGGAACGTCTGCCGCGTCGCACCCGGCACCGTCAGGATGAGCGAGTCCTTTTCCTCGATGGCGTAGGTGAACTCCCCGCCCTGGAACCTCCCCTTCGCCAGCGGCACCACGCGCTCCTTGCCGCACACCGGGCCCACCGCCTGCCCATCCTGCGTGCGCAGCGCCAGGTGCTTCTTGTCCTTCACCTCCACCCTGCCCCAGGCGCGCACGTCCAGCGTGCTGCCGCGCCCGAGCGTCGCGTCGTCCAACTTCGTGCGCAGCACGAAGCACCCCGTCGGCGTCATCCGCAGCGACCGCGCGTAGTCCGACCGGGGCTGCACATCGATGCGGTCCTCCTTGCCCTGCTCGATGTCCGGGAGGCTCGCCGCCGACAGCACCCACGTGCCCACCAGCTCCTCCGGCACCGCCGTGCCCTGGAGCGCCTTGGGCCCCTCGCACGGGTCCTCCACCGGCTTCTCCGGACTCTTCGGTGCGGGCTCGAAGGCCCGCTCACACGTCTGTCCGCAGGAGGTGGCCGCGCACTTCGTGTCGTCCGGTGCGCAGGCCGCCTTGCTGGTGCAGGACTTCAGCCGCTTGAGCGAGTCCTCACACCCCTCGCGCAGGCACTTGTCGACGCACTCCGCGTCGATGCACTCCGACACGCAGACCCAGTTGGTGCGGCCACACACCCCCGCCACGGTGCGCGGAGTCTGGGCCGCCGCGGGAAGGCCAGCGCTGGAGACGAGAAGCAGGACGAGGAGGCGGGGCAGTCGCATGCGTACTGCAAGCTAGACAGTCCCCCCTCCCGCGACATCGGGAGGCAGGGCGCCTGTCCACCGGGCATCACTCCGGGGCCCTGCTCTGCCGTCAGGTGAACTGCCACCGCCAGGTGCGGGGGTCGGACGGGTTGGGCAGCTCCAGCTCGAAGCCCAGCGTGTCGTAGCGGCTGAACTCGCGCGGCTCCACGCGCAGGAGCGTCATCGCCGTGGCGTTGCGCTCGCGCAGCGGGGACACCATGAAGTCCAGCTCGGAGTCGAAGGCCACCTTGTAGAACAGGCAGAAGCCATCCACCCGGCCGTCCTCCTCCACCGGCCGCTGGAAGCGCACGCGCGTGGGCAGCCCATCCGCGCGCATCGTCTCCAGGTCGAAGCTGAACACGGGCTCCGGTTCGCACAGCAGGTGGTCCACTTCGTACGAGCGCACCAGCCGCGTGAAGTACGACGGGCTCATCGCCTCGCGCAGCGACTGGAGGCAGCGGAAGTCCACGTGCGGCAGGTGCTGCGTCCAGATGAAGGGGACGCACGCCTCGGCGCGAAGCTGCACCGGCTCCACGTAGACCTCGAAGCGGTTGGGCAGGATGCGGCCCCCGGGCTTGAGCAGCCGCGAGCGCAAGTCCAACATCCGCGGCACGAGCCCCGCGTCGAACAGCGACTCCCCCAGCAACTCATGCAGCAGCACGTCCGCCTTCTCCGGCGGCTGGAAGTGCCAGGTGGGCTCGCGCACGAAGTCGATGTTCTCCAGCCTGTTGCGCCGGGCCACCCACTGCGCCGTGTCCAACAGGCGCGAGTCGTCCACCGCGTACAGCTTGCGCGGCCGCTGGTGCGCGGCGAGGAAGGTGCGCAGGCCGGTGCCGGCGCCCACGTCCACCACCACGTGGTGCGGGCGCACGTAGCGCTCCACCGCGCGGTGCCACGTGTCCACGCGCTGGGGATCCGCCAACACCGAGTCCTGCGGCGCCGGACTGGACAGCGTGAGGCTGTTGGGCGCGTGCCGGCGGTGCAGCTGGGACACGAGCGGCAGGTGGCTGATACGCGAGCGCAAGTCCATCAACGCCTGACGAGGCAGGTCGAGCAGGTTCGACATGGCATCCCCCCGGAGACCAGTGACTGTCCCCGGAGGCACTCCGCACACCCGCCCCCGGGGACCAGGACTCCGCACGATGCTGGAGATTTCCCACCCCGCCCATCCGTCCCCGGGGCCGCCCTCTGTCCCCACCTGAACATCCGGTGATCCAGGAAATACCGGTCCCGACAAGACCTCCCATGACCGCATCTCGGAAAGTGAGCCGTCAGGAAGGTTTTTCCTACCCGCTGGGGTGTCCGGGAGTGGCGGCTCAAGCACCCCTCCGGGGCATTCAAGGAAAAAAGGTTAAAGCGTTTTTCCTTTCAAAGCCCCCAACCCGTGAGGACGGCTCACGGAACGGAGGCTCGCTGTCGGTCCTGCCTGCGGATGGACCCCGGGGTGGGGAGGGGGCACTGATGATTCAAGCCATTGAGTCGCAGCAGCTGCAGAACGTGCCGTGGGAAGTCGTGGCGCCGCAGGCCCCCGAGGATGCGGCCCGAGCGAGGTGGGAGGCGCAGCCCTGGCGGCGGCAGCTCCAGGAGGCGCGGGAGCACGAGCGCCGGGTGGCGCGCCCGGCGCTGGTGGAGGCGCTGCTGGCGGAGGGGTACGCGGTGGAGGCGGACGTGGCGGGCTTCGCCGGGGCGCAGGAGGACCGGGGTGCGCTCAGCATCGGTCAGGTGGTGCGCTTCGCGGACGGACTGCGGGTCCGGCTGGGGCAGGCGCGCACGGACGATGAGCTGTTGCAGCTCGCCTACCTGCGCCGCAACGCGGAGGAGCTGGCGGAGCGGATGATCGACTGGGCCAACGCGGGGCGCCTCTAGGGCATCCGGCCC
>NZ_RAWA01000441.1 GCF_003611675.1 Corallococcus sp. CA053C
GAACCGGAAGGGGGACGGCTTTAGCAGCAGTAGGCGTCGGCGCAGGCGGTGCACGCGCTGCAGCCGGTATCCGCGACCAGGTGGGACTCGGTGAGCGCCTGCTCCGTGCGCGCGCCGCCCACGAACAGCGGGCCCGCGGGGTTGGGAAGTCCATGGGACTCCTCGGCACCGGTCAGCCAGCCCTTCACCACCTCCAGGACCTCGGGCTTCATCGTCATGAGCGCTCTCCTCTTCGGGGGACGTCGGGGGACGTGGACCGCACGACGGGGAAAGTCGAACACGGCCCCGCATCCCAATGCCAGACATAGGGACGTCAGGGCCAGGAAAGCGTCCAAATCATTGCATCCCCGAGCCACGGCTCCCGCCCGGAGCCCGTGACCCACGGGGAATGACGTAAGGGATTGCCACGATACATCTGCGCCAGGGTGCCCCCGGGGGCGAGCGCGCTGTGTCCTGCGGGACAGCCGGCCCCGGAGTCGGAGGGGGAGCCGCGCGCAAGACAGGCCGAGCGGGTAAGCGCTCGGGGCCTGACAGCCCGGGGACCGCCGTGGTTTCGAGGTGGGTGGGGAGGCCTAGGATGGAGGACCTGAAGCGAAAAGCGGGGTATCAAGTTCCGTGGAGCGCCCCATGCCCAGTCCTGAAGACCCGCTGTTCCTCAACGGTATTGATGGCGTCACCGGCCAGTACCTCGTCCCGCCCGTCGGGTTTCCAGCGGCGGCGAAGATGGCGGCGCCCCGTGGGCATGCCTCGTACCTCGAGCGATGGAGGAACTGGCTCCGCGACAACCCCGTGCGCCTCCCGTTCGACACGATGTTCGGTGTGGACAAGAAGGATCCCACCCAGGCTGGCTGGGCCGTGGTGTTCCACGCACAGGCCTCCGAGGAGGTCCGCAAGAGCCTGGAGCCGCTCATCGCCCACCGGCGCAGCCTCATGGCCTCAGACCTGGTTCACGTCCTCACGTACCTCCCGGGTGAGCCGGCCCAGAAGTTCCTGGCGCGCCATGGAACACCCATGGGGGATGTGGAGCCCACGCAGGTGCCGTACTACCTGCTCCTCGTGGGAGGTCCGGACGAAATCCCCTTTGACGTCCAGCACACCCTCTCCCTCTTCCACGCGGTGGGCCGCCTCTCCTTCGACACGCCGGAGGAATACACGCGGTACGCGGACAGCGTCGTGGCCTACGAGAAGGGCGCCTCCGTCCCCAACCACCGGCAGGTGAGTTGGTGGAGTCCCAAGCACCTGGGAGATCGCTCCACGGAGCTCAGCACGGATCAGCTCGTCATTCCCCTGACCCGGGGGGCGCCCGCGGATCAGGCTCCGCAGCTCAACAAGACGATCGCCGCGAAGCTGGGCTATGCCAGCCGCGAAGCCATCGAGGACGATGCGACCAAGGAGTGGTTGCTCACCGCGCTCCATGGACGGGAGGTGCGTCCGGCCGTGCTCTTCACCGCCTCCCACGGTATCGGCTTCCCGGCGAACGACGCGCGCCAGCGCTCGGACCAGGGCGCGCTCCTGAGCCAGGACTGGACCGGCTTCGGCGCGATGGCTCCCGCGCACTACGTGGCGGCCTCGGACATCCAGGACGATGCCCGGCTGCATGGATTGGTGGCCTTCTTCTTCGCCTGCTTCGGCCTGGGCACGCCCACCCACGATGAGTTCCCGCTCACGCCCACGCGGCGCGGTGATGCACTGGCTCCCGCCGCCTTCGTGGCGGCCCTGCCCCGGCGGCTCCTCTCCCATCCTGGCGGCGGCGCGCTGGCGGTCATCGGTCATGTGGAGCGGGCCTGGGGCTTCTCCATCAAGCCCCTCGAAATGGCCCAGGCCTCCACCCATGCGTTCAAGAACACGCTCGCGAAGATCATGGCGGGCGAGCCCGTGGGCCACGCGCTGCGCGACTTCCGCGACCGGTTCTCCGCCGCGAACAACCTCCTGCTGAACCACCTCGATCCCAACATGCCCAACAACAAGCTCGCGCCCCGCGAGCTGCTCCACCGGTGGATCGAGCGCAACGACGCGCGCAACTACGTGGTGCTGGGCGATCCCGCGGTGCGCATCCGGCACACCGACCTGCAGACGCTTCCCTGAAAGGAGCTTGGACCGATGCGAACGCTCATTCTCAGCGACCTCCACCTCGGCAACGGAGGGCCCTATGACATCTTCGCGGGCGCCGCCGAACTCCCCACCCTGCTCGACTCCTTCACGCGCACGCCCACGCACGTCGTCCTCAACGGCGACAGCTTCGACTTCCTGCTCAACGACGACCCGCTCACGGTGGACTCCGAGCGCACGCTCGCGCAGGCCCGGGCGCTGGTGACGTCCGCGCAGACGGCGCCGTCGCTCCAGGCCCTAGGCCGGGTGCTGGCCGCGGGGGGCCGGGCGACGATGGTGGTGGGCAACCACGACCTGGAGCTGGCCCTGCCGGAGGTCCAGGCCGTGGTGCGCGGGGCGCTGGGCCAGCCCGCCAACGTGGCCTCGCGGCTGGTGTTCCGCGACGGCACCGAGCCGCTCCTCCTGGAGGTGGGCGGCGCGCGGGTGCTCGTCACGCACGGCGAGCACAATGACGTGGCCAACCGCATCGACTACGGCTCGCTGCTGTCCACGAGCCGCGTCGGCTTCCAGTACCCGCCGGGCTCCGTGCTGGTGAAGAACCTGCTCAACCCGCTCAAGCACCAGCACCGCATGCGGTACATGGACCTGCTCAAGCCCGACTTCCAGGGGGCGGTGATGGTCGCGCTGGGCGTCAAGCCGGACGCGCTCAAGGTCCTGTTGACCACCGGGACCGTCACCCTCATCCGCCGCCTGCTGGAGAACCAGGACCTCCCTCCGGCCTTCGCCATCGAGCCCCGGGACGCGAACATGCCTTCGGAGGCGGATTCACAGCTGGCGCGGACGCTCGCGGAGGTGGACCTGGATGACGAGGAGGTGGAAGCCCTGATGTCGGTGCTGGATCCGCAGGCGCTCAACGCCTTCGACAACCCGGATGCCCTGGGCCGCGCGCGCCTGAAGCTGTGCAAGGCGGGCTTCGCGCTCTACGCACGCCTGCACCGCAAGGTCGCCGGGACGACCGGCACGGAGTACTTCTCCCTGGAGCCAGCGAAGGACGAGTTGGCCGAGAGCGAGCGGCTGGGCAAGAAGTTCAGCCATCAGGCGGTGGTGATGGGCCACACGCACGCGGCGCGCTGGCACCAGGGCAACGGCCGCGTCTACGCCAACACCGGCACGTGGATCTCCCTGCTGCGGCTCCCCGCGCCGGATGCCTCCGACGCGGAGTGGGGCGACTACCTCCAGGAGCTCCAGTCCAACCCCTCGCTGGATCCGTCCAAGCAGCGGCTGGCCCGGGTGGAGCACCGCTTCACCTGCGTGGAGGTCGCGCCCAAGGCCTCGGCTCCGGGAGCGACCCTGCGACTGGCCCAGTGGAAGGACCAGGGGCTCCAGACCCTGGGCAGCGCGGAGCTGCCCGCGGGGAGCTGATCCGGCACGGCTCGCACGGTGTGCCTTCTCAGCGCGTCACGGCGCGGTCGGCCGACGCGGAGAGCACCCCGTGCAGCACGGCCAGCATCACGGCGCACGCGACGATGTGGGGCGCGACATACGCAAGCCCCCACCGCTCCGCGATGACGCCCGCGAGGCTCGGCAGCACGGCGACGCCCGCGGTGGCCGCGCTCACCTGGAAGCCCACCGCGTGCGCGGAGACGTCGGTGCCCACCCGTCGCGGTGTCTCCGACATCAGGCCCGGGAAGATGGGGGCCAGCGCGAAGCCCAGCAGCACCAGCCCCAGCACGGGCGGCACGCTGGGAATCGCGAACAGCACCGCGCCCACCACCGCGAGCGCGGTGCTCCCGCGCAGCATCCGCACCGAGCCCAGGTGCTCCACGATGAAGCCCGACAGGACGCGACCGGCGAGCAGGCTGCCCCAGTAGAGGCTCACCCAGGTGCCGGCCTCGGCGGTGTGCAGGCCCCGGCTTTCGGTGAGCACGGTGTAGCTCCACTGCCCGGCCGTCACCTCCACGCCCGTGTAGAAGAAGAACGTGGCGATCTGCAGCCACACGCGGGCCCGTCGCAGCGCCTCGAACGCGGAGCCCGTGGGTGCCTCGGCGTGCGCATCGCCCGTGTCCCGCACCGGCGCATCCCACTGGCGGCGCATCACGAGGAACGTCAGCGCCAGCGCGCCCAGCACCGCGCCGATGACGGCGTACCCGGAGCGCCACCCCGCGCCCCGCGTGAGCAGCGCCGTCATCAGCACCGGCCCCAGCGCCGCGCCGACGCTGTAGGCGGCATGCAGCCAGTTCATGTGCCTGGGCCCGAAGCTCTGGGCCGCGTAGTTGTTGAGCGCGGAGTCGATGGCCCCCGAGCCGAAGCCGATGCAGCACGCGGCGACGAGGAAGAGTGCGAACACGGGCACGGTCGCGTACCCCGCGAGCCCCAGCGCCACGAGCCCCGTGCTCAACGCCAGCAACAGCCCCAGCCGCAGCGCGCGCATCAGCCGTCCCGCGAGCAACCCCGACGTGAAGTACGCGACGGCCGCGGTGGAGAGAATGGCGCCCATGCCCGCCTGCGACAGGCCGAACGTGCTCCGCAGCGACGGCCACGCGACACCGAGCACGGCATCCGGAAGCCCCAGGCTGATGAACGCCAGGTAGGCGAGCGTGAGGAGCGCGGGACGCGGACGGAGAACGGATTCGGAAGGACGCACGGGCGCGCACCGTAGAACGCGCTCGGGCATCCCGACAGCGACTCGTGGCGCCCTTCATCGGCCGCTTGACCTTGACACCGGTGTCAGGGGCTAGCGTCCGTTTCCAGGAGAGCAGGATGAACATCGGAGAACTCGCCCGGCGCACGGGCTCCAGTGCGCGCTCCATCCGCCACTACGACAAGGCCGGGCTCATCGCCTCGCACCGCCGCGACAACGGCTACCGCGACTTCGGAGACGAAGCGGTCCCCCAGGTGATGCAGGTGGCCCGGATGATCCGCCTGGGCTTCTCGCTGGAGGAGATCAGCACCTTCCCGCCGTGCATGCTCCGTCAGGTCACGAACGCCGTCTGCCCGGACGCGCTCGCGGCCCACCGCGAACGACTGGCGGAGGTCGACCGGCAGCTCTTCGACCTCGCGCGCCTGCGGGAGCGGCTCCTCACCGTGCTGGACGCGAACGACTCCCCCCTTCCTTCAACCGAGCGAGCACCCCATGAACCGTCGTGACGTGATGAAGACCGCCCTGCTGGGCACGGGCCTCCTGCCGGGACTCGGCCTCACGGCCAACCCCGCGCCGGCGAAGCGCTCCAAGCCGCGGACATTCCTGCTGGTGCACGGCGCATGGCACAACGCCCTGCACTGGACCCGCGTCTCGCAGTTCCTCTCCGCGAGAGGGCACCAGGTGGTGGCCATCGATCTGCCCGGCCACGGCCTCAACGCGCGCTTTCCCGCCTCCTACCTGACGGGCAACACGGCGCGCCTCACCGAGGAGCGCTCCCCGCAGGCGGACCTCACGTTGGAGGACTGCGCGGCGGCGGTGGTGTCGGCGCTGGAGAAGTTGAAGGACGGACCGAAGCCCGTGCTCGTGGGTCACAGCGCGGGCGGCACCGTCATCACCCGGGCGGGAGAGCTGGCACCGCAGCTCATTGGCCGGCTGGTGTACCTGAGCGCGTACTGCCCGCTGCGCCTCCAGAGCGCCAGCGGCTACGGCGCCCTCCCCGAGGCCCACACCGGCTACGGGCAGTCGCTCTTCGTGGGCGACCCCGCGAAGCTGGGCGCGGTGCGGATCAACCCGCGCGGTGACGCGGCGTACCTCGAAGCCCTGCGCCTGGCCTTCTACCAGGACGTGGACACCGAGGGCTTCCTGCCCTTCGCGCTCACCCTCACGCCGGACCTCCCGCAGTCGCTCTGGACCGCCAAGGTGGGCGCCACGAAGGAGCGCTGGGGCCGCATCCCGCGCAGCTACCTGCGCTGCGCCCAGGACCGCGCGATTGCCCCCGCGCTCCAGGACCTGATGATCCGCGAAGCCGACGCCTTCACGCCCGGCAACGCCTTCACCGTCGACACGCTGGAGTCGTCACACTCGCCCTTCGCTTCCCAGCCGGAGAAGCTGGCCGCGCTGCTGGACGCCTTACGCTGAAGCAGCGCTGCTTCAGAAGATGGACAGGCCCGTCAGCGTGGTGAAGCGATCCAACGCCTCCACGCCCGCCACCGAGTTGCCCCGCGCATCCAGCCCGGGGCTCCACACGCACAGCGCGCAGCGGTTGGGGATGATGGCGACGATGCCTCCGCCCACGCCGCTCTTGCCCGGCAGGCCCACGCGGTAGGCGAACTCCCCCGCCGCGTCGTACGTGCCGCAGGTGAGCATCACCGCGTTGACCTGCTTGGCCTGGCTGCGCGTGAGCAGCCGCGCCCCATCCGCGCGCTGGCCATGCCGGGCGAGGAACCCGCACGCCCGCGCCAGGTCCGCGCAGCTCATCGCCAGGGAGCACTGCCAGAAGTAGTGCTCCAGCACCTCCGGGACGGAGCCCTCCATGTTGCCGTAGCTCGCCATGAAGTGGGCCAGCGCGCTGTTGCGGTGGCCGTGCTCCGCCTCCGACGCGGCGATGACCGCATCGAAGTCCACCGCCGGGTTGCCGCTCTCCACGCGCAGGAAGTCGCGCAGCGTGCCTCGCGCGTCCCCCGTGAGCCGCAAGAGCCGGTCCGTGATGACCAGCGCGCCCGCGTTGATGAACGGGTTGCGCGGGATGCCCTGCTCGTACTCCAGCTGCACCAGCGAGTTGAACGGGTTGCCCGACGGCTCCTTGCCCACCCGCTTCCACAGCGCGTCCCCGTCCCGCGACAGGGCCAGCGCCAGCGTGAACACCTTGGAGATGCTCTGGATGGAGAACGGCTCGCGCCAGTCGCCCACGCCGTACACGTCCCCCTCCACCGTCGCGAGCGCCATGCCGAACCGGCCCGGATCCACCGCCGCCAGCGCCGGGATGTACGTCGCCACGCGGCCCTGCCCCAGCATCGGCCGCACCGAGTCCCACACTTGCGTCAACACCGCCTGGTAGTCCATGCGCAGTCAGCCCTTCGTCAGCGCAGTCCCGCGCGCTTCGCCAGCTCCTGCGCCAGCGCGCGCAGCTCCTCCGCGCCGGACGCGTTCGGGCTCGTGTCGAACACCACCTCGTAGCCCAGGCCCGCCTGGTTGATGGACTCCGAGCGGGGGATGCGCGTGCGCAGCACCGGCACCGTCACGTCCTTCAGCGCCTCTTCCATCGCCTCGTTGGTCGCGGGCGTGCGCCGGTCCCACAGGTTCACCGCGGCCACCAGCTCGCCGCCGCTCTCGCGCACGTCGCGCCACGCGGTTTCAATCTCGCCCAGCCCCTGCAACGCGAACGCGCCCGTGGGCACCGGCGCCACCACCACATCCGCGAAGCACAGCACCGCCTCCGTGAACGCGCCGATGCTCGGCGGCGTGTCCACGATGACGACGTCCGGCGTCCAGGAGAGCGTCTTCAGCGCGCGCGGAATGGCCTGAAGGCGGTGGCCCCACCCGAACAGCTCGCGCTCCAGCGCCGCCATGCGCGGGGCTCCGGGCGCGATGAACAACCCCTGCCGCTTCGGTGATGCGACGACGATCTCGTCCAGCCGGTGCTTCGGCCGGGGCCCGAAGGCGTCCGCCACGCACGGGCCGTCCCGCGTCTCCAGGCCCAGCACCAGCGACGCGTGCGCCTGCGGATCCAGGTCCAGCAGCAACACCCGGCGGCCCGTGTCCGCCAGCGCCGCCGCCACGTGCGCGCACAGGGTCGTCTTCCCGACGCCCCCCTTGATGGTACAGAACGCAATCGTCGGCATGATGGGCTCCGGGTCTACCAGGAATCCGCCGCCCGGAGGGCCGCGCCGGAATGGAACGCCCGCTCCATTGGGGGCGCCCCAGAATGG
>NZ_RAWA01000442.1 GCF_003611675.1 Corallococcus sp. CA053C
CCCCCCGTCGTGGTGCCCGTGGTGCTCCCTCCCGAAGTGGCCGCCGCGCGCGCCCTCAAGGAGAAGCCCCGCATCAACGAGGTGGGCGTGGAGACGCTCTTCGGCGAGGACCTCATCTCCGAGAAGAGCCTGGACGAGGTCATCCTGAGCTACCTCGCCAGCGAGGGTGAGCCCTCGTAGCGCTTCGCTGTCCGGCGCGCGGGTGGGCGCCGGGCCCGTTCCTGGGCGTGCTCCAGGGCCGTGGTAGGCTCCGGGGCTCGCGCACCCGGTCATGATCCAGTTCTTCCACGTCTACAAGGCGTACCCCGGCGATCCGCCGGTGTTGCAGGACATCAACCTGAACGTGGAGAAGGGCGAGTTCGTCTTCCTCACCGGGCCTTCGGGCGCGGGGAAGACGACGCTGCTCAAGCTCATCTTCTGCGGGGAGAAGGCCACCAAGGGGCAGATATTGGTGGGCGGCAAGAACATCGCGCGGATCCGCGAGTCGGCGGTGCCGTACCTGCGGCGCAACATTGGCGTCGTGTTCCAGGACTTCAAGCTGCTGCCGCACCGCAGCGTCGCGGACAACGTGGGCTTCACGCTGGACGTGCTGGGCGTGCCCCGCGCGGAGGGCCGCGAGAAGGTGCACCGGATGCTCAAGCTCGTGGGGCTGGAGCACAAGGCGAACTCGCTGCCCCTGCGGCTGTCGGGTGGAGAGCAGCAGCGCGTGGTGATCGCGCGCGCGCTCGTGAACGACCCCACCATCCTCCTGGCGGACGAGCCCACCGGCAACCTGGATCCGGCGCTCACGGTGGAGATCATGGACCTGCTCACGGACATCAACATCCGGGGCACCACGGTGATGGTGGCCACGCACGACGCCACGCTCCTGTCGCGCTACCAGAAGCGCACGGTGCGCCTGGAGCGCGGGCTCATCGTCTCCGACGAGGACGGCGTCAAGGCGGCCCGGCGGATGGTGGTATGAGCGTGCTGTCGAAGGCGGCCTACTTCGGGCGCTCGGCGGCCGGCGGGTTGAAGCACGCCCCCTTCGTCCACTTCATCGCCGTGTCCACCATCGCCATCGCGCTGTTCGCGGCGGGGCTCGCGCGTGGTGCGTCGCACGTGGTGGACAACCTGCTCGCGTCGCTGGGCGGAGAGGTGGAGGTCACCATCTACCTGGCGCCGCAGCTGGGACAGGACGAGGTCCACGGCGTCCACACGCGCGTGCTGGAGCTGTCCCAGGGCGAGGTGACGGTGGTGCCGCCGGACGCGGCCCTCACGCGGCTCAAGCGCGAGCTGGGCGATTTGGGCGAGGCCCTGTCGGAGCTGCCGGAGAACCCGCTGCCCGCGACGCTGGAGCTGCGCGTGCCGGAGGCGCGGCGCTCGCCCGCGGCGCTCCAGGCGCTGGCGAAGGAGCTTCGCGCGCTGCCCGGTGTCACCGGTGTGGACTACGGCGAGGCCGCGGTGGAGCGGCTGTCCGCCATCGCCCGTGCACTGAGCTTCGGGGCGCTGGTGGCGCTGGTGGTGGTGCTGGGGACGACCATCGTCATCGTCGCGGCCACGCTCCAGCTGGCCATCTACGCGCGGCGCGAGGAGATTGAAATCCAGAAGCTGGTGGGCGCCACCGACCGCTTCGTGAAGGCGCCCTTCCTGCTGGAGGGGCTGCTGCAGGGGCTCCTGGGCGCACTGGTGGCGTTGGGCGGACTGTGGCTCTTCGGCCGGCTGCTGGGCCCCACGCTGGGCTCGCTGTTCGCGTTCCTCCTGGGGCCGGGCGTGAACGCGCCGTGGGTGGAGACGCGCACCGCGCTGGAGCTGCTCGCGGCCGGGTGCGTCCTGGGGCTGGGCGGCAGCTTCGTCGCGGTGGGGCGCTTCCTGCGCGTATGAGCCGGCCCGTCCGATTCGTTCGGCTCGTGATGGTCCTGGGCCTCCTGGGCGCGACCGCCGCGCCGGCCCAGCAGGACGAGGAGGCGGAGCGCGCGGCCATCCGCGAGAAGCTGGCCGCGCAGCGCGCCACGCTCGCGCTGGTGGAGGCGAAGAAGCTCTCCGTGCTGGAGGGCATGGAGCTGATGGAGGACCTGGCCGCGTTCTCCCGCCGCCGGGTGCGCGCGCTGGAGGGCGACTTGAACCTCTTCCGCCGCCGCGTCGTGCTGGCCGAGCGCGAGGAGGCCGTGCTGCGCGAGGCCCTGCGCGCCCAGCTTCGCCGCCTGTCCCCGCGCCTGCGCACCCTGTACCGGCTCCAGCGCCGCCGGCCCCTGGAGGTGCTCCTGTCCGCGGAGGACTTCGCCGCGCTGATGTGGCGGGCGCGCGCGCTGGAGGCCAGCATGGCGGGCGATCTGGAGCTCTTGCGCACCGTGCAGCACGTCGCGGGGCTCCAGCGACAGGCGACGCTGGAGTTGAAGCGGCTGCACACCTCGCTGTCCCAGCGCGTGGCCTTCCTCCAGCAGCAGTCGAAGCAGGCCCAGGCCCAGCAGGAGGCGCTCGAAGAGGTCGTGGGGAAGCTGGCCGGCGAGGCGGAGCTGGCGAAGCGCGCCGTGCGCGAGCTGGAGGGCGCGGACGCGGAGCTCACCCGCATGCTGGTGGACCTGCACGAGGCCCCCGCGACGAGCGGCTTCGGCGCGCTGAAGGGGAAGCTGCCCCGGCCCGTCACGGGCATCATCGAGGTGGGCTTCGGCCGCGTCGTGAACCCGCGCTTCAACACCGTCACCGTGCAGAAGGGCGTGGACATCCGCGCCCCGGCCGGCGCCCCCGTGCACGCGGTGGCCGAGGGCACTGTCGTCTACGCGGGCTGGCTGCGCGGCTACGGCAACCTGCTCATCCTCGACCACGGCGACGACTTCCACACGCTGGTGGCCCACCTCTCCACCATCACCCAGGAGGTGGGCGCGCGCGTGGCCCCGGGCGACGTGGTGGGCGAGGTGGGCGACACCGGCTCCCTCAAGGGCGCCTACCTGTACTTCGAGGTGCGCCGCGCCGGGCAGGCCGTGGACCCGGCACCCTGGCTCGCCCCCGCTCCCGCCGCGGCCGTCACCCCATGACAATGTCGGTCATGACGCGCTGCGCCTGGAATCCAGAACCGTTAGAAGCTGCCCGTCGGTGGTCATGAAGAAGAAGGAGGCCCGCACGTGGACCTGATGGGTGGGATGCAGAAGGCGATGCGCCGCGTGCTGGTGGCGCGGGGCGTGGAGTCGGAGACGGTGAACGTCGCGGGCCAGGCGGTGCACCACTACGCGCTCCAGGGGCAGGGGAGTGGTCCGCCGGTGGTGCTGGTGCACGGGCTGGGCGGGTCGGCCAACGGCTTCGGGCGGACGTTCTTCGGGCTGGCGAAGCGCTTCTCGCGCGTGCTCGCGCCGGACCTGCCAGGGCACGGCTTCTCCGGGGAGTACTGCGGCGGGCCCACCTGCGTGCGCGGCCAGTTCGACGTGCTGCGCGCCTACTGCGAGGAGGTGGTGAAGCAGCCGGCCCTCGTGGTGGGCAACTCCCTGGGCGGCGCCATGGCCGTCAACCTGGCGTCCGAGCATCCCGAGCGGGTGAAGGCGCTGGCGCTGGTGGCCCCCGCGGGCGCGGAGCTGACGCCCGAGGCCCTGACGTCGCTGCTGGGCGTGTTCGCGGTGAAGTCGAACGCGGATGCGCGCGCGCTCACGAAGCGGCTCTTCCACAGCCCACCGTGGGCCGCGATGCTGCTCGCGTCGGAGATGCGCAAGTTCTACACGACGCCCACGGTGCAGGCGCTGGCGGCGGACGCCATCGCCACGCAGGCGAGCATCGCGCCCCAGGCGGTGCGGGACCTGAAGATGCCGGTGCTCTTGCTCTGGGGCGGCAGTGAGCGGCTGCTTCCCCCTGAAATCCTCGCCTGGTACCGGCAGCACCTGCCGCCCCAGGCGGAGGTGCACGTGGTGGAGGGCTTCGGCCACGTGCCGCAGATGGAGCGGCCGGACGCGTTCGTGTCCCACCTGGTGGGCTTCGCGGACCGGGCCGGGCTGTAGGACGGGAATCGTCCGGGGGGCCGGGTGTAGAGTCAAAGGGGCTCGCAAGGCCCCTTCCTCCCGCCGCAAAGGACGCGCTCCCGTGACGACTGGTCTCTTCCCGCCGTGGCGCATGGGCCTGACCGCGCTCCTCCTGTGGGGCGCTCCGGTGCTCGCGCGGGAGCCGGCGGGCGCCGCCAGCAAGGACGAGACGGCGTACCGCCAGTTGGAGCTGTTCGCGCGCGTGCTCTCCTACGTGGAGAACAACTACGTGGAGCCGGTGGACCGGAAGACGCTCGTCCACGGCGCCATCCAGGGGATGCTGGACACGTTGGATCCGCACACCGTCTTCATGCCCCCGGAGGTGTTCCGGGAGATGAAGATCGACACGTCGGGCGAGTTCGGCGGGCTGGGCATCGAAATCGCCCGCAAGGGTGAGCGACTGGTGGTGGTGGCGCCCATCGACGACACGCCAGCGGCGCGCGCGGGCATCAAGGCCGGGGACGAGCTGCTGGCCATCGACGGGGAGAGCACCCAGGGCATGGACCTGGGCCGGGCGCTGCAGAAGATGCGCGGCCCCGCGGGAGGCCGGGTGCTGCTCACGCTCATGCGCGCGGGCTTCAACGCGCCCCAGGAGCTGGCCATCCTGCGCGACCACATCCGCATCGTGTCGGTGGAGGGCGCGCTCTACGACGGCATCGGCCACGTGAAGGTGAAGAACTTCCAGGACCGCACGGACCAGTCGCTGCGCAAGGAGCTGGACCGGCTGCGCGCGCTCAACGGTGGGCGGGAGCTGGACGGCGTGGTGTTGGATCTGCGCAACAACCCCGGCGGCCTGTTGGATCAGGCGGTGGCGCTGAGCGACCGCTTCCTGCCGGGCAACCTGCCCATCGTGTCCACGCGCGGGCGCGATGGCCGCAACGCCTCCGAGGAGCGCAGCCGCGACCGCGACACGGAGAAGGACTACCCGCTGGTGGTGCTCGTCAACGCGGGCAGCGCGTCCGCGTCGGAGATCGTCGCCGGCGCGCTCCAGGACCACGGCCGCGCGGTCATCATGGGGACGCAGACCTTCGGCAAGGGCAGTGTGCAGACCGTCATCGAGCTGGAGGACGGCTCCGGGCTGAAGCTCACCATCGCCCGCTACTACACGCCCAAGGGCCGCAGCATCCAGGAGAAGGGCATCACCCCGGACTTCCTCGTGCCGGAGGAGTCCTCGGGGAAGGCCGGAAGCGAGGCGCCCCGGGAGAAGGACCTGCAGCGCCACTTCAAGGCGGAGCCCTCGCAGACGACGTCGGAGGTCGTGGCCGCGCCGCGCTCGCTGCCCGCGAACCTGAAGGACTGGGCGGTGACGGCGAAGCTCACGGACGCGCAGCTCCGGGTGGCCCTCAACTACCTCCATGGTCTCGCGCCGGTGGCGTCCCGGGGCCCCGGAGGGACGGCGGGTCGCTGAAACCCCTTTCGAGGCTGGCGTTCCGCCGGGCAGTGCGTGTAATGCGCACAGCAACGAGGGAGACCGGATGCGACGTCCTTTCAATCGCGCGCTGCACGCGACGCTCAGTGGCTGGCTGGTGGGAATGCTGGCCATGGGCCCCGCCGCCGCGCAGCAGCAGCAACACGTACCGCTGCGGCTGATGCCGCGAACGCTGCCGGCGGCGACGGGGCCGCGCGTGGCGGTGGTGGCCATTGCGTTGGACCCTTCGCTGGAGGGCGAGGCGCTGAAGCTGGCGCACTGGGCCGAGCAGGCCGTGGCGCGCTCCGGGAGGCTGGAGCTGGTGCGGCTGACGGACGCGCTGGACGCCCAGGGCGCGACGGCTCGCGCGGCGAAGGCCGTGGAGGGCAACGCCGCGTTCAAGGAAGGCGCGAAGGCCTACGACGAGCTGGACACGGTGAAGGCGCTCCAGAGCTTCGACGCCGCGGTGCGCTCCTACGAGCAGGCGGACCTGTCGCGCGCGTTCGCGCTCCTGAGCCGCGCGCGGGTGATGAAGGCCGCGACGCAGCTGGCCAACGGCGAGAACAAGGCCGCGGAGCTGGAGCTGCGCTCGGTGCTGGCGGTGGATCCGCGCGCCCAGTTCAACCCCAACTTCTTCCCGCCCGAATCGGTCGCGTTCGTGGAGAAGGAGCGCAAGGCTCAGCTGGAGGGCGCGGAGGCCACGCTGAACGTGAGCACCCAGCCCGTGCCCGCGCAGGTGTTCGTGGACGGCGCCTTCCGGGGCGTGTCCCCGGTGTCGCTCACCGGCCTGACGCGCGCGGACCACTACGTGACGCTGGTGGCGCCGGGCTATGCCGTCACCGAGGGGCGCGCCCGCGAGGGTGACGCGTCCTTCCCGCTCACGCGCCTGCCCGTGCAGCCCCGGCTGGACGCGCTGGTGCAGCGCATCCAGAAGAACCCCGACAGCGAGGACCGCGACAAGGCGTTGCAGGAGCTGGGCGCGCTCGCGGGCGTGCCGCAGGTGCTGGCGCTGCTGGTGCGCGGCGGTCCGGGCAACGCGCCGCTGACCGTCACGGGCCTGCGGCTGGACGTGGCGGATGGCCACAACCTGGCGTACGCGCCGGGGCCGGTGCCGCGCGGCGACGCGATGGCCACGGGCTCCGAGTCGCTCTTGACGGGGCTGGTCGCCCAGGACGCGGCGCGCGTCGGGGGCAAGCCCGTGAAGCACTTCACCGGAGGCGGGGGCGTGAGCCGCCGCACGGCGGGCTACGTGCTGCTGGCCACCGGCGTGGCGCTGCTGGCGGGCGGCATCTACTTCGGCCTGGAGGCCTCCTCCAAGGCGGACGCGTTCAAGACCGCGCCCCAGGGCAGCACCCGCGCGGAGGACCTGAAGAGCACCGGCAAGACGTACGCGCTGGTGGCGGACGTGGGCGTGCTCGCGGGCCTCGTGTCCGCGGGCGCGGGCAGCTACCTCGCCTTCTACAACAAGGACGGCGGCGGAAGCGGCGCCAGCGAAGCGTCGTCCTCCCGCGCCACCCCAGCCCCGTCCACGCGCGCCGCCCCGGTGCGCGAAGTGAAGCCCATGGACAAGGCGCTGCCCATGCCGCCGCCGCCGACCACTCGCACCGAGCCGGCCCCGAAGGCGAGCCCCACGTCGACGCCGTCGGCCGTGACGCCGCCGCCCGCGAAGAAGCTCACGCGCAAGGAGCGCGAGGCCGAGGCGAAGCGCCAGCGTGAGGAGGAGGCCCGCCTCAAGCGCGAGCAGGAGGAGCAGCGCAAGCGCGACGAGGAGGCGAAGCGCAAGCGCGAGGAAGAGGAGAAGCGCAAGCGCGAGGAAGAGGAGAAGCGTAAGCGCGAGGAAGAGAAGAAGAAGCAGCAGCGCCCCAAGCTCGACGAAGACGACCTCCGGAACTACTAGCCATGCGCCGCCGCCTTTCATCGCTCATCGTTCCCTCGGCCCTGCTCCTGGGGCTGTCCGCTTGCAGCCTGCTCGTCGACTTCGACCCGGAAGGGCAGCCCTGCGACCAGGGCAAGTGCCTGGAGGGCTACGTCTGCCAGGACCAGGTCTGCGTCTCCGGTGATGGCACCCCGACCGACGCGGGCGTGGATGCGGGCACCTCCGATGCCGGCACCACCGACGCCGGCGTGGATGCCGGCACCACCGACGGCGGGCTCCTTCCCGACGGCGGCCGGCCCGACGCGGGCTGAAGTCACGGGCCGGGCCCAGGGCACCTGACCCGGGCCTGGCCTCGTCGGTTCCCGGCTGCGTCCCAGCGGCCGGGTCTCGCCGTCCGGCGGTGTTCAGGGCGTGGCCTCCGGGCCGCGCCGTGTCCCCCCGGACACGGCTGCTCCTGGACCGCCGGCACCCGGAAACCCCCTGTCATTCCAGCCGGTTGCACGCGCTGTCCGCCCCCGGGGAGGACCGCCGGTGCGTGGCATCATCCATGCTCTGGAGGGAGCCCACGGAGGTAGCAACGACATGGGCAAGCGCGTGGGAGTGCTGATGGGCGG
>NZ_RAWA01000443.1 GCF_003611675.1 Corallococcus sp. CA053C
GCGCTGGAGTCTGCTGGGCCTGTGGGCGGTGGTTCTGTTGTCGGGTTGCGCGGACCGGGAACGTTCGTCGCTCGCGGATGGGCGGCTGACGGCGACGCCGGGTGGCGTGGACTTCGAACGCGTCGCCATCTTCGACGCGCGGGAGTCGCAGGTGACGCTGCGCAACGTGGGGCGCGCGCGCATCACCGTGGACGAAGCCTGGGTGGAGGGGCCGGAGGGCGCCTACAAGGCGGAGTTCACGCACGAGGGCCCGCACAGCCTGGTGCCCGGCAGTGAGTGCACGCTGAAGGTGCGCTTCGCGCCGCTCGCGGAAGGAGGCCTGCCCGCGGTGCTCGTCATCCGCTCGGACACGCGCATCGAACCGCTGATGCGCATCCCGCTCAACGGCGCCGGCGTGGACGCGTGGGCCCGGGTGTCGCCCCGCAAGCTGGACTTCGGCCGCATCGAGGCGGACTCCACCAAGTCGCTGGGCGTCACGCTGGAGAACCCCACGGACCTGCCGGTGATGGTCACGCCCAAGCTGGTGGGCGCGGACAAGGACGAGTTCGTCGCCGAGGCCGTGACGGTGAACCCGGGCGAGCGCAAGGAGTTGCCCATCACGTTCAACCCGGTGCGCGTGGGCAAGAAGCAGATCGCGCTCGCGGTGTCGCCCTGCCACGGGTGCGCGGACGTGCCGGTGCAGGTGACCGCGGAGGCGCTGGAGCGCGCGGTGGTGGCGGTGCCGGAGGTGCTGGACTTTGGCGCGGTGCCGGTGGACCGCGACGCCATCAAGGCCTCCAGCCTGCGCAACGTCAGCACGGAGCCCGTCACGGTGACGTCGCTGATGCTGGACGGCACGGACGCGTCCTTCAGCCAGGCCAACACGGGCCTGCCGCTGGTGCTCCAGCCGGGCGAGGTGCGCGGCTTCGAAATCCGCTACAGCCCTGGCCACATGGGCCCGGCCACGGACCGCGCCGTCTACACGGTGGTGAGCAAGCGCCACCCCACGTTGCCGGTGCCGCTGCGTGGTTTCGGTGGCGCGTCGGAGCTGTGCGTGTCGCCGCTGACGTATGACTTTGGCGAGCAGCCGCTGGGCTCCAAGGTGCGCGTCATCGTGAACGTGAAGAACTGCGGCACGGACAACGCAGGGCCCCTGACCATCAACACGCTGACGTGGACGCCGGATCCTTCCGGTGAGCTCCAGTTCAACCACAAGCCGCTGGCGACGCCCTACACGCTGCCGCCCAACGGCGAGGTGAACCTCGAAGTCTATTACGAGCCCTCGCGCGAGGGCTCCGCGGCGGGTTCGCTGGTGATGACCACCAACGCCTTCTCCGCGGCCACGGTGCAGCTGGACTTCTTCGGCCGGGCGAAGGCGCACGACCCGTGCGACCTGACGGTGACCCCGCAGCTGGTGGACTTCGGCACGTTGCCGCCGGGGCGCGGCGCGGTGCTGGGCGTGAAGCTGGAGAACAAGGGCACGGACCTGTGCCCGGTGAAGAACATCCGCGTGGCCAACGACGGCGGCGGCGTGTTCCGCATGCCCGGCGGGGACCTCTTCGGCGGCATCATCTACCCGGGCGAGTGGTTCAGCTTCCAGGTGGCCTTCCAGGCGCCCTTCACGGGCGGGGACTTCGCGGGGGAGCTGCAGATTGAGCAGTACAACCCGGTGACGCCGGTGGTGCAGGTGCCGCTGACGGCGCACTCGCAGACGACGTGTCTGGTCGCGTCGCCCTGGTTCGTGGACTTCGGCCTGGCGCGCAAGGACTGCCGTCCGGCGCCGCGCGAGGTGAACTACCTCAACGCGTGCACCACGCCCGTCACCATCTCCAACGTCTTCATCGGGCCGGGCACGACGGATTCGGAGTTCACGCTGCTGGACCACCCGGCGCCTCCCGCGTTCCAGCTGCAGCCGGGTGAGTCCTTCACGGTGGGCGTGGACTACTTCGCGCAGGTGACGGGCATGAACCTGTCGCCCCTGTTCGTGGACTCCAGCGACCTGCCCATCCCGCTGATGGTGCCGCTCATCGGCGAGTCGTCCAAGAAGGTGGAGAAGACGGACGCCTTCGTGCAGCAGGACGTGAGCAAGGTGGACGTGCTGTTCGTCGTCGACAACACGGCGTCCATGGTGGAGGAGCACCCGCGGCTGGTGTCCGCCATCCCGGCCTTCGTGGACGCCGCGCGCAACAAGGCGGTGGACCTGAACCTGGCGGTGACGACGACGGGCATCTCCGCGGTGTCCGGCGCCTGCCCGGGCGGCGCGCTGGGCGGTGAGGCCGGGCGCTTCTTCCCGGTGGACAACACGCGGCAGCGCATCCTCACGCTGGCCACGCCGGACGTGACGACGGTGCTCCAGCAGAACATGCAGGTGGGCCAGTGCGCCCAGGTGGAGCAGGGCTTCGAGGCGATGCGCCGCGCGCTCACCCCGCCGCTCGTGAACAACGCGGATGATCCGCGCACGCCGCTGCCCAACGACGGCAACAAGGGCTTCCTGCGCGACGCCGCGGCGCTGGTGGTGGTGTTCGTGGGCGACGAGGATGACCACTCGCCGGACGCGGTCTCCACGTACGTGCAGTGGGCGCAGCAGCGCAAGGGTGAGAACCAGCCGCAGCGGGCCACGTTCTTCGCCATCGCGCCCACGAAGACGGCGTGCGCCACGGCGGGTGGCGCCGGCACGCGCTACGCGGACGCCGCCACGCAGACGGGTGGCGAAGTGCTGAACGTGTGCGCCCCGGACTACGCGCCGCTCCTCAAGCAGGTGGCCAGCAAGGCGTTCAGCGCGCAGGACCGCTTCCCGCTGAGCGAGGAGCCGGACGCGGGCACGGTCGTGGTGACGGTCAACGGCACCGCCACCACGACGGGCTGGACCTACGACGCCGCGAGCAACAGCGTGGTGTTCTCCGTGGTGCCGCCGCCGGGGGCGAAGGTGAACATCACCTACCGCCGCGCCTGCGCCAACGACTGAACCGGACAGTCCGAAGGACGGGGGTGTGATCCCCGTGACGGGCCGGACATCCGGCCCTGAACGGGGATGTCAGCCCCCGGTGCTACAGCACTGCATCTGCCTGTGCGGATGACCAGAAAATTGGAGGCGCTCCCTCGGTGTGTACCCTGCGGAGCGTCTAGCTGCTGTTGCCTTGGGAGGCGCGCTGTGAGCACCCGAACCCCCGACGAGCATCCGAAGTCCCCTCCGCGCGCCGGTGCGCCGGGGCTGCGGGTCATCCGCGGGGAGGGCCAGCGCAAGCAGGAGCCGCTGGCGTCGCGCGACGCGGTGGCCCGGGTGCTGATGGAGGCGGGGGCGGACATGCTCCTGCGGCGCATCAGCCCCCTGAGGGCGCAGGAGATCGAGCGCAAGGTGGACCGGGTGCTGGACCTGTTCGACCGGGTGGACACCGTCCCCATGCTGATGCCGGTGCTCAAGCGGCACCTGGATGAGCTGGAAGCGCTGATGCGGGAGACCCGGGAGGTCCGGGCGGCCCGGCGCTAGGGCGCCCGCACGGCCTTCCTTGGGGAAAAACCCCAAGGGGATTCGATGTTTGATTCCCCTGGGCTGGGGGCTTACGCTCGGGATCCGCCTTCTCGCGTCCCCGCCGTGTCCATCGAAACCTACGGCAGCTACCAGCTCCTGAAGCGCCTTGCCACGGGCGGCATGGCGCAGATCTACCTCGCGCGTCGGCCGGGTTCGGACGCTCCGGACAAGCTGCTGGTCCTCAAGCGCATCCTCCCGCACCTGTCGGAGAACGACGAGTTCGTCCGGATGTTCCTGGACGAGGCGCGGATCGCGGCGCGGCTCGCGCACCCCAACGTGGTGCAGATCTACGACCTGGGGGCGGAGGGCGACACGTTCTTCATCGCCATGGAGTACATCCATGGCGTGGACGCGCGCCGGCTCTGGAAGCGCTCGGAGACGGCGGGGCGACCGGTGCCGGTGCCGCTGGTGTGCCGCATCCTCCTGGAGGCCAGCGCGGGGCTGGACTACGCGCACAAGAAGACGGACGCGGCGGGGCGCCCGCTGGGCATCGTGCACCGGGACGTGTCGCCGCAGAACATCCTGGTGACGTTCGAGGGCGGCGTGAAGGTGGTGGACTTCGGGATCGCCAAGGCGGCGGACCAGGCCACGGTGACGCGCTCCGGGGTGCTCAAGGGCAAGTATTCGTACATGTCACCGGAGCAGGCCGCGGGGCAGCGCGTGGACCGGCGTTCGGACGTGTTCGCGCTGGGCGTGGTGCTGCATGAGCTGTTGACGGGGGGCCGCCTGTTCAAGCGCCCCAGCGACATGCTGACGCTGGGGGCGGTGGCGGAGTGCAACGTGCCGGCGCCGTCGCAGGTGGCACCCCGGGTTCCCGCGGATCTGGACGCCATCGTGCTCAAGGCGCTCGCGAAGGAGCCGGACGCGCGCTACCAGCACGCGCAGGACCTGCAGCACGCGCTGGAGGGGTGGCTGGCCGCACAGGATGAGCCTTCCGGCACGGCGGACCTGGCCGCGTTCATGAAGGACCTGTACGCGGACCGGCTGTCGGACGAGGCCCGGTCGGGTGAAGTGCAGGTGACGGACGAGGAGGCCGGCGTGTCGCCGCGCGCGGAGTCGCCGCCAGCGCAGCGCCGTTCGGTGATGCGGCCCGCCGTGGCGCCGGGACGCACGGAGCACGAGCCCACCACCACGCTGCGTCCGCCCCGGGCGAACCGGCAGGCCGCGAAGGTGGAGCCGCGTCGCGAGGACGGGGAGGCCGAGGCCCGGGGGGCGGAAGCGCGTCCGGAGCCAAGGGCGGAGGTCCGTGGCGCGGATGCTCGCAGTGGCGATGCCCGTGGTGATGCTCGCGCCGAGCTTCGGTCGGATGCTCGCAGTGGCGATGCCCGTGGTGATGCTCGCGCCGAGGGCCGCAATGGCGACGTTCGCGCTGAGCTTCGGTCGGAGGTCCGCGGTGCGGACGCCCGTGCGGAAGGGCGCAATGCCGATGCCCGCGCTGAGCTTCGGTCGGAGATCCGCGGCGGTGCGGACGCCCGCGCGGAAGGGCGCAATGCCGATGCCCGTGCCGAACTCCGGTCGGACGCCCGCGGTGCAGACGCTCGCAATGCGGAGGTTCGCGCTGACGGACGCAATGCAGACGCTCGTGCCGATGTCCGCAATGCGGAGCCCCGTTCGGAGATCCGCAACGCTGACTCGCGCGGTGACGCCCGCAATGCCGATGCCCGTTCGGAGATCCGCAACACCGACGCACGGGCGGAGTCGCGGGGCGAGAACCGTCCCGAACCCCGACAGCCGACGGGGTCGCGGCGGGCCCTGGAGTCGCCTCCCTCGCGCTCCATGCGGCCGGTGCGCCTGGAAGAGCCGTCCCTCCCGACCGTGACCTCGGAAGAGGGCCCCACGCTCGCGATGATGGATCCGCTGGGCAGCCTGCGCGCGAGCGGGTTCCAGGTGGAGGAGGACGCGCCCACGCTCGCCATGGTGGACCCGCTGGGCCAGCTGACGCCCCGGTTCCAGGTGGAAGACGACGGGCCCACGCTGGATCAGCGCCTGCTGGCGGCGCAGGCCCAGGAGGACGAGGACGACGCCACCCTGGACATGCGCGCCGTGTCCCGCGCCGAGGTGGACGAAGGCCCCACGCAGGACCTGCGCGCCGTGCCGCGCTCGGAGGTCCCTGTCTCCCGGTCGGGCCTGATGCCGTCACCTTCGGCGGAGCATCGCCATGGCCGGCTCCCCGTCCCCGCGCCCCACGCCACCCTCGAGGAGATGACGGCGCCGCGTGTCTCGTCCCGCGCGCCCTCGCCGAACGCGTGGGTGCCGCCGGCCCGCACGGGCACCGTCACCGAGCAGTCCGTCGTGGAGCCTTCCAAGCGGCGGTGGCTTGTGTGGAGCGCCGTGGCGCTGGTGGCGCTCGGGGTCGGGGCGGGCCTCTTCTGGAGCACGGGGATGACCGCGACGGGCGTCCGCGTGGAGTCCGAACCCTCGGGCGCGCGCGTCGTCTTCGAGGACCGCGTGCTCCCGGAGCGCACGCCGCTGGTGCTGCCGCAGGTGAAGCCCGGCCGTTACTGGCTCGTGCTGGTGAAGGAGGGCTACCGGGAGCTGCGCATGCAGATCGTGGTGCCCGCGTCCGGACCGCTCGTGGTGGGGCCGCTGAAGCTCGTTCCCATGACGTCTTCCGGGAGGCCCGGCACGGAGCCTGCCGTCGCACCGCTCGCGCCCGAACCTTCCGGCGCGTCGGACCCGCAGGCTCCAGCCGCCTCGCCGCCGGAGGCGCAGGAAGCCCCCCGCGCTCGAGGCGCCACGCCGGTCCCCCAGGAGCCCCTCGCCGCCACGACGACAACGGCGGAGGTGCGCGAAGCCGCGCGCCCCGTGGAGCGTGCCGCGGCGGTGAGCTTCGTGGTGACGCCGTGGGCGGAGGTGACGTGCAACGGGCGCAAGCTGGGCGAGACGCCCTTCCAGCCCGTGGAGCTGCGCGTGGGCACGTATGACTGCAAGTTCTCCAACCCCGAGCTGAAACGGACCCTCAACCGCCGCATCGAGGTGCGCCCCATCGACCTCAATGTGGTGACGGTCAAGTTCGAGTAGGCGCGGCCGTGGACCCTTCCGTGACGCTCGAAGCAGGAACCCACGTCGGCAAGTACGTCGTGCGCCGCAAGCTCGCCGAAGGCGGCATGGCGGAGATCTTCCTGTGCACCGCGCGCGGGCCGGAGGGCTTCGAGAAGGAAGTCGTCATCAAGCGCGTGCGCGCGTTCCTCGCGACCGACCCGGACTTCGTGCAGATGTTCATCGCCGAGGCGCGGCTGGCCTCGCGGCTCAACCACGCGAACGTGGTGCAGATCTTCGACTTCGACAAGCACGAGGACACCTACTACCTGGCGATGGAGTACGTGCGCGGCTGCTCGCTGTGGGAGCTGCGCAAGCGGAGCAAGGAGGCCATGGCGCCCATGCCCACCACGCTGGTGGCGCACATCGGCGCGGAGGTCGCGCGCGGCCTGCACTACGCCCACCGCCTGCGCGTGAACGGCGAACTGCTGCACCTGGTGCACCGCGACGTCACGCCCCACAACGTGCTCGTGTCCTACGACGGCGCGGTGAAGCTCACCGACTTCGGCATCGCGAAGGCGGGCAACAAGCTGACGAACCCCGGCGTGCTCAAGGGCAAGTTCGCGTATATGTCGCCCGAGCAGGCCCGGGGCGAGAGCGTGGACGTGCGCACCGACGTGTTCGCGCTGGGCGTCGTGCTGTGGGAGCTGCTCACTGGCGGGAGGCTGTTCCAGGGGGACTCGGAGATCGCCGTCCTGCGCGCGGTGCAGGAGAGCACCATCGTGCCGCCCGCGCGCCTCAACCCGGACGTGCCGCCGGACCTGGACGCCGCCATCTGCCGCGCGCTGGAGCGCGACCTGTCCAAGCGCTTCCAGACGGCCGGTGAGCTGGAGCGCGCGCTGGCCCAGTGCGTGCTGAACCACGCCCGGTCCGTGGACGACACCGACGTGGGCGCCTACGTGCGCAGGCTGTTCCCTGTCGCCGCCAGCAACCAGGCGCTGCCCGCGCTCCCGGAGCGCACCGCCCTGGTGGACGGGGCGCTCCCGCCGCCCGACTCCGAAGCGGCGCCCCCGCCCCGCGAACCCACGGCGGTGATGCCGTCGCGAGGCCATGCTTCGGGCGCCGTGCGCAGCCCGTCGCCGGACGAGGACCTCCACGGCACGACGCTGGTGCTGTCCCGCGACGAGCGCGCCGCCGAAGCCGCGAATGGACGCCCTCCGCCCGCCACCCCGCTGATGCCCCTGCCGTCCATGGGCCGCGGGGAGCAGGAGGCCGCGCCGCCGAGGCGCACCGTATCGCGCGAGCTCCCCATCGCCGGGGAAGCGGGGCCTGGCGCACCTCAGCAGGCCCCGACGCCTGACGTGGACGCGTCGGAGCGCCCGTCGTCTGGA
>NZ_RAWA01000444.1 GCF_003611675.1 Corallococcus sp. CA053C
GGGGAGGGCGAGGCTTCCATGCGGGACACTCCCGGGGTGGGCGACAGGGAAGCGGCGGCGGAAGCCGGCGTCTCCCGTGGAGGCAGGAAGGCCGGATCCTCCATGAGCGGCAGCCCCTGCGAGGGCGCGGCGTCACGGCGGGGCAGACCGGAGGAAGGCTGCGCGGTCACCTCCATGAGCGGCAGTCCCTGAGAAGACGCGGCCTCACGGCGAGGCAGACCGGACGAGGCCGCGGCCTGCGCGGGCGCATCCATCAGCGGCAATCCCGCGGCGCGCTCGGCGTCACGGCGGGGCAGACCGGACGCGGGCTGAGCGGGTGCCTCCATGCGAGGCAGGCCGGACGCGGGCTGAGCGGGTGCCTCCATGCGAGGCAGGCCGGGCGAAGCGGGTTCCTGCGCACGAGGCAGACCGGACGAAGCGGAAGCCTGCGCGGGCGGGGCGTCCCGTCGCGGCAGCCCGGGGGCCGCAGGGAGGGGCCGCGCACCGTGCGCCTCGGTGCCGTAGGCCGGCGTGGGCACGGAGCCCGGACGCGGCTCGGCGGCGTTCACCGGCATCTGCGCCGCGCGAGGCACGGCGACGCCGGGATTCTGGAAGCCGGCCTCCGGCATGGCTTGCGTGGGCGAGGCGCGCGGCGGAGTCACGGGGGACGGGGCGCTCGCGGCGGCCATCGGCGTCACGCTCGGAGGCGGCTGCGCGACGGCGGGACGGGGCGGGAGCACGGCACCGGAAGGCGCGTTCACGGGAGGCTGCGCGGCGCGAGGAGGCACGGGCGCCGCGGACGCGGCAGCACGAGGAGCCGCACCGGGAGCCCGGACCGCCGGACCTTCCGCATGCGGCGCGGAGGCGCGAACCGTTGCATCGGCCTGGGGCACGGAGCCACGCGCGGCCGCATCCGCCGGAGAAGCAGGTGCACGCGTCGCCGCGCGAGCCGTCGCATCACCCTGCGGCGCGGCGGTACGAACCGTCGCATCGGACGCAGTCGCCGCGCGAACCGTCGCATCACCTTGAGGCGCGGAAGCACGAACGGCAGCATTCGTGGCCCGGGCATTCGCATCACCCTGCGGCGCAGCGGTACGAACCGTCGCATCACCCTGCGGCACGGCGGCACGAACCGTCGGTCCATCCGTCGCGGGCACGGCGGCGCGAGGCGCGGCACGCGGGGGCGCGGCGGCCGGAACCTGGCCGGGCGTCGCGATGCGAGGCGCGGCGGCACGCGGCGCGGCGGGAGGCACGGGCGCGGCCGTTGCCGGTCGGACCGTCGGCGTCATGCCAGGCGGGGTGATGGGGCCCCGCGGCGGCTCCATCACGAACGCGGGCGTGCCCCGCAACGTCTCCGGCTCCAGCGGCTCGCCGTTCAGGGTGACGGCCTCGCCGCCTGCTTCCGGGGCGTTGCGGTCCCCCAGCTTGCGGCGGTCGATGTGGATGTCGCGATCAAGCAGGCTCGGGACGGAAGCGACCCTGGGTGGACGCGCGGCGGCGGCGGCGCAAGCAGTGCAATCTCCGACCGGCGGCAGCGAGGCGCCGCACTTCAGGCACTTGGACAACGGATCCTCCCGGCGATGCGGACAACCGGCGCCATGAAAGGCCGCATTCAGGCCTGTAGCAAGAAAAGGACAAGCCCCTGATGGTCCCCTCGCCCGAGGAACCGTCAGGGGCTCATCAGCCCTGTGGCGACCGTCCTTCAGGGGACGGTGCGTATGGGGCGCCTCACGCTAGGCGTGGACGCGACGCCGTCCCGCTGCTCCGACCAGGAGTAGCACGACGATCGATCCCACCACGGACATGATGATGCCGGACGCATGCAGGTCGAAGAGCTTCCCGTCGCGCTGGAACAGCGAACCGACGAGGCCGCCCACCAGCGAACCCACCATGCCCAGCAGGGTGGTGGCCATCAGGCCCATGCTCTGCTTGCCCGGCAGGATGGCCCGCGCGATGAGTCCCGCGATGAGGCCGATGATGATGAATGCAATGATCCCCATGAGAGTCTCTCCTTTTGAGGGACCCGCGGGGTCCCGAATGGCAGAAACGTAGGAATGGGGACACGGATCCGTGACCCATGACGGAGAGAGGGCCTGACCGTCCGCCTGCTACCCGAGCGACCCGTCCAGGTGCTGCATCACCGCGAGCGCCGCGAGCGCCGCGGTCTCCGTCCTGAGGATGCGCGAACCCAGCGTAACGGTGCGCGCCCCCAGCTCGCGAAGCCCCGCGACCTCCTCGCGCGCCAGCCCGCCCTCGGGGCCAATCACGAGCGCCACCGGCGTGCCTGCCCCCGCGCCCCGGAAGGCCTCGCCAAGCGGCACCGCGGACTCCTCTTCGTCCAGCACCAACAGGAGCGTGCCCGGCGTCAGCGACCGCGCTGCGTCCAGCAGGGGACGGGGCGTGTGCACGCTCGGCACGTCATCACGACGACACTGGCGCGCGGCTTCCTCGACGATCTTCGCCCACCGCTGGGTGCGCTCCTCGGCGCGCTTCGGCTCCAGCTTTACCACGCTGCGCGCCGTGGCCACCGGGTAGAACGCGGTGGCCCCCAGCTCGGTGCCCTTCTGCAGCACCCACTCCAGCTTGTCGCCCTTGGGCAGTC
Organism: Corallococcus sp. CA053C; assembly: GCF_003611675.1. GTDB lineage: Bacteria > Myxococcota > Myxococcia > Myxococcales > Myxococcaceae > Corallococcus. Next base: position 2,582 of record NZ_RAWA01000444.1, read on the forward strand.
CCTGCAGCACGCTCATCTCGCGCGCGGGCGGCGTCACGCGCACGGTGCCGAGCACGAGCCGCACGTCCTCCGCGCCCAGGCCACTGACGCGCGCCTCGAAGGCGCGACCCTTGCCGTCGAACACCTCCAGCGCGTCGCCGTCCTCGAGCCGCAGCACGTGCACGAGGTAGTGGCGGCGCTCGCCCGTGAGCGTCACGTCGGAGGGGGCGGGCTCGGGCAGGGGGACGAAGAGGCGGACCACGGCGACTTCCTTGGAGGAGGGGCGCGAAGGATTCAGCAGGCCCCGCCCGGACACAAGGGACACGCGGCCAACGCTCCTGTTATGGCCCGCGACTGCCATGTCCACCTTCACCATCGAGTCCACCCGCTCCGGCTTCGTCGAGTCCTTCCACGTCGTCTCCGTCGCGGTGGTGGACGCGGAAGGGGCGCTCGTCGCGGCGTCAGGGGACCCGGACCGCGTCACCTTCTGGCGCTCGGCGGCCAAGCCCTTCCAGTCGCTGCCCCTGGTGCAGGACGGCGCGGCGGACCGCTACGGCTTCGGCCCGCGTGAGCTGGCGCTGTCTTGCGCATCCCACTCCAGCGAACCCATGCACCGCGCGCTCGCGATGCAGATGCTGCGCGCGTGCGGCTGCGAGGAACACCAGCTCGCGTGCGGCCCGCATCCGCCGCTGTCGCCCACGGTCGCGGAAGAAGCGCTGCGCGCGGGCGTGGTGCTCACGCCCCGGTGGAACAACTGCTCCGGCAAGCACGCCGGCATGCTCGCGCTGGCCCGTCACCACGGGTGGGATCCGAAGGGCTACGCCAGCGCCGGCCACCCGGTGCAGGAGCGCATCCAGGACGAGGTCGCGAAGTGGACGGGCCTGCCGCGCGACGCGTTCGTGAAGGGCGTGGACGGCTGCCTCGCCGTGGCCTTCGCCCTGTCCCTGCGCGCCATGGCCACCGCGTGGGCCCGCTTCGGCATCTCCGAGGACCCCTCCGCGCGCCGCCTGCGTGAAGCGATGCTGGCGCACCCGGAGCTCGTGGGCGGCAAGGGGCGCGCGTGCACGGACATGCTGACGGCCTTCCGGGGCGAGGCCGTGGTGAAGATTGGCGCCGAGGGTGTCTACTGCGCCGCGCTCCCCCGCGCCCGGCTGGGCGTGGCCCTCAAGGTGGAGGACGGTGACGCGAGGTGCGCCGCGCCCGCGCTCCTCGCGGTGCTCGGGGCCGTGGCCGCACAGCAGAACCTCACGCTGCCCATGACGGGCCTGGAACACCACGCGGAGCCGCGCCTCTTCAACACCCGGGGAGAAGTGACGGGCACCCTGCGAGCGGTCGGAGAACTCGGCTTCCGCTGAAAGGCGTCCAGGGGTTGTAGCGCGGAAGGTCACACACTCCGGGCCCCCCGTAACCCGTCCCGCTACAACCCGGGGCCCCTGCACTCCGGGGCTCCCCGGGCTCGGAGCTGCGAAGGGCAGGCACGCGGACTGCAATGACTCCCGGCACACGGCGGGAGTCGCGAGGACCTGAGGTACAGGGGGAAAGCCTCGCGAGTCCAAGGATGGGGTCGGGTTGGCGGACGACGGTTCGCGGCCCGACCCCCCTTTGTTTCCAGGCGTCCGTCAGCGCTTCAAGTCGATGCGCACCCACTCGCCCTGCTGCGCGCCCGCGAGCACCGTGCACCCGAACTGCCGGAACGCGGCCTCCACGTCCAGGCGCTGGTGCGCGAGCACGCCGGCCAGCACCAGCCGGTCCTTCGCCTTCGCGACGATGAGCGGCGCCAGCTCAATCAGCGTGTTGGCCAGGATGTTGGCGAGCACCAGGTCGAAGGTGCCCGGCACGGCGGTCAGCTCGCGCTCGGAGATGTCCAGGTCCGGCGTCGCGTTGTCGGTGCAGTTCTCCCGCGCCAGCTCCACGCAGACGGGGTCGTTGTCGGTGCCGACGACGGTGCCCGCGCCCAGCTTCTTCGCGGCGATGGCGAGCACGCCCGTGCCGGTGCCCACGTCCAGCACGCTCGCGCCCGGGTGCGTGGACATGAAGTCATCCACCGCCGCGAGGCACAGCGACGTGGTGGGGTGGTCCCCCGTGCCGAAGGCCATCTTCGGTTCAATGACGATGCGCACCTTGTCCTGGGGCGCGTTCTCCGCTTCCCAGGGCGGGCCCACCCAGAGGCGGCCCACCTGCACGGACTTGATGAGTGACTTCCACTCATTGCTCCAGTCCTGCTGGGGCTGCTCGTCCAGGGTGATGCGCGCCTTGGGGTGGGACTCGGCCACCGCGTCGCGGGCGCTCTCCGCGGTTTCGCGGTCCTCGAAGTAGGCGACGACGATGGACTCCCCCGTGGCGGGGACGCGCATGCCCGGCATGATGGGCATCTCGTGGTCGCGGACCTCCAGGCCCAGGGCGCCGGCCTCGTGGAGGAGATCCTGGAGGATCTCGGACGCTTCCTCCGCGATATCCACGGTGAGTGAAAGGTAGGTCTGGGACATGGCGCCCCTTCTACCCCAGCCGGTGCGATGGGGAAGCGCTGTCGGCGCTTCCCCACCTGACTGTCACGGTCCGACGACGGCCATGGCCATGCGGTTGAAGTCGATGACCCGCCGGGCCACCGCCTGCACGTCCGCCGCCGTCACCTTCGCCACGTGCTCGGAGTAGTGCAGGAAGTTCTCCAGCCCCACGCCGTAGCAGGTGTCCAGCGCCAGCAGCATCGCGCGCGAGCTGTTGCGCTGAAGGTCGATCTCATACGAGCCGATGATGTGCTGCTTGGCGCGCTCCAGCTCCGCCTCTGGAATGGGCTCGTCGCGGATGCGCTCCAGCTCCGCGCGCATGCCCGCCAACGCCGCGTCCACCTTCTCCGGGCTCGTGCCCATGTAGACGGCGAAGTAGCCGGGGTCCAACCCGTCCATGGCGAAGCTGCTCACGCTGTAGGCCATGGAGCGCTTGTCGCGCAGCTCGACGAAGAGCCGCCCGCCCTGGCCCGACAGCACCGTGGACAGCACGTCCAGCGGGATGCGCCACGGGTCCGTCAGCCGAGCGGCCTGGAAGCCCATCACCAGGTGCGTCTGCGCGCGAGAGAGCACCTTCTTCTCCAGGCGCGGGGACTCGGGCGGCGCCTCCGGCACGACCTTCTTCGGGGGCACCGCGCCGCCGCGCGACTTTCCGAAGTACTCGCGCGCCAGCGCCAGCACCTCCTCCACGCGCACGTCGCCCACCACGCTGAGCGTCATCTGCGACGGATCCATGTGCGCCCGGTGATAGGCGCGCAGCTGGTCCGGCCCCAGCTTCTCCACCGACGCCTGCTCGCCCGCGAGCGACAGCCGGTACGGGTGCTCGCGGAACAGCGTCTTCGAGAACAGCTCGAACGCCACGCCGGACGGCTTGTCCTCGCGCGTAAGGATGTCCTGGAGCAGCAGCGCGCGCTCGCGGGCCACCTCCTCCTCGCGGAAGGCGGGGTTGAGGAGGCAGTCGGCGAACAGCCGGAAGCCCGGCTCGAAGTAGCGCGACAGGAACTCCGCCCGCAGGCTCACGGAGTTGCGGCCGCCCTGCGCGCTCAGGCTGCCCGCGTACAGGTCGCCCAACTGGGACACGTCATCCGCGCTGAGCGTGGAGGTGCCCCGCGTGAGGGTGCGGCTGAGCAGCGTGGTGATGCCGTTGTCGGCGGGCGTCTCGTAGCGCACGCCGCCGGAGAAGGCCGCGCGCATCGCGAACAGCGGCACGTGCGGCTCCACGCGCACCACCAGCGTCGCGCCGGAGGGCAGCTTCTCCTGGAACACCTCCGAGCGCGCGGCGCCCACCGTGCTCCGGGCCGGACGCGCCGGGGCCTCGGGCGGCGCCTGACGGGCGGTGCGCTCGGGCGGCAGCAGCACGGGACCCTTGGCCGCCTCGTCCAGCGCGGCGTGCACCTGGGCCTCCGTCATTTCGGCCGATGCGGGCACGAGCGCGGTGACGACGGCGTGCTCCAGCCGCAGGTACTGGTGCGCCACGCGGCGCAGGTCCTCCGGCTTGAGGTTGCGGATGTCCTCCATGTAGCGGGCCTCGGACTCCAGGCCGCCGGGGCTGGTCTGGTACGAGCCCTGGTTGCGCGCGGTGCCCTGCACCGTCTCCTTGCGGAAGATGGCCTCCGCCTCCAGCACCGCCTTGACCGTGCGCAGCTCCTCCTCCGTCACGGCCGTGACGCGCATCGCCTCCAGCACGCGCGCGGTCTGCGTCAGCGCCTTGAGCGCCTGCGCGGGCGGCAGCGTGAGGCTCACGGAGAAGATGCCGGGGTCCTTGGGCGTGTACGCGGAGGCGTGCACGTCGTTGACCAGGTGCTGGCGGCGCTTCACCTCGCGCACCAGCCACGACGAATCCCCTTGGCCGGCGATCATCGCCAGCACGTCCAGCGCGGGCACGTCCGGGTGCTCCAGCTCGGGGATGGCGAAGGCCAGGTGCAGGTAGGCCTCCTTCACGTCCTCGGCCTGCACGACGACGCGCCGGCCGGTGGAGGCGGGGTCGCGGGGACGCGGCACCGGGCCCGCGTAGGGCCGGCCCCAGTCACCGCCGAAGATTTCTTCCACCCACTGGCGCAGGTCCGCCTCGCGCAGGTCGCCCGCCACCGACAGCACCAGGTTCTGGGGCGTGTAGTGCCGGTGGTAGAACTCCAGCACCTTCTCGCGGGTGAAGCTGCGCACGCTCTCCTCGGTGCCGATGACGGGCAGCCGGTAGGGGTGCGTCTGGAACGCGGTGGAGAACAGCGCGCGGGAAGCGCGGCGCGACGGTGAGTCGGAGCTGCGTTTGATCTCCTCGCACACGACTTCGATTTCGCGCGCCAGCTCCTCCTTGTCGAACGCGGAGCGGCGCACCGCGTCCCCCAGGATGTCCAGGCCCGTGCGGGCGAACTGGCTGGCGATGACGATGTGGTAGACGGTCTGGTCGAAGGACGTCCAGGCGTTGATCTCTCCGCCGTGCGCCTCGATGTCCCGGGCAATCTCACCGGGGCCGCGCCGCTCGGTGCCCTTGAAGAGCATGTGCTCGTGCAGGTGGGCGAGTCCCGCCTGGTCCGGACGCTCGTCCGCGCTGCCGGCCTTGACCCAGACCTGGAAGGCCGCGACCTTGGCGGCGTGCTGCTCTTCGAAGACGACGGTGAGACCGTTGGGCAGGGCGTAGCGAATGGCCATAGGGAGCGTCCGAAGCTGTCACCGCCCCCCCTGGGAGGCAAGGCGAGGTGTGCGAGGTGTGATGTTTGCCCCATTGGCTAACGTCCCGCCC
>NZ_RAWA01000445.1 GCF_003611675.1 Corallococcus sp. CA053C
GCCCAAGGCCGCCCCGACAGCGCCCGCTGCGGCGACGAAGCCCAATCCCATCCGGGCCGCCGCCGAGCGCACCCAGGCCGCGCTCGCCCAGCTCCCCGCGCCGAAGCCGGAGGACGTGAAGTCCATCGACTCCCTCCTCAAGGCCCTCTACGACGTCATCAGCGGCCCCGCGGGCACGCCTCGCGACTGGGCCCGCTTCCGCTCCCTCTTCCACCCCGGCGCGACGCTGGTGCCGCTCGTGCACGTCAAGGCCGCCACCGGCCTCCACGCGCGCCCCATCACGCCGGACGAATACGTCGCCATGGGCACGGAGGTCTCCGCCGCGCACTCCTTCTTCGAGAAGGAGACCGCCCGCCAGACGCTCGGCTTCGGCGACCTGGTGCAGGTGATGAGCACCTACGAGACGCGCGAGGCCCAGGACGGCCCCGTCGTCGCCAAGGGCGTCAACAGCCTCCAGCTGTTCAACGACGGCCAGCGCTGGTGGGTGATGCACATCGTCTGGCTGGACGAACAGACCGCCGGCATCAAGGTGCCCAAGGACCTCACCCGCAAGTAGCCCCTGCCCCAAATGAAGAGGGCCGGGACCCGGAAGCGCATCCCGCGCCCCGTTCCCGACCCTCCGGTCCCTCACGAACTACCGCCCGGCGTTCAGCCTTCCGAACCGGGCTCGCTGCCCGCCGCGTCCGAGTCCGAACCCGATTCCGAGCTGGCTGGGGCCGCCGCGTCATCGAACGGCGTCGCGGCAGCCGCTTCACCCGGAGCCGCCTCCACCGGAGAGGTGGTCTCGGTCTCCTCCTCCGACTCCTCGCCTTCGGGCAGCTTGGAGATGGCCATCACCTTCTCCTCGCCGTTCTCCAGCGCGATGAGGCGCACGCCCTGCGTGTTGCGGCCGATGACGGAGATCTCCTTCACCTTCATGCGGATGAGCATCCCGCCGTTGGTGACGATCATCACCTCGTCGGTGTCCTTCACCTGCACCACGCCCACCACGCGGCCGTTCCGCTCGGTGGTCTTGATGTCGATGATGCCCTTGCCGCCTCGGCCCTGCTGCCGGTACTCGGTGTCCTGCGTGCGCTTGCCGTAGCCGTTCTCCGTCACGGTGAGGATGGCGCTGTCGCGCTCCACCGCCGGCACCGGCTCCGCGCCGGCCTCCGGCTCCGCCACGGCCTTCTCCGGCTCCATCAGGTCCGCACCGACGACCTCGTCGCCCTCTTCCAGCGTGATGCCCTTCACGCCGTAGGCCTGCCGGCCCATGGAGCGCACGTCGCTCTCCGGGAAGCGGATGCTCATGCCGGAGGCCGTGGACAGGAGGATGTCCTTCGTCCCGTCGGTGATCATCACGCCCACCAGCTCGTCGCCGTCGTCGATGCCCAGCGCGATGATGCCGCTCGCGCGCACACTGTCGAACGCGCTCAGGTCCGTGCGCTTCACCACGCCCTTCTTCGTGACGAAGAAGACGTAGCGGTTCTCCGGGAAGTCGCGCGTCACCAGCACCTGCGCCAGCCGCTCGCCCTCACCGAACTGCACCAGGTTCACGATGGCCTTGCCGCGCGACGTCCGGCTGCCCTGGGGAATCTGGTACACCTTCAGCGAGTACAGCTTGCCCTTGGTGGTGATGGGCATCAGGTACGCGTGCGTGCTGGCCACGAACACCTTGGTGACGAAGTCGTCCTCCTTCGTCCCCGCGCCCGTCTTGCCGCGCCCGCCGCGCTTCTGCGCCCGGTACTCCGACAGGGGCGAGCGCTTCACGTAGCCCGTGTGCGAGAGCGTGACCACCATCGTCTCCTCGGCGATGAGGTCCTCGTTGGTGAACTCGTCCACCGCGCCGCTGATCTCCGTGCGGCGCTTGTCACCGTAGCGCTCGCGGATCTCCATCAGCTCCGCCTTGATGACGCTCAGCAGGCTGTTCTCGTTGGCGAGGATGTCCTGCAGCCGGATGATGTCGCGCGCCAGGCCAATGAGTTCGCGGAACAGCTCCTCGCGCTGCAGGCCGGTGAGCCGCTGCAGGCGCATCTCCAGGATGTTCTGCGCCTGGTCCTCGCTGAAGCCCGCGCCCTCGTACTTGTGCGCCAGCCCCCCGTAGGACGGCTCCTCGTTGCGAGCGCGGCTGACCAGCAGCTCCATCTGCGCCTTGGCGTGCGCGTAGTCGATGCGCTGCAGGTCCTTGAAGTGCTCGCGCGTGTAGAGCTCCGGCGACAGGATGTTCATCAGGCCCCAGCGGGCCTCGTCCGGGTCGCGGGACGCGCGGATGAGGCTGACCACCAGGTCGATGAGGTCCTGGGCCACCAGCAGGCCCTCGACGATGTGCATGCGCGCCAGCGCCTTGCGCAATTCGTAGCGCGTGCGGCGCGTCACCACGTCGCGGCGGTGCGCGACGAAGCGCTCCAGCATCTGCTTCAGGTCGAGCGTGCGCGGCTGCCCGCCGTCGATGGCCAGCATCACCACGCCGAACGTCGTCTCCAGCTGCGTCATGGAGAAGAGGTTGTTGAGCACCACCTGGGACATCGCATCGCGCTTGAGCTCGATGACGATGCGCATGCCCTGCCGGTCGCTCTCGTCGCGGATGTCGCTGATGCCCTCCAGCTTCTTCTCGCGCACCAGCTCGGCGATCTTCTCGATGAGCCGGGCCTTGTTCACCTGGTAGGGCAGCTCCGTGACGATGATGGCCTCACGGTCGCCCTTCTTGTTCGCTTCGATCTCCGTGCGCGAACGGATGGGGATGGAACCCCGGCCCGTCTCGTAGGCGCGCATGATGCCCTCGCGGCCGGTGATGATGGCCGCGGTGGGGAAGTCCGGCCCCTTGATGAACTCCATCAGGTCCCGGACGGTGCACGCCGGGTTGTCGATGAGGTGGAGCGTGCCCGTCACCACCTCCGTCATGTTGTGCGGCGGGATGTTGGTGGTCATGCCCACCGCGATGCCGCTGCTGCCGTTGACGAGGAGGTTGGGGAACTTGGCCGGCAGGACGAGCGGCTCTTCCAGCGAGTCGTCGTAGTTGGGCCCGAAGTCGACGGTCTCCTTGTCGATGTCCGACAGGAGCTCCTCCGCCAGCCGGTCCATGCGCACTTCGGTGTAACGCATGGCCGCGGGGGAGTCGCCGTCCACGGAGCCGAAGTTGCCCTGGCCGTCCACCAGCAGGTAGCGCAGGCTCCACTCCTGCGCCAGGCGCACCATGGCCTCGTACACGGACGAGTCGCCGTGCGGGTGGTACTTACCGATGACGTCACCCACCACGCGCGCGCTCTTCTTGTAGGCGCGGTTGTGGAGGTTGCCCAGGTCGTTCATCGCGAAGAGGACGCGACGGTGCACGGGCTTGAGGCCGTCGCGCACGTCTGGCAGCGCGCGGCCGATGATGACGGACATCGAGTAGTCGAGATACGAACGGCGCATCTCGTCTTCGATGTTGATGGGAATGAGCTCTCCGGCGCCGCTCGACGGAGGAGGCGCGGAAGGCGTTGCCGGCGTGTCGGTGGTGTCGTCAGCCATGGGCTCTGGAAGGTGCGGACGGGCCCCTCACGTGGGGGGCTCCGCCCGATGGGAGAGTGTTCGTAACCCCTGGATTTCCCTCAGTCAACAGGGGAAACAGGGGGCATGTGCCCTGGCTGCCCGCCCGCCCGGTTCCAGGCGCGGGAAGAGGCCATTCCAGGGGCTCGTCTTGAACACCCGGGCGGTGCGTTTTCAGCCCCGCGGAACGCGTGTTTCTGGACCTTTTTCAGCCCTTCGGTCGGAGGCTCGCGGACAGCCGTTCGGCCTCCGCGCCCACACCGCCTTCGGGGTCCTTCTTCTTCGCCATGTCGAACGCGGCCAGGGCCCCTTCGCGGTCGCCCTTGAGCTTCAGCGCCACGCCCACGTTGAGGTGCGCGGCGGGGTTGTCCCGGTCCATGGACAGGGCCTCGCGGAACAGCGTGAGCGCCTGGTCCACGTCACCGGACAGGAGCGCTTCACGGCCCGCCTGCACGCGCTTGTCCGCGTCGTTGACCAGCTCCACCTCGAACACGCTGCGGCCCACGACGTTCGCCACCAGCATGCGCAGGATGCCGCCCCAGTAGAACGTGAGCCCCTCGGCGGCGACGACGGCGGCCAGCGGCAGGTCGGGCAGCAGCTGCTTGCCCCGGAACTTGAAGCGGACCTTCGTGTAGCGGCCCTTGTTGGTCCAGTGCACCAGTTCGCCCTGGAGCTTCTTGAGACCAGCCTCCAGCTGCGCGGGGTCGATTTCAAAGGGCAGCACCCGGCCCTTCGGCTCGCCAGCGGGCAGGCGCTTGCGGTCCTCTTCGCGGGGATCCGGAACGGCACCGGACTCGAAGACGGGTTCGGCCTCCAGCACGGGAGGCTTCGGGGCCGACGAGGAGGCGCGGCGGGGCGGCTCCACCTTCGACTTCACCGACTTCGCCGGCCGGGCCGGGGGCTTCACGGGCTCGGGCGGGCGCGTGGGCTGCTTCTTCGCCTTCACCGGGGACTTGCGGGGTGCCGTTTTGGCCATGGTTCCACTCTAAGCGAGCCATGCCTCCGCCGCTCGTGGGTTTCATTGGCGCGCGCTCGTGGAACAATCGGCGAAGAATCAGCGCCCTCCCCCACCCAGGAAGAACGCACCCATGACGCGCGTCCGGCCCGTCCTCCTCTCCGCCCTGCTGTTCGCCTCCGTCGCCCACGCGGCGCCCGCCGTTCCCGCCGCGGAAGGTGCGTGGCCGCGCCTGCGCAAGGAGCGCCTCCAGAAGCTCCTGCCCCAGGCCATGGCGCGCGCGGGTGTGGACGCGTGGGTGGTGCTCTGCCGTGAGAACGACAACGACCCGCTCGCGGGCCATGTGGGCGGGGAGAACGCGGGCGGCACCGCGGCGTTCCTGTTCCTGCGCGACGGCGCCCACGTGCGCTCGCTGGCGCTGTCCCCCGAGGGCGAGGCCACCGCGCTCAAGGACATGGCGGTGGTGGATGAGGTGGTGCCGGTGGACCGGGGCGCGGACGTGCTCGCGCTCGTCGCCGCGCGGCTCGTGAAGGCGAAGCCCGCGAAGGTGGCCGTCAACTCGTCGGAGCGGATGTCCATCGCGGACGGGCTGTCCGCCACCCAGCGCGCGAAGCTGGAGGCGGCGCTCCCGGCCGCGCTGCGCAAGCGGCTGGTGTCCTCCGAGGACCTCGTCTCCGAGTGGCTGTCGGTGAAGCTGCCGGAGGAGGTGGACATCATGCGCAAGGCCGCGGCCATCACCGCGCAGCTGGAGGAGGAGGCCTACCGCACGGTGGTGCCGGGCAGGACGCGCGACTCGGATGTGGCGCGCTTCCTCAAGAAGCGCATCGCGGAGCTGGGCGTGGGCGACGGGTGGCAGCCGGACCAGAACCCCAATGTGAACAGCGGCCCCACGCGCGGTCACTCCAACGCCACCGACCGCGTCATCCAGCCGGGGGACTTCATCCAGACGGACTTCGGCATCCGCGTGGGCGGCACCTGGGTGACGGACATCCAGCGCTTCGCGTACGTGCTGGCGCCGGGTGAGAAGCAGCCCTCCGCCGAGGCGCTGGCGAAGTGGGAGAAGTCGAAGAAGGGCAGCCGCATCGCGCTCGCGGCGATGAAGCCCGGCGTGCGCGGCTACGACGTGGACAAGGCCCAGCGTGACTGGATGCGCGAGGCGGGCTCCGAGCCCGTGATGTGGGGCACCGGCCACCCGGTGGGCTACTGGGCGCACGACGCCGGCCCCGCGCTCTCCGGCGCGCAGTCCGACAAGCCGCCCACGGGCTCCGCGCTGCGCACGCTCCAGCCCGGTCAGGTGTTCGCGTTCGACGGGTTCTTCGCCTGGAAGGACGGCAGCAGCCCGGACGCGCTGCGCATCCTCTCCGTGGAGGAGATGGCCGTCGTCACCGCCACCGGCGCCGAGTACCTCAACCCACCCCAGGAGCAGCTCATCCTCATCCCCTCGAAGCCCTGAGGCGCGCCGCGCGCACACACCTCACGACAAACCCAGGCAACCTCCCGGGTGGGGGGTGGGGCGCGCGGCAGGTCGGTCTCGGATACAGTCAGGGCCTCGCGGCGCCGGAGGAAGTCCCCATGCCAAGCGTGCTGGTCATCGACGATGACCTCTTCGTCCTCGCAACCGTGGGAGATGTCCTGCGTAGAGCGGGCTACACGGTGTTGACGGTGCAGTCCCCCGCCGAGGCGTTCCACCTGGACCTGTCCGGCGTGGCCGCCATCCTGTGCGACTACAACATGCCGGACATGAACGGCTCCGACGTGCTCATCGCCATGCGCGAGCTGCAGGAGTGCCGCGCGCCGTTCATCTTCCTCACCGGCCACTCGGACCTGGATGACCTCATCCCCGTGGCCATCCGCTACGGCGCGGAGCTGCTGCCGAAGCCCGTGGACGCCGGAGAGCTGACGCGGCTCTTGCGCAAGCAGCTCGCCGCCTGAACCCGCGTCAGCGCGGGCCCAGCTCCGTGAGCAGCGCTTCGGCCTGCGCCCGCCACTCGGGCGCCAGCGCGGGCTGGCGCAGCAGCGACACCAGCCGCGTCCTCGCCGGAGCGCGGTCGCCCAGCCGGGCCTCCACGTGGGCGAGCGACAGGACGGGTTCGGGCCGGTGCGGCGCGCGGTGGTGCGCCTGAGCCAGCAGGTCGCGCGCGGGCCATGCGGCCTCCGGCGGGCCGCCCTCCACCTGACGCAGCAGCAGCAGGCCCAGGCGCCACGCGGGCATCCAGTCCTCCGGGGACAGGCGCACGGCCTCGCGCCACGCGGTGAGCGCGCGCTCTACGTCCGGGGGCTCCTGCGCCTCGAACACCAGCGCCTCCACGGAGCGGCTGAGGCCGGTGGACATGCCGCGCGCCTCCAACTGGTCGCACAGCTCCAGGGCCTCGCGGAAGCGCCGCTCCGTCACGCGCAGGCGGGCCAGGTGCCCGAGCGCCGCGACGCCTTCGGGCTCCACCCGCACGCGTGCCTCCGCGGCGGACACCGCGCCCCGCACGTTGCCGCGCGCGAGCCGCACATCCGCCAGCGCCTTGAGCAGGCCCACGTCGTCCGGCACCGCCTTCTGCCCCTGGCGCAGCAGGTCCTCCGCCGCCTCCAGTTCACCGCCCGCCTCCAGCGCCCGCGCGAACACCAGGTAGCTGGGCGCGTGCCACGGATCCAGGTGCAGCGACCGCTCCAGGTGCGCGAAGGCCTCTTCCAACCGGTCCAGCAGGAAGAGCACGCGGGCGAGCTGGAAGTGGTGCAGCGCCACGCGCGGCTCCAGCGCCACGGCATGCGCCAGCGACGGGTGCGCGGCGGCCGCGTCCCCCTGCTCCACGTGCACGTAGCCCAGGCCGAAGAAGGCCTCGGTGGGCGGCGACGGCTCCGCCACGAGCGCGAGGTAGAGCCCCAGGGCCTCGGGCCACTCGCCGCGCCGCGTGTGCAGCGCCGCGCTCACGAGCCGCGTCTCGCGCTGTTCGCCCGCGCCGGCCCGGGTGACGCCCAGCAGCAAGGACTCCGCGCGCGCCTCGTCGCCGTCGACGAGGGCCAGCCGAGACAGCGTGAGCATCGCCCGCCAGTCGGAGGCGTTCTGCTCGTGCGCCTTCAGCGCCTCGCGGCGGGCCCCTTCCAGGTCACCCGCCTTGAACAGGGATTCGTAGCGTGGAACGGGGCTCAGGACAGACACTCCAATGGAGAATGGGCACGACGACGGGCACTGCACGGAAAGCTAACGAAGGGTCCCGCTGCGTGCCGTGTGGCGCCTTCCAGGAAGAGAGTCCTCCCGGGCCTCGGGTCCCGCGCAGGAGCCCCCACCGGAATCCCCGGACCGTCAGCCCGCCCCCAGATTAGCAGACAAGCAG